>NZ_JBEORS010000019.1:0-129250 GCF_040302405.1 Streptomyces sp. NPDC126503
ACATTCCGAACCCGGAAGCTAAGCCTTTCAGCGCCGATGGTACTGCAGGGGGGACCCTGTGGGAGAGTAGGACGCCGCCGAACAATTATTGTGGGAAAGCCCCGCACCTTCTGGTGCGGGGCTTTCCTGCGTTCCGGACCCCTAAGGTGTGGTCATGCGCTACGACCTGGTCATCTTCGACAACGACGGGGTGCTCGTCGACAGCGAGCCGATATCGAACCGGCTCCTCGCCGGTTACCTCACCGAGCTCGGGCACCCCACCACCTACGAGGAGTCGGTGCGGGACTACATGGGCTCCGCCATGCACCGCATCCACGAGCTCATCGAGGAGCGGACCGGGCAGCGGCTGCCGGCGGAGTTCGACGACACCTTCCACGCCCGGGTCTTCGCCGCCTTCGAGAAGGAGCTGCGGGCCGTCGCCGGGGCCGCCGAGGTCCTCGGCCGGCTCGCGCGCGAGGAGATCCCGTACTGCGTCGCCTCCTCCGGGAGCCACGAACGCATCCGCGTCGGACACCGCACCGCCGGGCTCGACAGCTGGTTCCGCGACGAGAACATCTTCAGCGCCGAGGACGTCGGCCGGGGCAAGCCCGAACCCGACCTCTTCCTCCACGCCGCCGCCCGCATGGGCGTCGCCCCCGAGCGGTGCGTGGTCGTCGAGGACAGCGGCCTCGGCGTGCGGGCCGCCCTGGCGGCCGGCATGGACGTGTACGGATTCACCGCGATGACTCCCGCCGAGAAGCTTCCCGGAGCCCGCGGGTACCTCCGGAGGATGGAGGAACTGCCCGCCACATTGGGTCTGTGACCGGACTACCCAGCGGTAGGTGCCGGTCCTACGCTGAGCCGCCATGACGGATGCGCGGTTGCGGCGTGGGCGGGTCTCCCTGGCGGTCGCCTTCTTCGTGCAAGGGGTCACCTTCGCCCTGCTCGTGACCCGCATACCGGCCGTCCAGGACCGGTACGGCATATCCGACGGGCTGCTGCCCGCCTTCCTCGCGGCCGTGCCCGTCCTCGCCGGGGTCGCGAGCGTGGTGACCGAGAAGCTCGCCGCCCGCGCCGGGCCCGCCGCCGTGCTGCGGTGGGCCCAGCCCCTCGTCCTCCTGGCACTCCTGGGCGTCGGCGCCGGGAACGAACTGTGGCAGGCGGCCCTCGTCCTCGGCGGGTTCGGGCTCGCCGTCGGCGCCCTGGACGCGGCCATGAACATGCTGGGGGTCAACCTCCAGCGGGCGTACGGGCGGAGCATCATGCTCGGCTTCCACGCCTCGTACAGCCTCGGCGGCATCCTCGGCGCCTCGCTGGCGTGGGCCGGGGCGTACGGGGACCTGACGCTGCTGATGTCGTACCTCCCCGCCGTCGCCGTCCTGCTGCCCGCCGCCCTCGCCGCGAGCCGGTGGTACGCCGACGGGGACCGCGTGCCCGAGGACGGGAGCGGAGCCGGGCGGGCGGCGGGCGGAGTGCCGTTCCGGCTGCTGCTGCCGCTCTGCCTGGTGATGAGCTTCGCGTACATCGGCGACTCCACCGTCTCCAACTGGTCGGCGAAGTACCTCCAGGACGTGCTCGGCGGTTCGGAGGAGCTGGCGACCGTGCCGTACAACGCGTACATGGTGACGACGCTCCTCGGGCGGGCGGTCGGGGACCCGGCCGTGCGGCGGTTCGGGGCGGCCGCCGTGGTGAGGGGCGGGGCCGTCCTCGCGGCCCTCGGGTTCGCGGTGGTGGCGGTGGCGCCGGCGGCCTGGGCGGGGCTCGCCGGGTTCACCGTGCTCGGCCTCGGCCTGAGCGTGCTCGTACCCCAGACCTTCGCCGCCGCCGGGCGGCTGTTCCCCGGCGACAGCGACGCGGCCGTCGCCCGGCTCAACGTCTTCAACTACGTGGGCTTCCTCATCGGCTCACCGCTCGTCGGGGCGCTCGGCGAGGCCTGGAGCTACCGGGGCGCGATGCTCGTGCCGATGGTCCTCGTCCTGGTGACGGTGGTGTACGCCACGTCGTTCGGCGCGCGAGGCGCCCGATACGGTGGCGGGCATGAGCGGCCGCACACTGTTGATGTGGGATGAAGCTGTCACCGGGTACGACTTCGGGCCCGAGCACCCGATGGACCCGGTGCGGCTCGCGCTGACCATGGGACTGGTGCGGGCCTTCGGGCTCGACCGGGCCGTCGACGTGGTGGCCGCCAAGCCCGCCGGGGACTCCACGCTGCGGCTGGTCCACCGCGAGGACTACGTGGCGGCCGTGCGGGCGGCGTCCGCCGAGCCGCGGCGGGCCGACCATGCGTACGGGCTCGGCACGGTCGACGACCCGGCGTTCCCCGGGATGCACGAGGTGTCCGCGCTGATCGCCGGCCAGTCGGTGGGGGCCGCCGAGGCGGTGTGGCGCGGGGAGGCCGCGCACGCGGTGAACTTCGCGGGCGGACTGCACCACGCGATGCCCGGTGCCGCCTCCGGGTTCTGCATCTACAACGACGCCTCGCTGGCCGTCGCCCGCCTCCTCGAGCTCGGTGCCGAGCGCGTCGCGTACGTGGACGTGGACGTGCACCACGGGGACGGGGTGCAGGCGGCGTTCTGGGACGACCCGAGGGTCCTGACGATCTCGCTGCACGAGCACCCGAGGACGCTGTTCCCGCAGACGGGCTGGCCGGAGGAGACGGGTGGGTCCGGAGCGGCGGAGGGCGGGGCGGTGAACCTGGCGCTGCCGGCCGGGACCGGCGACGCCGGCTGGCTGCGGGCCTTCCACGCCGTCGTACCGGAACTGCTCGCGGAGTTCCGGCCGCAGGTGCTCGTCACCCAGCACGGCGCGGACACCCACTTCGAGGACCCGCTGGCCCACCTGGCGGTGTCGCTGGACGCGCAGCGGGCGGTGCAGGAGGCCTGCCACGAACTGGCGCACGCCCACGCGGACGGGCGCTGGGTGGCGCTGGGCGGGGGCGGGTACGCCGTGGTCGACGTCGTGCCCCGGTCGTGGACGCACCTGGTGGGGATCGCGGCGCACGCGCCGGTCGGGCCGGCGTCGGTGATCCCGCCGTCGTGGCGGGACGAGGTGTACGCGCGGACCCGGCAGCGGGGGCCGGAGCGGATGACGGACGGGCGGTGGCCGGTCGGCTTCCGGGACTGGGCCGAGGGTTACGACCCGGCCGACCGGCTCGATCAGTCGGTGCTCGCCACCCGTCGGGCGGTGTTCCCGCTGCGTGGCCTGCTGCCCTGACACGTACCCTCGCAGTTACGCCAACGGTGCGGCGGCGCACGGATTCTGACGTCACGGCAGGTGTTTTCCCGGCAGCATCGGGAGGGTGTTGAGTACCGGGGCGCTGCGGGCGCATCTGTTGGCGGCGGGGTTGGCCGGGACGGTCGCGACGACGCGGGAGGCGAGCCTGCGCAGCTATCGGCTGTTCGCGGCGCGGGACCCCCGGGTGTTGCTCGGTCTCGATCCCGCCGGGGGGTGGGGCGAGGCCGATCTGCTGCGGTTGATGGCCGAGAAGTGCGGGGTGTCGGGTGACCCGTCGCACCGGTCGGGGCTCGACGTCATCGATCCGGAGCGTACGGTGCGCCGGCTCGACGCCTTCGCGGCGCGGCTGGGGGAGGCCGCGGCGCGGCGGGCTCCGGTGCTGTTCGGGACCGGTCATCCGCACCGTCTGCTCGGTTTCTACGTCGCGCTCGCAGACGCTTTGTCGTCGGCGGGATGTCCTGTCCTCACCCCCGCGCAGGGGAGATGTGTCGACATGACGACCCGGTTCGGTCTACGTACGTACGTCCTCGACCACGTACGCGGGGTCGCGTTCGTGCGGGAGCCGGGACCGCCGCCCGACGGGCGTGTGCCGGGGGCGCACTCCCACTCCGCGCTGCCGGTCCGGGCCGCCCTGGAGAGCGCGGCCGAGTCCGGCGGGCCGCTGCCCGAGCTGGTGATCGGCGACCACGGATGGGTCTGCGGCGCAGGTCAGCTGGGTATCGAAGCCATCGGGCTCGCCGATACGGATGATCCCGCGCTGTTCGTCGGAGAGGCGGAGGGGCAGGTGTCCGTGGCCGTACCGGTGGACGACGGCGTGCGCTCCGCCTCCTACCGCCCCCTCACGCGCTATGTACTCAATCGAGCGTGTCTGTCACGGTAAACAGCCGAAGGTGGCTCCTCTTCCCCACTCGTACCACCCGCCCCTAGTCTGGGTGTGAGCGCTCGGCGACGAAGAGTCACCGGAGGGGAAGCCGGTGGGCGTCGCGTAGCGGAAGGTACAGGTGGGTCATGGCTGCTGCTGAACGGCCTCTCAACGAGGTCAAGTTTCTGACCGTGGCGGAAGTCGCCTCGGTGATGCGCGTGTCCAAGATGACCGTGTACCGCTTGGTGCACAGCGGTCATCTGCCGGCGATCCGGGTGGGCAGGTCCTTCCGGGTCCCGGAACAGGCGGTTCACGAGTACCTGAGGGAGTCCTTCGTGGGGGTGGGGACCGCGTAGCGAGCGCGCGGCCGAACGGTTGGTGAGCTGAGTCCGGCCCTCGGATTACGAGCGCGGTGCTCGGGACGGTAGGCTAGGCCGACGTAGGTCGTGTGGGCCCAGACGCCCCGCACCGAGTGAGAAGAAGTGAGCGAGGGTAGTCGTGGGCTCTGTTATCAAGAAGCGGCGCAAGCGGATGGCCAAGAAGAAGCACCGCAAGCTGCTCAAGCGCACGCGCGTGCAGCGTCGCAACAAGAAGTAAGCGACGGCTGCGAGCGCAGCTTTTCGTGCGTGAGACGTGGCTCTCCACCTTTCCGGTGGAGGGCCACGTTTTTATTGCGCCGCGATCCGGAAGCGCTACGGTGGCGACCAACGGAACACGGACGGAAGGCGCTGATCTTGGGCAAGGTCGTGCTCGTCACCGGGGCCGCCCGGCAGCTCGGGGGCCGCTTCGTACGCCGGATCCAGGGGGACCCGGAGGTGGAGCGGGTGGTGGCCGTCGACGCGGTCGAGCCGGTCCACCCCCTGGGGGACGCCGAGTTCGTACGGGCGGACATCCGGCGCCCCGCCATCGCGAAGGTCCTGGCCGAGCACGAGGTCGACACGGTCGTCCACATGGACGTCACCGGGACGGCGCTCGGCGGCGGCGGCCGTACGTCGGTCAAGGAGACCAACGTCATCGGGACGATGCAGCTCCTCGGGGCCTGCCAGAAGTCGCCGCGCGTCAGCCGGCTCGTGGTCAAGTCCAGTACGAACGTGTACGGCTCGGCGCCCCGCGACCCGGCCGTCTTCACCGAGTCCACCGCCGCGAAGTCGCTGCCCAGTGGCGGTTTCGCCAAGGACGCCGTCGAGGTGGAGGGGTATGTGCGGGGCTTCGCCCGGCGCCGCCCGGACGTCGCCGTGTGCGTGCTGCGGTTCGCGAACATCCTCGGGCCCCGGGCCGACTCCCCGCTGGCCGAGTACCTGTCGCTGCCGGTCCTGCCGACCGTGTTCGGCTACGACCCCAGGCTCCAGTTCGTCCACGAGGACGATGTGATCGACGTGCTGCGCCTGGTGGCGCACGAGTCGCGCCGGGCGGGCCTGAACAGCGGCACCTTCAACATCGCGGGTGACGGGGTGCTGCTGCTCTCCCAGTGCGCGCGGCGGCTCGGCCGGCCGACCGTGCCGGTGCTGCTGCCGGCGGTCACCTGGGTGGGCTCGGCCCTGCGCGCCATCGGTGTGACGGACTTCGCGCCGGAACAGATCCGGCTCCTGACGCACGGCCGGGTCGTCTCGACCGTCCAGATGCGCGAGGTGCTCGGCTTCGCGCCCCGCTACACCACGGCGGAGGCCTTCGCCGACTTCGCGCGCAGCCGCGGGGCGGGACTGCTGCCGCCGGAGCTGCTCGCCGGGGCGGTGGACCGGCTCGCGGACCGGCTGGCCGTTCCCGCCACTCCGTACGAGGCCTCGTCGGCCCGGCGCGTCACCGTTCCCGCGCCGGCCTCTCCGGCCTCTCCGACTTCCCCTGCTTCGCCCCCCTTCCACGACGGCGCCTGAGGAGAACTGGACAGCGATGGCGGACGCCAAGGTCATTCCGTTCGACGACGACCGTTCGCGGGCCCGGCGGCGGCCCTCCCGGGCCGAGGGCGAGGCGGCGGCCGTACGGGCCCTGCCAGCGCCGCTGCGGGCGCCCTCCCGGCCCGCGGGGCCCCCGGAGCCGGAGGAGGCCCCGGACGCGGGGGAAGGGACGCCGACGGCCCGTTCCGGGGGCGGCGGCTGGGAGCGCCGGCTCGCGAGCGGGCTCGCCTTCCTGCGGCGGCGGGTCACCGGGGAGTACGAGGTCGACGAGTTCGGCTACGACGAGGAGCTGACCGACCAGGTCCTCATGTCGCTGCTGCGCCCGGTGTTCGAGAAGTACTTCCGGGTGGAGGTGAAGGGCGTCGAGAACATCCCGGCCGAGGGCGGGGCCCTCGTCGTCGCCAATCACTCCGGGACGCTGCCGCTGGACGGGCTGATGATGCAGGTCGCCGTCCACGACCACCATCCCGCGGGGCGGCACCTGCGGCTGCTCGCCGCGGACCTGGTGTTCGTCCTTCCGGTCGTCAACGAGCTGGCCCGCAAGGCCGGGCACACCCTGGCCTGTGCGGAGGACGCGGAGCGGCTGCTGCGGGCGGGCGAGATCGTGGGGGTGATGCCGGAGGGCTTCAAGGGGATCGGCAAGCCCTTCGGGGAGCGGTACAAGCTCCAGCGGTTCGGGCGGGGCGGCTTCGTCTCGACAGCGCTGCGCGCGGGCGTGCCGATCGTGCCCTGCTCGATCGTGGGGGCGGAGGAGATCTACCCCATGATCGGCAACGCGAAGACGCTGGCGCGTCTGCTGGGATTCCCGTACTTCCCGCTCACGCCGACGTTCCCGTGGCTGGGGCCGCTGGGGATGGTGCCGCTGCCGACGAAGTGGACGATCCAGTTCGGGGAGCCGATCGCGACGGGTGACCATCCGCCGGAGGCGGCGGAGGACCCGATGCTGATGTTCAACCTGACGGATCAGGTACGGGAGCAGATCCAGCACACGCTGTACAAGCTGCTGGTGCAGCGGCGGTCGGTGTTCTTCTGAGGGCCGCTGTACGGCGGAAGGGGCGCCCCCGTGGCCGGGGGCGCCCCTTCCGCCTTCTCAGTGCGCGTCCTCGCTGTCGATGCCGAGGCCTGGCAGCAGGCCCGGCAGGAGCGGCGGGAGTGTCACGTCCGGCTGCTCCGGGATCGCTTCCTCGACCGGCGGGGCTGTCGGGGAGCCCGTCGGGGAGGGTTTGAGAATGCCACCGGTGCCGCCGCCGAGGAGCCCGTCGTCCTCGGGTGACGTGGTGCCGCTGTCCGGGGCGGGGGCGGTGCCCTGTCCCGGTCCCGCCCCGGTGCTCGTACCGGAGCCCGGAGTGCTGTCCGAGGGGCGCGGGCCGGCGGAGTCGCCGCCCGCCGACGGGGACGCCCCGGTCGTGGGTGGCTGATGGGTGTCGGTGCCCTGGGGGCTGCCGCCCGGGGCGTGGGTGCTGGTGCCGGGGCTCGGGGACCCGACCGCGCCCTTCTCGGGGGTGCGGGGCAGCACGGACTGGAGCGGCTCGACGTCTTCGTTTATGGCGTCGAAGACGTCCGTCACCTCGCTGCCGACGTCGGCGAGCTGCACGGGCAGCCGCTCGCGCAGGCCGTCCCAGGTGTCCCGGTGGGCCTGGGCGAAGGAGCTGAGCCGGGCCATGGGGGCGATCTCGCCGTCCCGCTGGTACGCCTGGCGGAGCAGGCGGTGGCCCTCGACGGCGTCGTGCTTCATGCCGCCCAGGACCCGGCGGATCTCGGCGAGGGACTCGTGGTCGAGGTCGCCGGAGCGGCCCCGCTCCATGAGCCGGCGGGCCTCGTTCAGCCGGGTGGAGGCCTGGTCGAGGTAGATGCCGCCGCGGTCGGCGTCGTCGTCCGCCATCCCCAGCTTGATGTCCTCCATGCCCCGCTTGAGCCCGTAGAGCGAGTCACCGGGCAGGGCGTCGGAGCTGGCAGCGGCCACTCCGCCGAAGGCGCCCGCGGCCACACCGACCGTGAGTCCGCCTGCGGCGAGGCCCTTGGTCCAGCGGGAGCGGGGGCGGAGTTTGCGCAGCGGGGAGGCCCGGTGGGCTCCCTTGCCGCTCGTCCGCTGCTCCGGCACGGTAGGGCCCGCGGCGGCGGTTCCTTCCGCGAGCATCGCTTCCATGGCGGCCACGAGCTGGGCTCGCTGCACCACCTTGACCTCGGGGTCCATCTGCGGTTTCGGCAGTTCGCCGAGCCCGCTCGCCAAGGCCAGCAGTCGCCCCTGCTCGGCCGGTTCGGCCGGGGCCTCGGGCTGCTCGGCCGCCGCGCCCTCGGACGTCCGGTCCTCCAGGGCCTGGGCGAAGGCGTTCGCCCGCCGGTGCGCCGATACGTTCGCGATCACTGGCGGCACCTCCTCTCGTCATGACGGTCGACTCCCCTCGGGGTCCGGAAGGTTGCACACCTTGAGCACATCCACACGAACGAGTGAGTGTCTGCGGGCAGGGCGTGACCACAGGGAGCCTGCATTTCGCACAACGAGCGGCGCGGCACTTGGGTTACGCGCGAAGGATGATCGGACCAGTCCGTCATGAGGGCGTCACCGACTGTGAGTTGGGAGGGCAGTGGTGGCGTGGGGGGAGGGGGCCCGGGAGGGGCGGTGAGGGGACGTGGGACGGGAAGGTGGCGGGCCCCTCCGGGGGTCGGAAGGGTTCCGCGAAGGGGACGGGTGTGGGGGGCGCGTGGGGACGCGGGGTCAGCGGGCGTCGTCCGGGAGGAGGCGGGCCAGGGTCCGGACGGCGCGGTACTGGAGGGTCTTGATGGCGCCTTCGTTCTTCCCCATGACGCGGGCGGTCTCGGCGACCGACAGGCCCTGGAGGAAGCGGAGGGTCACGCACTCCTGCTGCTGGGGGTTGAGGCGGCGGACCGCGTCGAGCAGGGCGGCGTTGGAGAGGGACTCGAGGACGGAGTCCTCCGGGCTGCGTTCGACCTCGTTGGCGTCGAGCATCTCGCCGGTGGTGACTTCGAGGCGGAAGCGGCTGGACTTGAAGTGGTCGGCGACCAGGTTGCGGGCGATGGTGACGAGCCAGGCGCCGAAGTCGCGGCCCTGCCAGGTGAAGGTGGAGATCCGGCGCAGGGCGCGCAGGAACGTCTCGCTGGTGAGGTCTTCCGCGGTCGCCTTTCCGCCGACGCGGTAGTAGATGTAGCGGTAGACGGTGTCGCTGTACTGGTCGTACAGGCGCCCGAAGGCCTCGGCCTCGCCCGCCTGGGCGCGCTCGACCAGGTCCATCATGCGGGCGCTGTCGCTGTCGGCGGTGGGGCGGCGGGCGGCGGTCGAGGTTCCGGCGCCGCGGGCGCTCCGTCTGCCCACGGCGGCCCCGCCGTCGGCCAGGGCATAGCAAGGGCCGGCGGGTGCCGGTGCGGCGAAGGCGAAGGCGGGGACGGGGCCGGCGTACGCGGTGGGGACGAAGCCGCGCAAGTGGTCGAGGACCGTTGCGCGCAGCGTAGCCAGGCCCGAGGTGTCAACCCCGACGTGTGGGTACACGGGACTCCCAGAGGCAGAGCTTCCATCACGTGCAGTGCGGGACCGTTCACTCGTCGTGGCGACGCGAGGGTTCCGCTGTGCGTCTGAGGAGAATAACGCTTCGTACAGGGAGCGCTACACCCAGTTGCTCAAATCATCGATTCCGTCGTATCCGTTACTACTTGACGACAGATCGGAGCGGGATTGATGACCGGTTATTGATCGGTTTGCTTCCGAGTGTGATCGCGTGGGCGCTGCGTTGTGCTCAAGTGCGGAGCGGGGGAGTGATCGGCGCCGCTGCTGGGTAAGGGGGCGGGAATGCCTGGTGGTCGACCTGTGCGGTGGTGTTCGACCACGGACGGGTGAGGGCGTCCGGTCCGGGGTTGTCGCAGATGATCGCAGCCGAAACGTATCGGCGGGGAGACGGCCGGATCAGCGGCGGCGGCGGTGCAGGGCGACCGCGGCCGCCGTACCGCCGGCCACGGCGCCCAGGCCCGCGGCGGCCGGGATGCCGACCTTGGCCGCCTTGCGGCCGGTCCGGTAGTCCCGCAGCCGCCAGTCGCGCTCCTTGGCGTGCTTGCGCAGCTTGGCGTCCGGGTTGATGGCGTACGGGTGCCCGACGAGCGAGAGCATCGGGATGTCGTTGTGGGAGTCGCTGTACGCGGCGCAGCGGGCGAGATCGAGTCCCTCGGCGGCGGCGAGCGCCCGTACCGCCTCCGCCTTGGCGGGGCCGTGCAGGGGTTCGCCGACGAGCTTGCCGGTGTAGACGCCGTCGACGGACTCGGCGACCGTGCCGAGCGCGCCGGTCAGGCCGAGGCGGCGGGCGATGATCGTGGCGGTCTCGACGGGGGCGGCCGTGACGAGCCAGACCTTCTGGCCCGCGTCCAGGTGGGCCTGGGCGAGGGCGCGGGTGCCGGGCCAGATGCGGCCGGCCATGTACTCGTCGTAGATCTCCTCGCCGATCGACATCAGCTCGGAGACGCGGTGGCCCTTGACGATGGACAGGGCGCTCTCGCGGGCGTCCTGCATGTGGTCGGGGTCCTCGACGCCGGCCAGCCGGAACCAGGTCTGCTGCCAGGCGAAGCGGGCGAGCTCCCGGCGCTGGAAGAACTTCCGCTTGTAGAGGCCGCGGCCGAGGTGGAAGATCGCGGCGCCCTGCATGACGGTGTTGTCGAGGTCGAAGAAGGCGGCGGCGTGGACGTCCCCGGCGACGGGGAACTCCGGTTCGGCGGGCCCGGTGGCCTCCTCCTCCCGCTCCTGTTCCAGCTGGAGGGAGGTCTTGCGCGCCGCTTCGGCGGCGGCCTCGCCGGCCAGGACGCTGCGGGCCGTGGCGGAGCGCCCGCGGCGGGTGAGCCATCCCCAGCGAGGGGGAGTCCCGTAGGGGTTCCAACCGGGGCGGTGGTCGGGCGACGGGAGGGACATGCTGTGAGCATAGCCAGTCCGTTCGGAACTTCCCGACTTGTGGGACTGCGGAGGCGTGAACACCGGGTGACTCCCTCGGTGGCCGGGGACCGGGCGGGCGGCGCGCAGAATGGACGGCATGTTCGGACGGACGAAGAAGAAGGATCCCGCGTCGCCCCGCACCGTGACACTGATCGGCAAGCCGGGGTGTCACCTCTGCGACGACGCCCGCGCGGTGATCGAGGCGGTCTGCGCCGAGACCGGGGCGGTCTGGGAGGAGAAGGACATCACGCGCGACGAGGCGCTTCACCGGGCGTACTGGGAGCAGATCCCCGTCGTCCTGGTCGACGGCGAGCAGCACACCTTCTGGCGGGTGGACGCCGAGCGGCTCCGGCGTGAACTGGGTGGGTGACCGAAACCCGGTTACCATCGTGGACGTTTTGTTGGGTTTCGGGGGCGGGCTCGTGAGGAGAGTGTGCGGCTTTGCCCCCTTCGGGATGTCAACGCTCCGCGGTGCTCCGCGGTTCCGTCATACAGGGAACCGGCCGCGTGACCCCGGTCACTTTGGGCAGACAAATCGGACACCATCTTTGTGCACGCGTTCACAAAGACATAGCCTGCTGTCGACGGGGCGGTCTTGGGACATATGGCCGCCTAAAGCCCCGCTCATCCCGCAGGAGCACCGTGGCAACTGGCCGAACTCACCGACCGGCGACCCGTAGCCGAGGAATTCCCGAGGCCACCGTCGCCCGGCTTCCGCTGTACCTGCGCGCCCTCACCGCGCTGTCGGAACGCTCCGTACCCACGGTCTCCTCCGAGGAGCTCGCGGCCGCGGCCGGCGTCAACTCCGCGAAGCTGCGCAAGGACTTCAGCTACCTCGGCTCGTACGGCACCCGTGGTGTCGGTTACGACGTCGAGTACCTCGTCTACCAGATCTCCCGGGAACTGGGCCTGACCCAGGACTGGCCCGTGGTCATCGTCGGCATCGGAAACCTCGGCGCGGCCCTCGCCAACTACGGCGGGTTCGCCTCGCGCGGCTTCCGCGTCGCCGCGCTGATCGACGCCGACCCGGCGATGGCGGGCAAGCCGGTCGCCGGCATGCCCGTGCAGCACACGGACGACCTCGAGAAGATCATCGAGGAGGACCGGGTCTCCATCGGCGTCATCGCCACCCCGGCCGGCGCCGCCCAGCAGGTCTGCGACCGGCTCGTGGCCGCCGGGGTCACCTCCATCCTGAACTTCGCCCCCACCGTGCTCTCGGTGCCCGACGGCGTGGACGTCCGGAAGGTCGACCTGTCGATCGAGCTCCAGATCCTCGCCTTCCACGAGCAGCGCAAGGCGGGCGAGGAGCCGGGCGCCGACACCGCGGCGGCGTCCGCAGGCGAGGCGGCCGGTGCCCCCGCCGCCGCGGCCGTCGTGCCGCCGGCCCCCCGTGGCACCACGGGTGGCAGCGGCCGCAAGGGACCCGACGGGGACGTCCCCGCCGTGATGCCGGCATGAGCCTCCTCGTCGTCGGCCTCAGCCACCGCAGCGCCCCGGTCTCCATCCTGGAGCGGGCCGCGCTGTCGGCGGACGCCCAGGTCAAGCTGCTCCAGGACACCCTCGCCGCCGAGCCGGCCGCCGAGGGCGCCGTCCTCGCCACCTGCAACCGCATCGAGCTCTACGCCGACGTGGACAAGTTCCACGCCGGTGTCGCCGAGCTGTCCACGCTGCTGGCCCAGCACAGCGGAGTCGGGCTGGAGGAGCTCACTCCGTATCTCTACGTGCACTACGAGGACCGGGCCGTCCACCACCTCTTCTCGGTGGCCTGCGGCCTGGACTCCATGGTCGTCGGCGAGGGCCAGATCCTCGGTCAGATCAAGGACGCCCTCGCCCTCGGGCAGGAGCTGCACACCGCGGGCCGCCTCCTGAACGACCTGTTCCAGCAGGCGCTGCGGGTCGGCAAGCGCGCCCACAGCGAGACCGGGATCGACCGGGCCGGGCAGTCGCTCGTCACCTTCGGTCTCGAGCAGCTCGCCGAGGGGCCCGACGTCGAGACCTGGGCCAAGGGCAAGAAGGCCCTGGTCATCGGCGCCGGCTCGATGTCCTCGCTCGCCGCCGCCACCCTGGCGCGCAACGGGGTCTCCGAGATCGTCGTCGCCAACCGCACCACGGCCCGCGCCGAGCGGCTCGTACAGATCCTCACCGAGCCCGGTGGTACGGGAGTGGCCGCGCGCGCGGTCCCGATGGTTGCCGTCGGCGACGAACTGACCCGTGCCGACGTCGTCGTCTCCTGCACCGGCGCCACCGGACTCGTCCTCACCGGCGAGGCCGTCGAGGCGGCGGTGGCGGTCCGCGCGACCCCGCTCGCCCTGCTCGACCTCGCCATGCCGCGCGACATCGACGCCGCCGCCCACCGCGTCGCCGGTGTCCGGCTCGTCGACATCGAGTCGCTCGCCGAGGCCTCAGCCGACGCGCCCATGGCCGCCGACGTCGACCAGGTGCGGGGCATCGTCTCCGACGAGGTCGCCGCCTTCGGCGCCGCCCAGCGCGCCGCCCACATCACGCCGACCGTGGTCGCCCTGCGCACCATGGCCGCCGATGTGGTCGCGGGTGAGATGGCCCGCCTGGAAGGGCGGCTCCCCGGTCTCGACGAGAAGCAGCGCGCCGAGATCACCCAGACCGTGCGACGCGTGGTGGACAAGCTCCTGCACGCGCCGACCGTGCGGGTCAAGCAGCTGGCCAGTGAGCCCGGCGGCGCCGGGTACGCCGACGCGCTGCGGACACTCTTCGACCTCGACCCGCAGACGGTGGCCTCCGTCAGCCGGGCCGACCTGAATGACGCCGACGTCAAGAACCGAGGGCGAGTATGACCGAGAGGGCACTGAGGCTCGGGACCAGGCGCAGCAAGCTCGCCATGGCCCAGTCCGGGCACGTGGCCGACGCCGTCCGGCAGCTGACCGGCCGGCCCGTCGAGCTCGTGGAGATCACGACGTACGGGGACACCTCCCGGGAGCACCTCGCGCAGATCGGCGGCACCGGCGTCTTCGTCGCCGCCCTGCGCGACGCGCTGCTGGCCGGTGAGGTGGACTTCGCCGTCCACTCCCTGAAGGACCTGCCGACCGCCCAGCACCCCGATCTGGTGCTGGCCGCGATCCCGCGCCGCGAGGACCCGCGCGACGTGCTGATCGCCCGCGAGGGCGTCACGCTCGACCGGCTGCCGCAGGGCGCCCGGATCGGCACCGGTTCGCCGCGGCGCATGGCCCAGCTGCACGCCTACGCGCGCAGCCACGGTCTGGAGGTCAGCTGCGTCCCGATCCGGGGCAACGTCGACACCCGGGTCGGCTACGTCCACAGCGGGGAGCTGGACGCGGTGGTTCTCGCCGCGGCCGGTCTCAACCGCATCGGAGGGACCGCCGAGCTCCTCGGCACCCTGTCGCACGACGCCCTGTCGGTCGACGCGGTCCTGCCCGCCCCCGGTCAGGGGGCCCTGGCGGTCGAGTGCCTGGCGTCGAACGCCGAACTCGTCGCCGCGCTCGCGCCTCTCGACGACCCGCGCACGCGGGCCGCCGTGACCGCCGAGCGATCCCTGCTCGCCGCTCTGGAGGCCGGCTGCTCCGCACCCGTGGGTGCGCTGGCCGATCTGCTGACCGACGACCCCGGTCACGGGCAGGTTGTCACCGAAATGCGCCTGCGCGGCGTCGTCGGCACCACCGACGGCTCGACGCTGGTGCAGCTGTCCACCACCGGTTCCGTACCCACCTCGCACGACGAGGCGGTGGCTCTCGGACGCGAACTCGCGGACGAGATGCTCGCCAAGGGCGCGGCCGGTCTTATGGGGGAGCGAGCACATTGAACCCCACCAGCCCGACCACCAGCCCCGTCTCCCCGGCCCTCGCGGGCCACGGACACGTCACGTTCCTCGGCGCAGGCCCGGGCGATCCCGGGCTTCTGACCCTGAGGGCCGTGGAGGCCCTCGCCGGGGCGGACGTCCTGATCGCCGAGCCGGACGTCCTCGACGTCGTCCGCTGCCATGCGCGCGCGGGCGTGAGCACGCCGGAGCTGACGGTCGTTGACGAGTCGTCAACAGCCGCCGGTGTCCCCGTGTTGAGGGATGCGGCCAATCTTGTCATGGAGGCCGCGCGGGGCGGCAGGCGGGTCGTCCGTGCGGTGACCGGCGACCCCGGCCTGGACGGGAACGCGGGCGCCGAGATGCTCGCCTGCGCCGCCGAGGGCATCCCCTTCGAGGTCGTCCCCGGTGTCGCCACCGCCGTCGGCGTGCCGGCGTACGCCGGTGTGCCGCTGCGTGACGCGCAGGGCACCGACGTGCGCTTCGTCGACGCCCGCACCGCCGACGACCGGTGCTGGGCGGAGGTCGGCGCCTCCGACGGGACCGTGGTCGTCTCCACGTCCCTGGACTCGGTGGCCGCGGCCGCCGGCGAGCTGGTGGCGGCGGGGCGTAAGCCGGACACCCCGCTCACCGTCACCATCGCCGGTACGACCACCCGGCAGCGCACCTGGAACGCGACGCTCGGGACCATCGCCCAGGTCTTCAAGCAGGGCAAGGTCCTGCCCTCGCCCGAGGGCCACCGGCCGGTGATAGCCGTGGTCGGTGAGCGCAGCGCCGCCGCGCAGCGGGACCAGCTGTCCTGGTTCGAGTCGAAGCCCCTCTTCGGGTGGCGGGTGCTCGTGCCGCGCACCAAGGAGCAGGCCGCCTCGCTCTCCGACCAGCTGCGTTCGTACGGGGCCGTGCCCCACGAGGTGCCCACGATCGCCGTGGAGCCGCCGCGTACCCCGCAGCAGATGGAGCGCGCGGTCAAGGGCCTGGTCACCGGGCGCTACGAGTGGATCGCCTTCACCTCGGTGAACGCCGTCAAGGCGGTGCGCGAGAAGTTCGAGGAGTACGGGCTCGACGCCCGGGCCTTCGCCGGGATCAAGGTGGCGGCGGTCGGCGAGCAGACGGCCGCGGCGCTGGTGGACTTCGGTGTGAAGCCGGACCTGGTGCCCAGCGGGGAGCAGAGCGCCGCCGGTCTGCTGGAGGACTGGCCGCCGTACGACCCGGTCTTCGACCCGATCGACCGTGTCTTCCTGCCGCGCGCGGACATCGCGACGGAGACGCTGGTGGCCGGGCTCATCGAGCTGGGCTGGGAGGTCGACGACGTCACCGCCTACCGGACCGTGCGGGCCTCGCCGCCTCCGGCGGACACCCGTGAGGCGATCAAGGGCGGTGGGTTCGACGCGGTGCTGTTCACCTCGTCGTCCACGGTGCGGAACCTGGTCGGCATCGCCGGCAAGCCCCACAACGTGACCGTGATCGCCTGTATCGGCCCGGCGACCGCCAAGACGGCGGAGGAGCACGGCCTGCGGGTCGACGTGCTGTCGCCGGAGCCGTCGGTGCACAAGCTGGCCGAGGCGCTGGCCGAGTTCGGGCTGCGGCGGCGGGCCGCCGCGCTGGAGGCGGGTGACCCCGTGACGCGTCCGAGCGAGCGCCGTCCGGGTGCGCGCAGGCGGCGCACCACGTAGGCGCGACAGCGGTTCCGGTCAGCGGTTTCGGCGGGGTGCGGGCCCTCGGGGAGGGCCCGCACCCCGCCGCTTTTCCGTCCTCCTGCCCGTGGGCGTCCGGCTCAACACCGTGTCGGTAAGTGCACGGGGGCCGCGGGCGTAGCCTCGGGGCATGAACTCGTACGGATCCTTTCCCGGGGCGCGGCCGCGGCGGCTGCGGACGACGCCTGCCATGCGACGGATGGTGGCCGAGACCCGGCTGCATCCCGCCGACCTGATCCTTCCCGCGTTCGTGCGCGAGGGGATCACCGAGCCCGTTCCGATCGCGGCCATGCCCGGTGTCGTCCAGCACTCGCGGGACACCCTGCGGAAGGCGGCCGTGGAGGCGGTGGCGGCGGGGGTCTCCGGGATCATGCTGTTCGGGGTGCCCGAGGAGGCGAAGAAGGACGCCGCGGGGACGGCCGGCACGGACCCGGACGGCATCCTGCAGGTGGCGATCAGGGACGTGCGCGCCGAGGTCGGCGACGAGCTGGTGATCATGTCGGACCTGTGTCTCGACGAGTTCACCGACCACGGCCACTGCGGGGTCCTGGACGCCGAGGGCCGGGTCGACAACGACGCCACGCTGGAACGTTACGCCGAGATGGCGCAGGTCCAGGCCGACGCCGGCGTCCACGTCGTCGGCCCGTCCGGGATGATGGACGGCCAGGTCGGCGTCGTCCGCGACGCCCTGGACACCATCGGCAAGGAGGACGTCTCCATCCTCGCCTACACGGCCAAGTACTCCTCGGCCTTCTACGGTCCCTTCCGGGAGGCCGTCGGTTCCTCGCTCACCGGTGACCGCAAGACCTACCAGCAGGACCCGGCCAACCTGCGCGAGTCGCTGCGCGAGCTGGCCCTGGACCTGGAGGAGGGCGCGGACATGGTGATGGTGAAGCCCGCCGGCCCGTACCTCGACGTGCTGGCGAGGGTCGCCGAGGCCGTGGACGTGCCGGTCGCCGCGTACCAGATCAGCGGGGAGTACGCGATGGTCGAAGCGGCGGCCGAGAAGGGCTGGATCGACCGGGACCGGGCGATCCTGGAGACCCTCACCGGCATCCGGCGGGCCGGGGCGGGGATGATCCTCACGTACTGGGCGACCGAGGCCGCCCGCATGATCGGACGCTGACCGCGCCCCGTGGGCCGTACCGGGCTCCGCACAGCCCGGCGCGGACGCGTGCGGGACCTGGGTGGTGACCCGCCGATCGGGCCGGGGGAGGAAGCCGGCGCGACCGGCGGGACACCACCCGAGGGGGCCGGGGGTTACTTCCCGGCCTTGAGCATCTCCGCCAGGCGGGAGAGGCCGTCCGCCGCGTGGCCCTCGGCGATCGAGCGGTCCAGCAGGGCCTGGAAGGGCTCGAACAGCTCGGAGCTGACGCCCTGGGCGGCGAAGGTCTCCAGGAAGTTCGGGAACGCCGACTGGTTCACCGCCAGGCTCGACACGTCGGTGAGGTGCTCACCGGAGTCGATCGCCTGGGCGATGCCCGGGACGATCCCCAGCATGGCCTGGATCCACTCGACCAGCGGGCCGCTGAACTCCTCGGCGCGGATGTTCTCGGTGCGGACCAGGGCCAGCGCCTGCACCACGCCGATGATCATGCCGTACATGCCGGTGAGCAGACCGAGGTCGTGCAGGGCGGCGAAGCCCGGGTCCGTGCCCGTCCAGCGGGTGCCGCCGAGGGCGGCCAGGGTCGCCTCGTGCTCCTTGTACGCCTCCTCGTCACCGCTGTAGAAGACGTACGCGTGGGGGCCGGCGATCATCTGCGGGACGGCCATGATGCCGCCGTCCACGTAGCGGCCGCCGCGCTCCGTGACCTGCTCCGAGAGCGCGCGGGCCTGCGCCGGGGTGCCGTTGGTGAGGTTGACGACGGTGCGGCCCGCCAGGGACTCGGGAAGCGTCGCGAGCAGCTCGCCCACGTTGTCGTTGGTCAGCAGGCAGAGGATGACCAGGGGGCCGGCCTCGACGGCCTCCGTCGCCGTGCCGGCGGGCTTGGCGCCCTGGGCGACGAGCGGGCCGGTCTTGGAGGCCGACCGGTTCCACACGGTGACCTCGTGGCCGGCCTTCAGGAAGGCCGAGGCCAGGGCGCTCCCCATCAGGCCGAGGCCGAGGACGGAGACGCGGGCAGCCGGGGTGTTCTCAGGCATGGGACATGACTCCAGTGACGAGGATGAGGGGGAGGAGCCGCCCTCGCGGCTCGCTTTCGATCATCGTCGGGGGCGTCTTGCCCCACAAGTACCGACTTTTCCCTCAGGAACGCACCGATTGGTAAGGAACGGCGGGGCGGCGCACCCTGGAGAAGTACGAGCGCCGACAGGTACCTCGCCGGAGGTGGTCCTCATGATGCACACCCTCGTGGGATGGCATGTGGAGATGGAGTTCAAGGAGGAGGGCGACCGGACGCGGGCGGCGGCCATGGTGCGGCTCACCGACGGTACGGAGTTCCGTGCCCACGGAACGGCGAATCGACACCCTTCCGACCCCGAGCAGTTGCGGGTGGGGGAGGAGATCGCCGGGGCGCGGGCCCTCATGGACCTCGCCTCCCAGCTGTTGCAGAAGGCCCACACGGAGATCGACGAGGTCTCCGGACGCACCTCGCACCCGATCCCCCGCTGACCCCGTAGGGGCGGACACGCCGCCGTACGGCCGCGGAGGGAGCCTTCCGGGCGGTCCCCGGGTACGACGGGACGCCGGAAGGCCCCGGTACGGATCACGAGGTCCGTACCGGGGCCTTCCGGTGCCGTGTCGTGCGGGTGGGCGTCAGAGGCGCTCGGGGGTGCGGATGCCCAGGAGCGCCATGCCCCGGTGGAGCGTCCGGGCGGTCAGCTCGCACAGGAACAGACGGTTCTCCACCTGCTCCGCCGTGTCCGCCTTCAGCACCGGGCACTCCGAGTAGAACGTCGTGTACAGCGACGCCAGCTGGTAGAGGTACGCCGCCAGCTTGTGCGGCGCGTACTCGGCGGCGGTCTCGGCCACCAGCTCGCCGAAGGCGTCCAGGTGCAGACCGAGCGCGCGCTCCGAGGGCGCGAGCGCCAGCTCCGGGTGCGCGGCCGGCTTGGCGTCCCCGGCCTTGCGGAGGATCGACTGGATCCGCGCGTACGCGTACTGCAGGTACACCGAGGTGTCGCCGTTCAGCGAGACCATCTGGTCCAGGTCGAACTTGTAGTCACGGGCGGCCGAGGTCGACAGGTCCGCGTACTTCACCGCGCCGATGCCCACCTGGGCGCCGCGCTCGGCGATCTCCTCCTCCGTGAGGTCCTGGGCCTTCTCGCGGACCACGGCCGAGGCGCGGTCGATCGCCTCGTCCAGCAGGTCCACCAGCCGGACCGTCTCGCCCTCACGCGTCTTGAACGGCTTGCCGTCCTTGCCGAGGACCGTGCCGAAGGCCAGCTGGACCGCCTTCACGTCCTCGTTCAGCCAGCCGGCCCTGCGGGCGGTCTCGAAGACCATCCGGAAGTGCAGCGCCTGCCGGGCGTCCACCACGTACAGCAGCGTGGACGCCTTCAGGTTCTGCACCCGGTCCCGGATCGCGGACAGGTCGGTCGCCGCGTACCCGAAGCCGCCGTCCGACTTCTGGACGATCAGCGGGGTCGGGTTGCCGTCCGGGCCCTTGATGTCGTCGAAGAAGACGCACAGCGCGCCCTCGGAGCGGACCGCGACACCCGACTCCTCCAGGAGCCGGCACGTCTCGTTCAGCATGTCGTTGTAGCCCGACTCGCCGACGATGTCCTCGTCGCGGATGTCCATGTCGAGCTTCTCGAAGACGGAGAAGAAGTAGATCTTCGACTCGTCGACGAACCTCTGCCAGGTGGCGAGCGTCCGCGGATCACCGGCCTGGAGGTCGACCACCCGGCGCCGGGCCCGGGTCTTGAACTCCTCGTCGGCGTCGAACAGCCGGCGCGCCGCCTTGTAGAGGCGGTCCAGGTTGGACATCGCCTCCTCGCCGGTGATCTCGGCGTCCTTGTGGTCCAGCTCGTGCGGGTGCTCCTCCAGGTACTGGATGAGCATGCCGAACTGGGTGCCCCAGTCGCCGATGTGGTGGCGCCGGACCACCTTCTCGCCGGTGAACTCCAGGATCTCCACCATCGCCGCGCCGATCACGGCGGACCGCAGGTGGCCGACGTGCATCTCCTTGGCCACGTTCGGCTGGGCGTAGTCGATGACCGTCGTGCCGGCCGACTCGTTGAACGGCACGCCGAGCCGGTCGTCCGCCGCGCGGGCCGCGAGCGTGCGCACGATGGCCGCGTCGGTGACGGTGATGTTCAGGAAGCCGGGGCCCGAGACCTCGATCTCGCCGAGGACGTCGTTGGCCGGGATGGCCTCGACGACCTTCGTCGCGAGCTCCCGCGGGTTGCCCTTCAGCCGCTTGGCGAGCGCCAGGATGCCGTTGGCCTGGAAATCGGCCCGGTCGCTTCGTCGCAGCAGCGGGTCGGCGGACCCGGCCTCCGGCAGGGCTGCCGAGAGGCCTTCCGCGAGGCGCTGCTGCACGGTCGAAGCGAGGGAAGGGACCGAGGCCATGAGCTTCCGTTCCTGTTGTCGTGTCGGGGTGGGCGATTTCGCTTGTCAAGTGTCCCACGGGCGGGCAACGTGTTTTCTCCCCCGGCCCCCTCGCCTGTGGACGGACCCGACCGGTGGACTCCGGCCTGTGGACAACCTCGGAGCGGCTCGCTCCGTCTGGGAGAATGGCCGGCGTAAGGCGTTGCGGGCATACCAGAAAGAAGGACGTACCGACCGTGGCTCAGAGCAGCACCGAGACCGACTGGGTCTCCCGTTTCGCGGACGAGGTCATCACCGAGTCGGAGCGACGTGCGCCTGGCAAACCGGTCGTCGTCGCCTCCGGCCTCTCCCCGTCCGGTCCCATCCACCTCGGCAACCTGCGCGAGGTCATGACCCCGCACCTGGTCGCCGACGAGATCCGCCGCCGGGGACACGAGGTCAGGCACCTCATCTCCTGGGACGACTACGACCGCTACCGCAAGGTGCCCAACGGTGTCGAGGGCATCGACGAGAGCTGGGCCGAGCACATCGGCAAGCCGCTGACGTCGGTCCCGGCGCCGGCCGGTTCGCCGCACCCGAACTGGGCCGAGCACTTCAAGGCGGCCATGGTCGAGGCGCTGGCGGAGCTCGGCGTGCCCTACGAGCCGATCAGCCAGACCGAGCAGTACACCTCCGGCGTCTACCGCGAGCAGATCCTGCACGCCATGCGCCACCGCGCCGACATCGACGCGATCCTCGACCAGTACCGCACCAAGAAGGCCCCCAAGAAGCAGTCCCAGAAGCCGGTCGACGAGGCCGAGCTGGAGGCCGCCGAGGGCTCCGGCGCGGCGGCCGAGGACGACGGCTCGGGCGGCGGCGCCGGCTACTTCCCGTACAAGCCGTACTGCGGGCGGTGCGAGAAGGACTTCACCACCGTCACCTCCTACGACGACGACACCACCGAGCTGGGCTACACCTGCTCGGCGTGCGGCTTCGCGGAGACCGTCAAGCTCAGCGAGTTCAACCGCGGCAAGCTGGTGTGGAAGGTCGACTGGCCCATGCGCTGGGCCTACGAGGGCGTGATCTTCGAGCCCTCGGGCGTCGACCACTCCTCGCCCGGCTCCTCCTTCCAGGTCGGCGGCCAGATCGTCCGCATCTTCGACGGCGTGCAGCCCATCGGCCCGATGTACGCCTTCGTCGGCATCAGCGGCATGGCCAAGATGTCCTCCTCGAAGGGCGGCGTGCCCACCGCGGCGGACGCGCTGAAGATCATGGAGCCGCAGCTCCTGCGCTGGCTCTACGCCCGCCGCAAGCCCAACCAGTCGTTCAAGATCGCCTTCGACCAGGAGATCCAGCGCCTCTACGACGAGTGGGACAAGCTGGAGGCCAAGGTCGCGGACGGCTCCGTGCTCCCCGCGGACGCCGCGGCGCACTCCCGGGCCGCCCGCACGGCCGCCGGAGAGCTGCCCCGCACGCCGCGCCCGCTCCCGTACCGGACGCTCGCCTCGGTCGTCGACATCACCGCCGGCCACGACGAGCAGACCCTGCGGATCCTGACCGACCTCGACCCGGAGAACCCGGTCACCAGCCTGGACGAGGTCCGCCCGCGGCTCGACCGGGCCGAGAACTGGATCACCACCCAGGTCCCGGCCGACCAGCGCACCATCGTTCGCGAGGAGCCCGACACCGAGCTGCTCGCCTCGCTGGACGAGGAGGGCCGCACCTCGCTGCGGCTGCTCCTGGAGGGCCTGGACACCCACTGGTCGCTGGACGGGCTCACCACGCTCGTCTACGGCGTTCCGAAGGTCATGGCCGGTCTCACCCCCGAGGCCAAGCCCACTCCCGAGCTGAAGGTCGCCCAGCGCGCCTTCTTCGCCCTGCTCTACAAGCTCCTGGTGAGCCGTGAGACCGGGCCGCGCCTGCCCACCCTGCTCCTCGCCGTGGGCGCGGACCGGGTGCGCAAGCTGCTCGGTTCCTGACCGTACGCGCAAGGGCCGCCGTCCGAAGCCGGGCGGCGGCCCTTCCGTGTGTCCGATCGCCCGCCGTCAGGGCGTGTCGACCTCTTCGCGCGTGCGCAGCACCCGCTCGCGGGCGCCGGGGATCGCGGCCCGCAGCCGCCCCAGCTCCTCGTCCGGGAACTCCTCCAGGCCGTACTCGCGCGCCACGTCCCGCGCCAGCTCCGCCTCCTCGGGGAAACGGTCCTGCTCCGTCACGTAACGCCAGCTCACCTTGTGGACGACCTCCTCGAACTCGTCCACCGGCGCCTGCGGCTCCTCCACGTACTCCGGATACGGGACGAACTCCTCCGGTCCCGGCGGCGGAAGGTCCTCCGGTCCCTGCGGGACGGGCACCGGCGTCGGCTCCAGGCCCTCCACGATCTGCGGGTTGTACGTGCCCTCGTACGACTCCTTCGAGATCTGCTGCGCGTCGAACCAGGGGCTCTCGTGGTTCACCGGGGCCATCTGCGGCAGCTCCTGGCGCTCCCCGGGCTGCCGGGCAGCGGTCCCGGCCGCGCCGGCCGGTCCGGCCGCCGCGCCCACCGGAGCCGGAGCCGCGTTCACCGCCGCCGGCAACTGCTGCTGCGGCGCCGGCGGCAGCAGCTGCGGCTCCACACCGGCCGCCGCCAGACCCGCCGCCGCCGTCTCCGCCAGTGGCACCCCGTACCGCGCGAGGCGCAGCGGCATCAGCGCCTCCACGGGGGCCTTGCGCCGCCATCCCCGCCCGTACCGGGCCTGGAGCCGCGCCTGGTAGATCATCCGCTCCTGCTCCAGCTTGATCACCTGCTCGTACGAGCGCAGCTCCCACAGCTTCATCCGCCGCCACAGCCGGAACGTCGGCACCGGGGAGAGCAGCCAGCGCGTCAGCCGGACGCCCTCCATGTGCTTGTCGGCCGTGATGTCGGCGATCCGCCCCACCGCGTGCCGGGCGGCCTCCACGGCCACCACGAAGAGGACGGGGATCACCGCGTGCATCCCGACGCCGAGCGGATCCGGCCAGGCCGCCGCGCCGTTGAACGCGATGGTGGCCGCCGTCAGCAGCCAGGCCGTCTGCCGCAGCAGCGGGAACGGGATCCGGAGCCAGGTCAGCAGCAGGTCCAGGGCGAGCAGGACACAGATGCCCGCGTCGATGCCGATCGGGAAGAAGTAGGAGAAATCGCCGAAACCCTTGTGCACCGCGAGCTCACGCACGGCGGCGTAGGAACCGGCGAAGCCGATCCCCGCGATGATCAGCGCACCGCCGATCACGAGGCCGATGAGTATTCGGTGTGTGCGTGTCAGCTGCATCGCGGCCACCCGCGATCCCCTCCCGTCGATCCACATCCGGCGCGCACAGACTGGCACACGCGCGCGGAGCCCGGCCTCCGGGGGAGGGCCGGGCTCCGTTCGCCTGTGCCACTCTGCGCGGGTTCGTGACTACTTGTTGGCCGCGGCCACCGCGGTGACGGCTTCCTTGGCCGCCTTCACGGCGCCGTCCATGATCGCCTTCTCGGTGGGTGTGGCGGCACCGGCGTACCCGGCGCCGTTGTACGACAGCAGCACCAGCACGTTGCCCGTGCGCGCCACGATCGAGGCGTACACGAAGTCCTCGTCCGTCTTGTGCACCTGGTACGCCACGGAGGTGGCCTCGTCGCCGATGCCGGTGGCCGGCGCCGTCTTCAGCTTCTTCGCGCCCGGCGTCGCCTGGACCTTCGCGAGCTCCTTGGCGAGGTTCTCCCGCGCGCGCTCCTGGCCGCTGCCGAGCGACGGGTCCGACTCGTACCGGTAGAAGGACACGTCCAGCCAGCGGTACTGCGAGCCCTTGACGCCCTTGTCGTCCAGGCCGTTCCAGGCGCAGCCGCCCCGGCTGGTGAGGTCGGTGGAGGCCGCCGCGGTGCCCTTCTTGTTCTTCGCCTTGGGGACGAGCGAGGCCGTGGTCTTCTCGGTGATCGCCTTGCAGGCCTGGGGCAGCTCGGCGAACTTCGCCGGCTCGACCGTCGGGGTCGGCGAGGGCGTGGCGGACGAGGACGCGGAGGCGGAGGCCGAGGCCTTGTCCTGGGCGGAGCCGGCACCGGCGCCGCCGTCGGAGTCCGAGGAGCAGCCGGTGGCGACGAGCATCACAGGGACGGCTGCGCAGGCGAGGATGCGGGAGAGACGCGGGGCTGATCGCTGCATGGTTCCTTCAGTCGCTTGTCGTACGGTCCGGTCCGGCTGTCGCCACACGTTACGTGGTCGCCGCGCGCTCACGGAGCGGAGGCGAGCGGCTACTCCTCCAGGCGTTCGGCGAGCAGCCGGGCGAGGTTCCGGGCCTTTTCCTGCAGTTCCCCGCTGTCGGGGGCCTCGGCGGAACGGGCGGTCCGCTCCTGATAGGTGACGGTGACGATGACGTTGGATGTGCGGAACACCACGCTCACGACCCGCTGGCGGGCGCTGGCGCCGACGGGGCGGAGCACGTCGTCGAGGAACGCGGCGTCCCCGAGCCCGTCGAGGACGCGGGGCTCCAGGCCGGTGGAGGTCGCGGTGGGGGTGGGGGGCGCCGTGGGCGTGGCGGGCCGGCTCGCCGTGGGGCCGGTGGTGCCCGTGGGGGCGGCCGAGGCGGTCGCCCCCACGGCGGGGGCTTCGCCGGAGGCGTGGGCCACGGGAGTGACCGCCGGGGTGCCGGGAACGGTGGTGCCGCCGGGGCCGGTGGGGGGTGCGGGGCTCGTGGGCGGCGTGGTGGGAGGCGGGGCCGTCGGCGGGAGGGGGATGTCCGCGGCGGTCTGCTTGCGGACGAGCACCTCCTGAGCCCGGGTGTCGTCGCTCACGGCGGGGTCGTAGGAGACCACCCGCTCGACGTCGAGGACGAGCCGGTGCGAGGCGTCGGGGGTGTCGGCCTTCCAGGCGCAGCCGACGCGCCGGTCGGTGTCGTACGTGACGGCGGCGGTGCCGCGGTACGCCTTGGCGCGTTCGGGGTCGGGCAGGGCGGCGGCGCCCGGGAGGAGGTCCTTGAGGGTGGCCTGCGGAACGGAACCGCAGGGCTCGAAGAGGGTCCGGTAGCGGCCGGGGGGCGCGGCGGCGGCGGCCGGGCCGGCCTTGGCGTCGACGGTGACGTCCTCCGCCGTGGCGCCGGCGGAGCAGCCGGTGAGGCCGATGCCGAGGCCGAGCGCGAGGAGGGCGGCGGTGCGGGCGGTGCTCCCGGCGCGGCCGGGAAGGCCGGGGAGGCACCTCTTTCGCTGCACGGTCTCAGGCTCCCTTCCGCCGAAGTCTTTCCCGAAAACTGTTTGCCGCTCGGTCCCTGCTGGTGGACACAATGTCTATCGCACACGCAGCTGTTGATGCCGGTCCGCTGTCACCTCTACGGGCTTTGGCGCCGGTTTTTGCGTTATCAGACTTTTCGGGGGAATTGAGGAAGTATGTCGTACGTCGAGGTACCCGGCGCCAAGGTGCCCATCCGCATGTGGGCCGACCCCGCGACGGTCGAGGGCGGTGCCATGCAGCAGCTGCAGAACGTGGCGACCCTGCCCTGGGTCCGCGGTCTGGCCGTCATGCCGGACGTCCATTACGGCAAGGGCGCGACGGTCGGTTCGGTGATCGCCATGCGGGACGCGGTCTGCCCGGCGGCGGTCGGTGTCGACATCGGCTGCGGCATGTCGGCGGTGAAGACCTCGCTGACCGCGAACGACCTGCCCGGTGACCTCTCGCGGCTGCGGTCGCGGATCGAGCAGGCCATTCCGGTGGGCCGGGGCATGCACCGCGCGGAGGTGGACCCCAAGCGGCTGTACCAGTTCCCGGTCGCGGGCTGGGAGGACTTCTGGGCGCGTTTCGACGGGGTCGCGGACGCGGTCAAGTTCCGCCGGGAGCGGGCGGCCCTGCAGATGGGGACGCTGGGCTCCGGCAACCACTTCGCGGAGGTGTGCCTCGACACGGACGGCGCGGTGTGGCTGATGCTGCACTCGGGCTCCCGGAACATCGGCAAGGAGCTGGCCGAGCACCACATCGGGGTGGCGCAGAAGCTGCCGCACAACCAGGGGATCGTCGACCGTGACCTGGCGGTCTTCATCGCGCAGACCCCGCAGATGGCGGCCTACCGCAACGACCTCTTCTGGGCGCAGGAGTACGCCAAGTACAACCGCGCGATCATGATGGCCCTCTTCCAGGAGGTCCTCCGCAAGGAGTTCCGCAAGGCCCGGGTGACCTTCGAGCCGGTGATCTCCTGCCACCACAACTACGTGGCGGAGGAGCGGTACGAGGGCATGGACCTGCTGGTCACGCGGAAGGGCGCGATCCGTGCGGGCTCCGGCGACCTCGGCATCATCCCCGGCTCGATGGGCACCGGCTCGTACATCGTGAAGGGGCTCGGCAACGCGGCCTCCTTCAACTCGGCCTCGCACGGCGCGGGCCGCCGGATGAGCCGCAGCGCGGCCAAGCGCCGCTTCTCGACCCGGGACCTGGAGGAACAGACCCGGGGCGTGGAGTGCCGCAAGGACTCGGGGGTCGTGGACGAGATCCCGGGCGCCTACAAGCCGATCGAGCAGGTCATGGAGCAGCAGCGGGACCTGGTGGAGGTCGTCGCGAAGCTGAAGCAGGTCGTCTGCGTGAAGGGCTGAGACGCCTCGCGCGACGGGGCCGAGGGGGCCGGTGCGTCGCACCGGCCCCCTCGGCGTGTCTACGGCTCGCGGTGGACCTTGGTGTTGGAGGCCTGGGCGCGGGGGCGGACGACCAGGAGGTCGATGTTGACGTGCGGAGGGCGGGTGCAGGCCCAGGTGATGGTGTCGGCGACGTCGTCGGCGGTGAGGGGGTCGGACACGCCGGCGTAGACCTTGGCGGCCTTCTCGGTGTCGCCGCGGAAGCGGGTGGTGGCGAACTCCTCGGTCCTGACCATGCCGGGGGCGATCTCGATGACGCGGACCGGGGTGCCGACGATCTCCAGGCGGAGGGTTTCGGCGAGGACCCGGGCGCCGTTCTTGGCGGCGACGTACCCGGCGCCGCCCTCGTAGGTGGCGTGGCCGGCGGTGGAGGAGACGACGACGACCGTGCCGTCGCCGCTCGCGGTGAGGGCGGGCAGCAGGGCCTGGGTCATGTGGAGGGCGCCGAGGACGTTGACCTCGTACATGCGGCGCCAGTCCTCGGGGTCGGCGGTGGCGACGGGGTCGGCGCCGAGGGCGCCGCCGGCGTTGTTGACGAGGACGGCGAGGGTGTGGAAGGCGGTGGCGAACTCGTCGACGGCGGCGCGGTCGGTGACGTCGAGGGCGTAGGCGGTGGCCTGGTGGCCCGCCTCGTTGATCTCGGCGGCGAGGGCTTCGACGCGGTCCTTGCGGCGGGCGGTGAGGACCACGCGGTAGCCGGCGGCGGCGAGCTGCCGGGCCGTGGCGGCGCCGATGCCGCTGCTCGCTCCGGTGACGACGGCGATGGGGGTGCCGGGGCGGCCGGTCATGGGTGCTCCTCGCGCAGGTGGTCGATTCGTCGATCGCCCGGTCAGGATAGGTGGGGCGGGGGAGCGGGCGGTCGGTGCGGGGGCGGATGCCGCCGGGACACGCGCTGATCGATTATCGGACTATATGTCGCCTTGTGGGTATTTTGTGCGCATGGCTGTCATGCGGAACGGTGTGCTCGGGGTCGCTCTGGCGGCCGGGCTGATGGTGGGTGCCGGCGGGAGCGCCGGTGCGGTCGGGGCCGAGGCGGATCTGGCCCATCACGGTCATGTCTCCCTGTGGGACGGACGGCTGGGCGTGTGGATGGTGAGCGAGAACCACGGCCCCGCCGATCTGTCGCAGGCGACCGTCCGGATCGCCTTCTCGGAACCGATGGCGGGCGGCCAGGAGCTGCCGTCCGCCTGTCTGTGGAGCAGCGACCGCGTGGTCTCCTGCCGGACGGGGGAGCTGCGGGCCCAGCTGGGCGTCGGCGAGCTGGCCCTGGACCTGCGGACGGCGGGGCGCCCGGACGAGGTGACGGTGGAGATCACCACGGCCTGGCGGGACGGGGCGGAGGACCGGAACCCGGTGAACGACCGCCACCGGGTGCTGGTCCTCGCCACCGGGGACCCGTACGTCTTCTGAGCACGGGACCGTCCGGTACGCCTCCGGGGCGGGGTCGCGCCGGACCGTTCACCGGTCCGCCCGGAAGACGTACCCGTCGGGGCGGACGAGGACGGTGGCGCGGCGGGCCGGGTCCCGCCAGGTGCCCCGGACGACGCGGCCGGGCGCGACCGGCGCCGCCGGCGGCAGGACCGGGGGCGTGCCCTCCGGGCCGATGAGGACGAACTCGCCGGCGCGCAGGAGCTCGTGGAGGCGGCCCTCGCGCAGGCGGACGTCGGGGGCGCGGCGGCCCGAGAGGCGCCCGCCGCCCGGGGCGGGGGCGTAGGAGATGCCGATGCCGCTGATCCGGCCGAGGACCCGGCTGGAGACCGGGTTGGTGGTGCTCAGGACCCGGGCGGCGAGCGAGCGGACGGCGCGGACGGGCGGGGTGTGGGCCATGGCCAGGCGCAGGATCGCCCCGCTGCTGCGCAGGACCATCGCGCCGACCGGGTGGCGCTCGCTGTGGTAGCTGTCGAGGAGCGCCTCGGGGTCGGGGGCCTCGCCCCGCAGGACCGCGGCGAGCTTCCACGAGAGGTTGGCGGCGTCCTGGAGGCCGGTGTTCATGCCCTGCCCGCCGGCGGGGGAGTGGACGTGGGCGGCGTCACCGGCGAGGAAGACGCGGCCCACGCGGTAGGTGGGGGCCTGGCGTTCGTCGCTGTGGAAGCGGGAGATCCAGCGCGCGTCGTGCATGCCGTAGTCCGTGCCGAAGGCCCGGCGGGCGATGGCGCGGATCTCGGCGAGGTCGACGGGCTCGGTGTCGGCGACCTGGCGGGAACGGTCCCAGCCCATCACGCGGTACCACCCGTCCCCGAAGGGGGCCATGAAGGCGAAGGAGTCGCCGTTGCCCTGGACGGTGAAGGTCGCGGCGGGCTCCTCGGTGAGGCGGACGTCCGCGAGGACGAGCGAGCGGATGACGG
Source organism: Streptomyces sp. NPDC126503 (assembly GCF_040302405.1). Taxonomy (NCBI): domain Bacteria; kingdom Bacillati; phylum Actinomycetota; class Actinomycetes; order Kitasatosporales; family Streptomycetaceae; genus Streptomyces; species Streptomyces sp. NPDC126503. The sequence goes on from NZ_JBEORS010000019.1 coordinate 29,793, forward strand.
AGACGCCGGGGAAGGGCAGGCCGAGGGCGGAGCGGACGGCGCTGCGGACGCCGTCGGTGCCGACCAGATGGCGGGCCCGGAGGGTGAGGGGGGCACCGTCGGGGCCGGTGAGTTCGGCGGTGACGGTGTCGGCGTCCTGGCGCAGCCCCCGGAGCTCCGTCTCGTGGTGGAAGGTCACGCCCGCGCCCTCCGCGCGCTTCTCGAGGAGCTCCTCGACCTCGTACTGCGGGGTGACGAGCAGGTGGTTGTAGCGGGAGGGGAGCCGGGTGAGGTCGAGGGAGGCGTGGCCGAAGAGCAGGAGGCGGGTGACGCGGGTGCCGGTGGCGACGAGGTCGTCGGCGAGCCCGCGGGCGTCGAACTGCTCCAGGGTGCGGGCGTGCACGGCGAACGCGCGGGTCAGGTTGGCGCGGGTGCGGGGGCGGCGCTCGACCAGGGTCACGCGGAGACCCGCCGCGGCGAGGTCGCCGGCGAGGAGCAGGCCGGTGGGTCCGGCGCCGACGACGAGGACGTCGGTGTCGGTGCGCGGGGCAGTGGTCGTGGGGGCGGCGGTGGTCGTGGCCGCCGGGGCGGTGTGCGTGGTGCGGGGGGTGCTCATGGCTGCCTCCAGAGGGTGCCCACGTCTGTTGGCCAACACGCGTTGGTCAACGCTTGTTGGCAAGCGTAGAACCGTCGGCAGTGGAGTGTCAACGCTTGTTGGCCTACAGTTGTGGGCATGACGACCGTCCGCCGTTCCGACGCCACCCGGGCCGCGATCCTGGAGGCTGCGCGCGAGCGCTTCGCCTCCGACGGGTACGAGCGCGCCACGATCCGGGCCATCGCCCGCGACGCCGGAATCGATCCGTCGATGGTGATGCGCTACTACGGCAACAAGGAGGGCCTCTTCGTCGCCGCCTCCGCGATGGACCTCTCCCTGCCGGAGTTCGGCTCCCTGCCCGCGCGGCACGCCGGGACGGTGCTCGTCCAGCACTTCGTCGACCGCTGGGAGCAGGACGACCGGCTCACCGCCATGCTGCGCGTCGGGGTGACCAACGAGGCCGGCACCGCGCGCATGCACGAGATCTTCGCCCAGGGCCTCGGCCCGCTCACCCGCGGCGTCTGCCCCGTCCCCGAGGAGGCGCCGCGGCGGGCCGCGCTCGTCGCCTCGCAGATCCTGGGCATGGCCCTGGCCCGGTACGTGCTGCGGCTGCCGCCGGCCGTCGAGCTGACCCGCGAGGAGATCGTGGCCTGGCTCGGCCCGACCGTACAGCGCTATCTGACCGCCGAGAGCCCCCTGACGCCCCCCGATCCCCTGACCGCCGGGAGCCCCTGACGGCCGGGAGTCCCGGTCGTCGACGGCCCCCCGACCGCCGGGAGCCCCTGAGCGGTACGGCCCCGGGCGGGCGCTCCGGTCGTCGTACGGCTCAGAGCGCCGTCGCGCCGCCGAACTCCCGTACCGCCTCGGAGACGATGGCCTCCAGCCGGGAGTGGTGGGCGCCGCGCCAGTAGACCCGGCCGCACTCCCCGCACTGCGCGAACACGTCGTACGTCTTCTCCGTGCCCTGCTCCAGCCGCTCGCGGACCGCGTCCTTGTCCGCCTCCGTCAGCTCCCCGTTGCACGCCGTGCAGCGGGTCCACGGGGCGAGCGGCGGTGTGAAGCGCTCCAGGACGTCGCGGAGCTGCTCGTCCGGCCGGTCGCTGTAGACGTAGGCGCCCGCCCACAGTTCGCGGCGGCGCAGCAGCCCCCGGTCGCGGGAGAGCATGACGCGCCGCTCCCGCGCGGAGCGCGTGGCCAGGGCGGGGTCGCCGATGTCCTCGCTCTCGTAGGCCGCGTCCACGCCGAGCAGCCGCAGCCGGCGGGCCAGCGTGCCCAGGTGGACGTCGAGCAGGAAGCGGAGCGGGGCGCCCGGCACCGTCTGCGGGCGGGTGACGTCCTCGACCTCGACGGTCTCGCCGGCGGCCGGGACGTGCGAGGTGTCCACGGGCCGTCCGTCGACCAGCAGCCGCCCCGCCTCGGTGAGCGGCACCCCCAGGGACTCGACGACATGGCCGAGCGAGGAGACGCCGTCCGTGGTCACCCGGGTGCGCCCGGCGCGCCGCTCGGCGGCGACGAACAGGCGCAGCCCGGGGGCGAAGCTGATGTGGATCTCCGGTCCGTTCACGGGGACAGGATGGCATCGGGGCCGGGCGGGTGGCGAGGGGATTCGGGCCCGGGGACCGAGGGGGCGGCACGGATGGCGGCACGCCGCCCGCGCCCCGCCGCCCTCCGATACCGTCCCGGCATGAAGATGATCGACCTCGGTCCCGGCGACCCCCGTCTGGAGTCCGACCTCCTGCCGGTCCTCACCGAACTCCGCCCCCACCTCACCCCGGAGCTCTTCCGCGAGGTGTACGCCCTCGGCCACCCGCAGGGCCTCCGCTTCTCCGCCGCCTACGCGGACGACGGCCGCTGCGTCGGCGCGGCGGGCTGGCGGATCGTCCACAACACCAGCTCGGTCCGCCAGCTCTACGTCGACGACCTGGTGACCGCCGCCGCCGCCCGCTCCACCGGCGTCGGGCACGCGCTCCTGGCGCACCTGGAGGAACACGCCCGCGCGGCCGGCTGCCACGAACTCAACCTCGACTCCGGCACCCACCGCACCGGCGCCCACCGCTTCTACCTGCGCGAGCGGTTCGACATCGTCGCCTTCCACTTCAGCCGCCCGCTCCCCGCCCCGGACGAGGCTCCCTAGGGAGGGTCTCGTCGCAGGCCCTCTTGTGCGGGCCGGGGAAGGGTCCCAAGGTGGCCGGGAGGCGGGATCCACGGGAGGGAGCGGGCGTATGTCCGAGGCGCGGGCGACGGGTTGGGAGTGGACGGACGACAGGGGAGCGGTGGCGGTGGCGGCGCGCCCGCCCCGGCGGGTGCTCGCCTACGTGCGCGCCGGGGCCGCGCTGCTCGACCTCGGCGTGACCCCGGTCGCCGTGTACGGCTCCGGGCACGACGGCGCCCTGCTGGATCCCGCCAAGGCGGGCGGCCTGGCGGCGGCGGGGGTGCCGTACGCGGGCGCCGGCCGGGATCTGGACGAGGAGCGGCTGCGGGAGCTGCGGGTGGAGCTGGTCGTCGACGTCACGTACGACGGGAAGAGTCCGTACGCCCTGGACGAGGCGCTCGCCGGGCGGCTCGGGGTGCCCCTGGTCGCGCTCGCCGTCGGTGACGAGCTCACCCTGCCCGCGATCCTCGACCGCTTCGCGGACCTCGCCGCGACCCTGGGCGCGCCCCGCACCGCCGCAGGGCCCGCGCCGCACGGAACCGGCGGCCTTCCCGCTGCCGAGGCCGCGCTCCGTACCGCCGCCGCCGGGTCCGGGGCGCGGGTCCTCGCCCTCTCCGGGGCCGGACCCGACCAGGTGCATCTGGCGCGCCCGCGGGCCTGGCCCGAGCTGGTCCGGCTCGCCGCTCTGGGAGTACGGCTCCTCGACCCCGGCCCGGGGCCCGGCACGAGCTGGCTCACCACCGACTGGCGGCGGGCCGCCGAACTGGGCCCCGGCCTGGTGCTGTTCGACCACCGGGCCCACGCCGTACCGCCCCGAACGCTGCCCGGGGTCCTTCCGCCGGACGTCCGGCTCGTCCCCTGGAGCCCGGAGCTCCCGCCGAGCCCCGCCGCCTGTGCCCGTTTCTTCGGCGCGCTGGCCGAAGCGCTGGGGCGGGATCCGGAAGGCAGGTTCTAGACGGGACAGACCAGCCGGGAGCGGAGGGAGGCCGCGAACTCCTCGGCGCGGACGAGCTGGGCGCGGAGCTCCTCGACCCGGTCGGCCGCCGCCTGCTCGAAGCGCTGGACCAGGGCCACCAGGGCGGCGTGCTCGGACGGGTCGAGCTCGGTGTCGGTGCCCGGGCGGTCGGCGGCCAGGCGGTCCATCGCCGTGAGGAGTTCGCGGGACTCGTCCAGGGTGAAACCGAGCGACCTCATGCGGCGGATCACCATCAGACGGTCGACGTCGGCCTCCGTGTAGAGCGGGAAACCGCCCTCGGAGGCCGTGGACGGCATGACCAGGCCGCTGTCCTCGTACTGGCGGATCGTCCGCAGCGGCAGCTCGGTGCGCGCGGCGACCTCACAGAGCTGCAGGGGTCCGCCGGCCGACCGTACTCCTCGTACTCCGCTCACGGCGTCCGTCCTTCCTCGTCGTCGTCGGTCCCCGGAGTGCGCGTCGCCGCGCATCCCATACCATTCGTCCTAACTTCAGCACTTATGAACGAAGGAACCGCGACGAAACGCCCGTGCGGGCGGGCACACACCCCGCCGGGCGGACGTCAGGGCCAGACCAGGCAGTAGGGCTGGTGGCCCGCCTCGTGCAGGCGGACGGAAAAATCCTGCCACTCGTGGAGCAGCTGGTAGACGTCGAAGGCGTCCCGCGGGCCGCCCCGGTCGGGGACCGTGGACCAGATGAAGGCGGCGGCGCCGACCGACTCCTCGCCGACCCCGCGCAGCGGGTCGACCACGGTCATCGGCAGCTTCACCACCGCGTAGTCCGGGTGGAGCACCACCAGCTCCAGCGGGGGCACCTTGTGCAGGGGCATGCCCTGGATGCCGGTCAGCACCATGGCCGCTATGGTCTCCGGCTTGATCTTCGTGAACATGCCGCCCATGCCGAGCTCGTCGCCGCCCAGCTCCTCCGGGCGCATCGAGATCGGTACCTGGGCCGCCGTCGCACTGTTGGGCGCGCCGAAGTACTTGTACGTCACCCCCAAGCTGCGGCCCCCGACCGTCGGAGCCGGATCGGCCGCGGGCTCCGGGAGCGCCTGACCGTCGGCCGGGGCAGGCTCCCCCGTCCGACGCCGCCGGTGCCTCCCCCGCCGGACAGGCTCCGGACCCAGGTCGCCCGTCCCCTCGCCCGGTCCGCCACCGCGATGCATATCTCCACCCGACTGCTTTTTCTCGGCAACACGACCCCGCCGCGCAACCCGATCATCGTGTCAGTGACCTCCCCCACGTTCGTACGGTGAAACACCTGTCCGCAAGAACGCCGTGGCCTCTGACACCATGGATTCCGTGAGCCATCCCTATGACGCCCCAGTTTCGCAGACGCGGAGGACGGACGCCCCGGCGTAATTCACAGGGTGCCCACACCGTCCCTCCGCATCAGACGCCGTACTCGCAGGTCAGGATCGCAGTGTCGTATTCATACGAAGCCCCAGTCTCACAGACGCTTTTCGACCGCGCGTCCCTTGTGACGCCCGGTGGCGTGAACTCACCGGTGCGCGCCTTCCGGGCCGTGGGCGGAACGCCCCGGTTCATGGTGTCCGGCACCGGTCCGTACCTCACCGACGCGGACGGTCGCGAGTACGTCGACCTCGTCTGCTCGTGGGGACCGATGATCCTCGGCCACGCGCACCCCGAGGTGACCGCCGCGGTGCAGGCCGCCGTGGCCCGCGGCACCTCGTTCGGTACGCCGGGCGAGGGCGAGGTCGCGCTCGCCGAGGAGATCGTGGCCCGGATCGAGCCGGTCGAGCAGGTGCGCCTGGTCTCCTCCGGCACCGAGGCCACCATGTCCGCGATCCGGCTGGCCCGCGGTTTCACGGGCCGGGCCAAGGTGGTGAAGTTCGCGGGCTGCTACCACGGCCACGTGGACGCGCTGCTCGCCGCGGCCGGCTCGGGAGTGGCCACCTTCGGCCTGCCCGACACGCCCGGCGTGACCGGCGCGCAGGCGGGCGACACGATCGTGCTGCCGTACAACGACCTGGAGGCGGTCCGGGCCGCGTTCGCCGCGCACCCGGGCGAGATCGCCTGCGTGATCACCGAGGCCTCGCCGGGCAACATGGGCGTGGTGCCGCCGCAGGCGGGCTTCAACCAGGGCCTCGCGGACCTGTGCCGGGAGAACGGCGCGCTGTACATCTCCGACGAGGTGATGACCGGATTCCGTACGAGCCGGGCCGGCTGGTACGGCGTCGACGGGGTGAAGCCCGACCTGATGACCTTCGGCAAGGTCATGGGCGGCGGCTTCCCGGCCGCGGCCTTCGGCGGCCGCGCCGACGTGATGGGCCACCTCGCCCCGGCCGGTCCGGTCTACCAGGCGGGCACGCTCTCCGGTAACCCGATCGCGACGGCCGCCGGGCTCGCGCAGCTGCGGCTGCTCGACGAGGCGGCGTACGCGAAGGTCGACGCGGTCTCGAAGGAGATCCAGGGCCTGGTGACGGACGCGCTGGCGAAGGAGGGCGTGGCGCACCGGCTGCAGACGGCCTCCAACATGTTCTCGGTGTTCTTCACCGCCGACGAGGTGCGGAACTACGAGGACGCGAAGCGGCAGGAGGCCTTCCGCTTCAACGCCTTCTTCCACTCGATGCTGGCCGACGGCGTCTACCTGCCCCCGTCGGCGTTCGAGTCCTGGTTCGTGTCGACCGCGCACGACGAGCGGGCCGTGGAGCGGATCGCGGCGGCGCTGCCGGCCGCCGCCCGCGCCGCGGCGGAGGCCACGGCATGAGCGACCGCGACCAGGACGTCACCGTCGTCCACCTGGTGCGGCACGGCGAGGTGCACAACCCGGACGGGATCCTGTACGGGCGCCGGGCCGGCTACCACCTGTCGGAGCTGGGGCGGCAGATGGCGGACCGGGTCGCCGAGCACCTGTCCGGCCGGGACGTCACCCACGTCGTGGCGTCCCCGCTGGAGCGGGCGCAGGAGACGGCCGCGCCCATCGCGAAGTCGCACGACCTGGAGCTGGCGACCGACGAGCGGCTCATCGAGGCGGCCAACGTCTTCGAGGGCAAGACCTTCGGCGTCGGGGACGGCGCCCTGCGCAAGCCGGGCAACTGGCGGCACCTCACCAACCCCTTCCAGCCGTCTTGGGGCGAGCCGTACGTCGAGCAGGTCGTCCGCATGATGGCCGCGCTGGACGCGGCCAAGGACGCGGCGCGCGGGCACGAGGCCGTCTGCGTCAGCCACCAGCTGCCGATCTGGATCGTGCGCAGCTTCGTGGAGAAGCGGCGGCTCTGGCACGACCCGCGGCGGCGCCAGTGCACGCTGGCCTCGCTGACCTCGTTCACGTACCGGGGTGACCGGATCGTCTCGGTCGGGTACAGCGAGCCGGCCCTGGATCTCGTTCCGCCGCACCTGCGGGCGGGCGCGAAGCCGGCGAAGGGGAAGTCGAAGGCCTTCGGCGCGTAGCCGCCCGCGCGGGGCCCGGACCTCTGCCCGGTGCCCCGCGCCCGTATCCTCCCCGCTCCCTCCACGGCTTCTCCCCGTCCTCTCCCTGGACAGCCGGCACGCCTCGGGACACAGTCAGGGCGATCGAGTGGTGTACATGCCAGTCGTGTACACGCCATTCGATCGCCCTGAAATTTTTGCGCGCACGCCGGGAACCTCCGCCTTCCTCCCCGCATCTCACTGATTGTCGGATTGGATGACGTTTCTGTCGTTCGTGAGCGCGAATTGGGGTTGGCATGCGCGGGATCAGTCGAAGGAGTCTTCTCGGGGCGGGCGTCGGTACCGCCGCGGCGGTCGGGATAGCCGGCTGCGGCACCGGAAACGCCGGAACCGAGAGGAAACCGGGAGGCTCCGGGCCCGGCAAGGGCGGCGACACCGGGACGGGCGCCCCCACGACCCCCGCCCCGACCCAGGACGCCAAGCTCATCGGCGACGGTTCCACCGCCGACACCGGCAAGCAGCCCCGCCAGCCGGAGGCCCCCGTACCGCTCGAACCCGGCCAGACGCCGCCGCAGTTCGTCGTCTTCTCCTGGGACGGTGCCGGAGAGGTCGGCAACGGCCTCTTCCCCCGCTTCCTCGAACTCGCCAGGAACCACGACGCGGCGATGACCTTCTTCCTCTCCGGGATCTACCTCCTCCCCGAGTCGAAGAAGAACCTCTACCGCCCGCCGAACAACCGCGTCGGCGCCTCGGACATCGGTTACCTCACCGACGACCACATCAAGGACACGCTGAAGTACGTCCGCCAGGCCTGGCTCGAGGGCCACGAGATCGGCACCCACTTCAACGGCCACTTCTGCGGCGGCTCCGGCTCGGTCGCCCACTGGACCCCGGCCCAGTGGCAGAGCGAGATCGACCAGGCCATGAAGTTCGTCACCGAGTGGAAGACCAACAGCGGCTGGACCGACCTCGACCCGCTGCCCTTCGACTACTCCAAGGAACTCGTCGGCGGCCGCACGCCCTGCCTCCTCGGCCAGGACAACCTGCTGCCCACCGCCCAGCGCCTCGGCTGGCGCTACGACGCCAGCTCGCCCGGCGGCCGTCAGACCTGGCCGGTCAAGCGCCGCGGCCTCTGGGACCTGCCCCTCCAGGCCGTGCCCTTCCCCGGGCACTCCTTCGAGGTCCTGTCCATGGACTACAACATGCTCGCCAACCAGTCCGGCAACTCCACCAAGGGCATGCCCTCCCGCTACCCGGGCTGGCGCAAGCAGGCCACCGACGCCCTCCTCGCCGGATTCCGCCGCGCGTACGAGACGAATCGCGCGCCCTTCTTCATCGGCAACCACTTCGAGCAGTGGAACGGCGGCATCTACATGGACGCCGTCGAGGAGGCCCTGAAGGCGATGGCCGGAAAGAAGGAGGTGCGGCTCGTCTCCTTCCGGCAGTTCACGGACTGGCTCGACGTCCAGGACCCCAAGATTCTCGCCAAACTGCGCGGCCTCGGCGTGGGCGAGAAGCCGGCCGGTGGCTGGAACGCGTTTCTGCGTACGGCTTAGCCGATCTTGACAAGGGGCTTTACGGGCACGTAGGGGGGTGCCCAAGATCCCCCAAACGCCCATGCGAAACTTTTCACATGAGCTCTCGCCGCGCCCCTCGACGCACCCTCCTGGCCGTCGGTGTGCTGACCGCCGCCCTCGCGCTCTCGGCCTGCACCGGTGAGGACACCGGGAAGTCCGGCGGCGGTGGCGGCACCAACTTCGTCACCGACGCCGGGGGCATCTCCACCGCCGCCCGGGACAAGCGCCAGGCCCCCGGCGAGCTGGCGGGCGAGACCGTCGACGGCAAGCGGCTCGACGTCGCCGGCCTCAAGGGCAAGGTCGTCGTCCTGAACGTGTGGGGCTCCTGGTGCAGCCCGTGCCGCGCCGAGGCCCCCCACTTCGTGAAGGTCGCCAAGGAGCTGAAGGCCAAGGGCGTGGAGTTCGTCGGGATCAACACCCGGGACCCCAACAAGCAGTCGGCGGTCGCCTTCGAGAAGGACTACGGCGTGCCGTACCCGAGCCTCTACGACCCCGCGGGCAAGCTGATCCTCTTCGGCTTCCCCGAGGGCACCCTCAACCCCCAGGCGATCCCCTCCACCCTCGTCCTCGACAAGGAGGGCAGGATCGCCGCCCGCTCGCTCATGGCACTGAACGAGGAGAAGCTCCGCTCGATGATCGAGCCGCTCCTCGCGGAGAAGTGACGTGGATCCCAACCAGACGGTCATGAGCGGCGCCCTGCTGCTCGCCCTGCCCATCGCCGCGCTCGGCGGCCTGGTCTCGTTCTTCTCGCCCTGCGTCCTGCCCCTGGTCCCCGGCTACCTCTCGTACGTCACCGGCGTCACCGGCACCGACCTGGCCGAGAACCGCCGGGGCCGGATGACCGCCGGCGCCGCCCTCTTCGTCCTCGGCTTCACCGCCGTCTTCGTCTCCGGCGGCGCCCTCTTCGGCTACTTCGGCTCGACGCTCCAGGAATACCGCGGCACCTTCACCACGATCCTCGGCGTCCTCATGGTGCTGATGGGCGTGTTCTTCCTCGGCCTGATGCCCTGGCTCACCCAGCGCGAGTTCCGCTTCCACCGCAGGCCCGTCGCCGGCCTCGTCGGCGCCCCGCTGCTCGGCGCGCTGTTCGGCATCGGCTGGACGCCGTGCATCGGCCCGACCCTCGCCTCCGTCAACGCCCTCGCCTTCGAGCAGGCCAGCGCCGGGCGCGGGGCGATACTGGCCTTCGCGTACTGCCTCGGCCTCGGGGTCCCCTTCGTGCTCGCCGCCATCGCCTTCCGCAAGGCGCTCGGCGCCTTCGCCTGGGTGAAGAAGCACTACAGCTGGGTGATGCGGATCGGCGGCGGCATGATGATCGTCACCGGCGTTCTGCTCCTCACCGGCGCATGGGACAGCATGGTGGCCACGATGCAGGGCTGGTCCAGCGGTTTCACGGTGGGGATCTGAGTTCCATGAGCAAGACCGACACGACGGAGAACTCCGCGACCCCCGAGGACGCGGCGGCCGGGGCGGCGCTGTCGACCGCGCCCCGCGAGGAGAGCGCCGAGGAGGCCGCCGCCGGCGGGCCCCGGCTCGGTGTCCTCGGCTGGATCCGCTGGTGCTGGCGCCAGCTCACCTCGATGCGGGTCGCGCTGATCCTCCTCTTCCTGCTCTCGCTGGGCGCCGTCCCCGGCTCCCTCATCCCGCAGACCAGCGCGGACGAGCTCAAGGTGCAGGACTTCAAGGACGCCCACCCCACGCTCACCCCGGTGTACGAGAAGCTCCAGCTGTTCGACGTGTACAGCTCGGCGTGGTTCTCCGCCATCTACATCCTGCTGTTCGTCTCCCTCATCGGCTGCATCGTCCCGCGCACCTGGCAGTTCGTCGGCCAGCTCCGCAGCCGGCCGCCGCGCGCCCCCAGCCGCCTCACCCGCCTCCCCGCGTACACGACCTGGCGGACCGGGGCCGAGCCGGAGGAGGTACGGGAGGCGGCGCGCGAGCTGCTGAAGCGGCGCCGGTTCCGGGCACACGCCGACGGGGACGCCGTCGCCGCCGAGAAGGGCTACCTCCGCGAGGCCGGGAACCTGCTCTTCCACATCGCCCTGATCGTGATGCTCGTCGCCTTCGCCTGGGGGCAGCTGTTCAAGTCCGAGGGCGGCAAGCTGATCGTCGAGGGCGACGGCTTTTCCAACACGCTCACGCAGTACGACGACTTCAAGTCCGGCTCCCAGTTCGGCGTCGACGAGCTGGAGCCGTTCAGCTTCACCCTGGACACCTTCACCGGCACGTACGAGAAGGACGGCCCCCAGCGCGGCACCCCGCGCACCTTCGAGGCGGCCGTCACGTACACCGACGGCGGCGAGCGGGACCGCAAGGCGGTCATCCGGGTCAACGAGCCGCTGAAGGTCGGCGACTCCAAGGTCTACCTGATCGCCCACGGCTACGCGCCCGTCGTCACCGTCAAGGACGGCCGCGGCAAGGTCGTCTTCAAGGGCGCCGTCCCGCTGCTGCCGATCGACAACAACATCACCTCGACCGGCGCCATCAAGGTCATGGACGGCTACCGGGACAAGAACGGCAAGAAGGAGCAGCTGGGCTTCACCGCCCTGTTCGTGCCGACCTTCGCCGGTGCCGGCAAGGGCACGATGTTCTCCCAGTTCCCGGCGCTCGACTTCCCCGTCCTGGCGCTCACCGGCTACCACGGCGACCTGCGCGTCAACTCCGGCGTGCCGCAGAACGTGTACCAGCTGAACACCAGCAAGATGACCCAGTTCAAGCTCGGTACGGGCACGGGCGTGGCCCAGCGGCTGCTGCCCGGCGAGACGATGACCCTGCCCGAGGGGGCCGGCTCGATCACCTTCGAGAAGGAGATCAAGGAGTGGGCCAGCTTCCAGATCTCGCAGCAGCCGGGCAACGGTCTCGCCCTCGCGGGCGCGGCCGCCGCGCTGGCCGGTCTGTCCGGTTCGCTGTTCATCCAGCGGCGCCGGGTCTGGGTCCGGGCCGTACGGGGCGAGGACGGCGTCACCGTCGTCGAGATGGCGGGGCTCGGCCGCAGCGAGTCGGCCAAGCTCCCCGAGGAGCTGGCCGACCTGGCGGTCACGCTCACCGCACAGGCGCCACCCGCGCCGGAACCTGCCGACGCAGAAGCAGAAGGGGCTGAGAAGTGATCCTCGCCGCCGCGACCAACGAGGGCCTGGCGCAGATGAGCAACACGCTCATCTACTCCTCGATGGCCGTCTACACCCTGGCCTTCCTGGCCCACATCGCCGAGTGGGTGTTCGGCAGCCGCAGCAAGGTCGGCCGGACCGCCGCCGCGCTCACCGGCAAGGCCGGGGCGGCCGCCCCGGCCGTCACCGTCCAGGTCAAGAAGGCCGGCGGCACCGCCGTCCTGGACCGGCCGAAGGTCGTCACCCGGGCCGCCGCCGGGACCCGTGAGGTCCCGGACGGTCCCGGCGCGGCCGGCGGCACCGTGAAGGGCGACCTCTACGGCCGGATCGCGATCTCGCTCACCGTCCTCGCGTTCGCCGTCCAGGCCTCGGGCGTGGTCACCCGCGCCTTCTCCGTGCAGCGCGCCCCCTGGGGCAACATGTACGAGTTCTCCACCACCTTCTCCGCGGTCGCGGTCGGCGTGTACCTGGCCTTCCTCCTCGCCGGGAAGAACGTGCGGTGGATCGGTCTGCCGCTGGTGACCACGGTCCTGCTGGACCTGGGCATGGCGACGACGATGCTCTACACCGAGAGCGACCAGCTGGTGCCCGCCCTCGACTCGTACTGGCTGTGGATCCACGTCTCCACCGCCATCTTCTGCGGCGCCGTCCTCTACCTGGGCGCGGTCGCCACGCTGCTGTACCTCTTCCGCGACTCGTACGAGAACAAGCTGGCGAACGGCGGCGAGCCGGGCGGCTTCGCCCGCTCCGTCCTGGAGCGGCTGCCCGCTGCGGCGACCCTCGACAAGTTCGCCTACCGGGTCAACGCCGCGATCTTCCCGCTGTGGACCTTCACGATCATCGCGGGCGCGATCTGGGCCGGCGACGCCTGGGGCCGCTACTGGGGCTGGGACGCCAAGGAGGTCTGGTCCTTCATCACGTGGGTCGGCTACGCGGCGTACCTGCACGCCCGCGCAACGGCCGGCTGGAAGGGCCGCAAGGCCGCGTACATCGCGCTCATCGCCTTCGCCTGCTTCCTCTTCAACTACTACGGCGTCAACATCTTCGTCAGCAGCAAGCACTCCTACGCGGGCGTCTGAGCCGGCACGCGACGGGGCCCGGGCGGGTGCACCCGCCCGGCCCCCGCGCCGGGCGGGGGGGCCCGCCGTCCTACTTCACCACCGACAGCGGTTCCGCGATGTCCTCCAGGGAGCGGCGCTCCGCGTCGACGGCCAGGAAGGCCGCCACGATGCCGGCGGCGCACATCAGGCCGGCGCCGACCTGGAAGGCGAGGACGGTGTCGCCGACGACGCCCGACTCGGTGAGTTCGGCGAAGACCAGCGGGCCGCTGATGCCGCCGGCCGCGGTGCCGAGGGCGTAGAAGAAGGCGATGGCCATCGCGCGGGTCTCCATGGGGAAGATCTCGGAGACGGTCAGGTACGCGCTGGAGGCGCCGGTCGAGGCGAAGAACAGCACCACGCACCAGCAGGCCGTCAGGGTCGTCGCCGACAGCGAGCCGCGGTCGAACAGCCAGGCCGTGACGAAGAGGAGCAGGCCGGACAGCACGTACGTGGACGAGATCATGATCCGGCGGCCGACGGTGTCGAAGAGCTTGCCGAGCACCAGCGGCCCCACGAAGTTGCCGGCCGCGATGACGGCGAAGTAGTAGCCGGTGTGGCCGGTCGGCACGTCGAAGAACGTGGTGAGGATGGCGCCGAAGCCGAAGGTGATGGCGTTGTAGAGGAACGCCTGCCCGATGAAGAGGGACAGGCCCAGGACGGCGCGGCGCGGGTAGCGGGCGAAGACCGTCTTCGCGATCGTCCCGAAGCCGATGCTCTTGCGCTGGTGGATGGTGATCTCGCCGGCCGGCGGCGGCAGCGGCTCGCCCTTCTCCCGCTCGATCTCGCGCTCGACCGAGGAGACGAGCCGTTCGGCCTTCTCGCCGCGGCCGTGGATGAACTGCCAGCGCGGACTCTCCGGCACGTGCCGGCGGACGAGCAGGATGACGAGGCCGAGGACGACGCCGAGGGCGAAGCTGAGCCGCCAGCCGAGGTCCTTCGGGAAGATGTCGGTGTCGAGCATGACGATCGACAGCAGGGCGCCGCCGATGGCGCCGAGCCAGTAGCTGCCGTTGATGATCAGGTCGACCCGGCCGCGGTAGAGGGACGGGATCAGCTCGTCGATGGCGGAGTTGATGGCCGCGTACTCGCCTCCGATGCCGAAGCCGGTGAGGAAGCGGAAGAGGAAGAACCACCAGGATTCGAAGGACAGGGCGGTCATGGCGGTGGCGCCGAGGTAGACCACCAGGGTGACCATGAAGAGTTTCTTGCGTCCGTAGCGGTCGGTGAGCCAGCCGAAGAACAGCGCTCCCGAGCAGGCGCCCGCCACGTACAGGGCGGCGGCGATGCCGGTGACCTGCGCGGAGGTGATGGCGAGGCCGCTGCCCTCCTCGGCGAGGCGGCCGGCGACGTTGCCGACGATGGTGACCTCGAGTCCGTCCAGGATCCAGACGGTGCCGAGGCCGATCACGATCATCCAGTGCCACCGCGACCAGGGCAGCCGGTCGAGGCGTGCGGGGACCGCCGTGGTGACCGTGCCCGTGCCCGCTCCTGCGGGTACGGCGGCCGGTGCCGAGTCGACTCCCATGGATCGCGCTCCCTTCGTCCCGTGGTGCGGCTCCCGGTACCCCGGGGGCGTTCGGGTATGCCGGGCACGCCGCTGTCCCAGCTTCCGGGGAGCCGACGGGGCCGACAACAGCTGCCCGCTCCCGCTCGGCCGTTCGGGGGGCGTCCCGGCGGACGGCGGGAGGCGGCCGGGATCAGCCGCGCTTGGGCGGGAGGCAGGAGGCTGTGGGGGCCTCGCCCTCGGGCCAGGCGATCCTGACGAAGCGCTGGGTACCGTCCGGCGCCAGGTCCACGATCGGCACGGCCTTGTTGTAGGGGTTGCCGTAGTTGTCCAGGCAGATCCAGCCGCTCGCGCCCTCCACCCGCAGGGAGCCCTTCACCTGCGGCCACTGCGTCGCCACGTCGGCGAGCTCCGGGTACCGGGCGTTCTTCGGGGTGGCCTGCCGGATCGCGTGGACGGCGGTCGCCATCGCGTCGTACGCGACGATGGCCTGTCCGTCGGTGAGCGGGACGGGCTTCGCCGAGGCGCGGGCGATGTCGGTCAGGAAGGTGCGGAAGGCGGTCGCGGAGCCGCCGGTGGCCGGGACGGGCCGGCGGGGGGCGGGCCGCCAGGCGTCGGGGTGGGCGAGGGCGGCGTAGCGGACGGTCAGCTTGGCCTTGAGGGCGGCCCGGTCGAGTTTGCTGTCGGCGCCGAGGTACGAGCCCTCGTCGCCGGTCAGGACGGTGAAGGAGCGTTCGGCACAGCCGCGGGCGCCGAGGGCGTTGATGAACTGGCGCAGCTGGGTGTGGCGGCCGGCGAAGAAGACGGTCTCGGCGCGGGTGTCGCAGATGAGGTGGGTGATCTGGCGGAAGGTGTTGGCGGTGGTGCCCTCGTCGGTGGGGTCGGGGGGCGAGGTGAACAGCTGCGGCTCGTAGGGGGCACCCTTCAGGGAGGCGGCGAAGGCGGCCTTCAGGGTGTCGGTGTAGTGGTCGCCGGTGCGGGTGTCCTGGACGAGGAGGGCCTTGGCGGCGTCGACCTCGCCGAAGTGGGCGAGGGCCTTGGCCTCGTCGCCGTTGGTGGGGGAGACGCGGGCGAGGCCGGGGAAGCGCTGGTGGCCCGCGCCGGGCCCGTTGGCGATGTCGTCGGCGGTGATGGTGGTGCCGACGACGGCGATGCCGGCGCCGGTGAGCGCGGCGACCGCCTCCCGTACCTCGGTGGAGGAGGTGGCGACGCCGGAGACGGCCCGCAGCCGGTCGGGGGCGCCGGTCATCGCCTTCAGCCGGTCGACGGTGGACCGCCAGTGGGCGTTGGCCTTCCCGGTGTTGGCGAGGACGAGCCGGATCTTCGGGGTCTCGCTGTTCGACTCGTGGTTGGCGCGGTACTGGTAGGCGTAGGCGCCCTGGATCTCGTGCAGGACCTTGACCCGCATGCCGTGGTCGGCGGCGGTCAGCGGCAGGAGCAGGGCGACGGTGGCGTACTCGCCGTCCTTCAGGGTGGCGTTCTCGCGGCCGATGGCGGCGGCGATCTCGGCGAGGTCGGGCATGCCGAAGGCGTGGCCGTCGCCGTTGACCCCGACGCACTCGGTGCTGCCGTGGGGCCGTTCGACGCCGGCGGCGCAGGAACGGTCCTCCGGCGTGGTGAGGCGGGAGACGCCGTAGCCGCCCAGGCCGAGGACGAGGGCGGTGACGACGAGCGACGTGAGAAATTTCTGGCGGGGGGTCCAGAAGACGCGGCGGCGCAGCCGTTCGAGCATGGCGTCAGACTCCGTCCTCGTGGCGGCCCGGCGGCAGCGAGAGCTCCCGCCAGGCGCGGATGTCACGCGGCCAGTGGGTGGCCGCGTCCCACAGCGGGCCGCTGCCGGTGAGGTGGCGGCCGGAGAGCCGGCGCAGTTCGTGCGTCAGCCGGTGGGCCACCTCCTCGTCGGGCAGCGCGAGCGGGTCGGTGAGCAGCCATACGGCGTGCAGCAGGCGCCGTACGGACAGGTGGAGCGCGGTGGTGTCGGGGTCGAGCCCGTCCGGGAGGCCGGGGTCCGGCTCCTGGCCGAGGGCGACGGCCCGGCGTGGGTCGGGCCCGCCTGCGCCCCTCTCGCGCGGGTACGGGGCGGAGGCGACGAACCGGAGCCGCCCCAGCCAGCCGAGGACGTCGGGCTCGGGGAAGGTGAGCCGGAAGTGGGCGACGGCCTCGGCGGTGGAGCCGAGCGCCAGGTCGTGGTGGAGCCGGTGCGGAGTGGGTTCGGGGCCGTAGTGGCGGCGCAGGGTCTCGTGGACGGCGTGCCAGGCGGCGTAGCGGGGGTGGTCCTCGTCCTCGAAGCGGAGCCGGTGCAGCAGCAGGGCGCGCAGGAGCGGGTCGGCGACGAAGTGGGCGGCGCCGGCCGCGGAGACGGTCCAGTCCTCGGCGCGCAGCCGGTCGCGGACGCGCAGGGCGACGTCCCCGTCGAGGGCCTCGCCGGCGAGCCGGGCCTGGGCGAGGCGCCGGGCGGAGTCCTCGTCGTGGGCGGCGGCGAGCACGGCGTACGGGCCGGGGCGGGGGACCGGGAGGAGTTCGGCGAGCAGGGCGGGGGCGACCGGGACGGGCGGGCTGTCCTCGCGGAGTTCGACGGTCAGGTCGAGCAGTCCGCCGGGGGTGAGGGTGGAGCGGACGGCGGCGGGCGCCTCGCCGGCGGCGCGGGCGAGGAGGGCCACGCCGAGGGGCCGGCCGCCGGTGAGCCGGTGGACGGCGCGGGACAGGTCGGCGGGGGTGCGGCCGGCCGGGTCGTGGGCGTCGAAGGCGGCGCGGGCCTGGGTGGGGGTGAGCGGGGTCAGGTCGACGGCGAGGAGGCCGGAGCCGACGCGTCCGTCGCGGGGGCAGGGGGCCCGGTGGGCGGTCTCGGGCAGCCGGGTCCTGGTGGCGTTGCGCAGGCCCTCGTGGTCGCGGACCCGGGAGGTGGCGAGGACGACGACGCGGTCGCGGCGGCCGTCGGCGCGGGCCCGCAGGATCGGTTCGACGAGCTGCCGGCCGAGCGGTTCGTGGGCGTTGTCGAGGAGCAGCAGGGGCCGGCCGATGCGGGTGCCGCGGCGCAGTCCGGTGTAGGCGCGCAGCAGGTCCTCGGTGAGGGCGCCGATGAGGAAGGACTCGGCCTCGGTGCGGCGCCGGCCGCCCTGGGCGAAGTCGACGGCGAGCTGCTGGAGTCCGGCCCGGCCCCGGCCGCCGGCGTTGCGGTAGGAGCCGTACCAGTTCTCCGACTGCCGCAGGAAGCGGCCGAAGAACTCCTCCACGACCGTCTCGACGGTGGCCTCCGCGACGAGGCCGGCGACCTGGCCGGCGAGGGGGGCGGTGGCCTCGGTGAAGGCGGCGGCCAGTTTGGCGAGGACCCGGCCGACCCAGCCGGCGGCGGCGGCGCGGCCGGCGTCCACGGTGGCGAGCAGCGGGCCGAGCCGCAGCAGGTCCCGGCGGGCCCGCTCGTCGTCCTCCCGCGACCAGCCGAGCGAGGCGACGGCGACCAGGCCGAGGGAGAGCCGGGGGAACTGCACGGGCTTCACCGCCTCGCCCTTGGGGGCGAGTTGGACGGCGAGCTCCGACAGGGCGCCGGTGAGCGGGGTCCAGCCGGGGCCGTGGTCGGCGGGCTCCTCGATGTGCGCGCAGTCGATCAGGGCGAGGGGTGTGTAGCCCTTGTAGCCGTTGCGGATCTCCTTGAGCAGGGCCGTCTTGCCCATCCCGCGGCCGCCGGTGAAGACGGTGACCGGCGGGTCGTCACCGTGCTCGTACGCGACCCGGGCCCCGGCGTGCCGGGTGAGTCCGGCGAGCCGTGCGACCAGACCGTTCTCGTGGAGCACCGCATCGCGGCCGTACAGCTCTCTGTCCATGCCCCCGCCACCCCCGTCACAGTCAACACAAGAATATCGACGGGGAGTTGGGAAAGAGCCCGGCTTTCGACTCTCTTTTCGGGTGACGGGGCGGGCGGGGCCCGGCGGCCGGCCGTCTCACGTCCCGGCCGGCCGCGCGCCCTCCTCGTAGGGGAAGCGGGCGAGCGGGGCCTCCCGCTGGAAGAAGGTCTTCGCGCGGATCATCGCCTGTTCGTCGGCGCGCACCCGGCCCGGCCGCGAACCGGTGCCGGTCAGGACGCCGCCGAACCTCATCCGCAGGTAGGCGGCCGAGTGGTGCAGGGTGGTCGACAGGCCGTCCGCGACGACGTGGTCGGTGTCCGCCATGACCGTCACCCCCCACAGCGTGCCGCCCGCCATCCGCTGCTTGAAGTCGGAGCCGGGCAGGTTCAGCCAGCCGGACCAGTAGTCGAGGTAGCGCTTGGTCTGCGCGGAGACGGTGTACCAGTACAGGGGCGAGGCTATGACGACGTCGGTGGCCTCCGTCGTGGCCCGCAGCAGCAGTTCCTCGGCCTCGCCGGCCGACCGGCCTTCGGTCTCGTGCCGCCCGTCCTGGAAGTCGGGCAGGTCCAGTTCGTTGAGGTCCACCCAGCGCTGCGGCACGCCGGCGGGGAGCTGGGCCGCGGCGGCGCGGGCGAGGATCTCGGTGTTGCCGTCGGAGCGCGAGCTGCCGAGGACGAAGAGGAACGAGCGGTCCGGGGTGTGCGGGCGGTCGGTGCCGCGAGCGGCGTCGAGGGTCATGTCTGCTCCGGTTCTCGAGGGGTTCCAGGGATCCCAACTGCCCCTCCACCGGGGCTATTCCGTGTCCCATCGGCCGCGCGCATGGGCCCCATCGGCAGGACGGTCCACTGGCTCGTGGACCGCCCGGGTCCGTCCTCCGTAGCGTCGCGGTCATGAGAAACGAGACCAGGGGAACCGTCGAACTCACCCTCGCCATGGTGCTCTCCGGCACCCTCGGCGTCTTCGTCGTCGAGTCCGGGGCGTCGCCCTTCGAGGTGGTGTTCTTCCGTTGCCTCTTCGGGGCCGCCGCGCTCGGCCTCTACAGCCTGGCCCGGGGGTTCTTCACCGGGCACGGGTTCACCGGACGGAAGCTCGGACTCGCCGCGCTGGGAGGGGTGTTCATCGTCTTCAACTGGGTGCTGCTGTTCGAGGCCTACGAGGCCAGTTCGATCTCCCTGGCCACCGTCGTCTACCACACGCAGCCGTTCTTCCTGGTGCTCCTGGGAGCGGCGCTCTTCCGGGAGCGGATCACGGCGGCGCAGCTGGGCTGGCTCGCACTCGCCTTCGCCGGGCTCGTCCTCGTCTCCGGGGTCCGGCCCGGTGACACCGCCTCCCTCGCCGGGCTCGGCCTGGCGCTCGGAGCGGCCGTGCTCTACGCCCTGGCGACCCTCGTGACCAAGCGGATCACGGGCGTGCGGCCCCATCTGATCGCCCTGGTGCAGGTGCTCACCGGGCTGCCCCTGCTGCTGCCCTTCGTCGACCGGGGCGCCACGGCCGGGCTCGGCGCGGGCTGGGCGTGGCTGGCCGGGCTCGGTCTGATCCACACCGGTCTCATGTACGTGCTGATGTACGCGGCCTACGCCAAACTGCCCACCTCGAAGATCGCCGTCCTCGCCTTCGTCTACCCGGCGGTCGCGATGCTGATCGACCGGGCCGTGTACGGGCACCACATCGGGCTCGTGCAGGCGCTGGGCGTGCCGCTGATCGTCCTGGCCGGCCTGCGGGTCACTCTCGCGCGAGCCGCCGCGCCTGCTCCACGAACAGTCGCACGTGGGCCGGAAGCCGCTTCCCCCGTCGCCACGCGAGCTGGGTGAAGAGGGTGAACGGGGCCTTCCAGGCCAGTTCCACCAGTGCCCCGGACGCCAGCTCCCCGGCCACGGCGACCCGGGGCAGCAGGGCGGTCCCGAGGCCCGCGGCGACCGCCCGCTTGCTCGCCTCGATGGTGCCGAACTCCAGGAATTCCGGCTCCCACGGGGCCAGCGCCTCCTCGAACAGGTCCCGGTAGGCGCAGCCGGGCTCGGTGCCCACCAGCGGGGTGCCGGCCACGTCGGCCGCCGTCAGCCCCGTACGCCCGGCGAGCCGGTGGCCCGGGGCGCCGACCAGCACCAGCGGTTCCCGGTGGAGGACCTCGCTCTCCAGCCCCTCGTGCGCGGTCTCCCGCTCCATGAGGAAGCCGACGTCGTACGTGCCCTGCCGCAGCGCCTGCCGCGTGGCGTCCCCGAGGGTGGGGCGCAGGGCGAGCCGCACCCGGGGGTAGCGGTGGCGCAGGTACTCCAGGAGCGGCGGCAGCCGGTAGGAGGTGAGCGACTCCATGGTGCCGACGGCGATGGTGCCGGCGGGTTCCCCGGCGCCGGCGACGGCCGTCCGGGCCTCCTCGGCCAGCTCGGCCATGCGGCGCGCGTACGGCAGGAGCCGCTCGCCCGCCTCGGTGAGCCGGATGCGGCTGCCGAGCCGCTCGAAAAGCTCGGTGCCGAGCGAGGTCTCCAGGGACCGGATCTGGCCGGTGACACTGGACTGGGCGTAGCCGAGTTCGGCGGCGGCCCGGGTGAAGGACAGGACGGCGGCGACCTTCTCGAAGGTGGCCAGGAGCCGCAGCTCCATCAGGCGCCGGTGTCCTCGCCGCGCTCGCGCCGCTTGAGCTCCTCCTCGCGGCGGCGCAGGTCGGCCTCCCAGTCCTCCAGGAGTGACTCGTCGCGCTTCGCCTCGTCCCGCCGCCGCTCCTCGCGGGACTTCTCCTCCCGCAGCGAGTTCAGGAACTCGGGATTGTCGTCGGGGGCGACCCAGCCGCCGCGGGCCGGGCGCGGCCTGCGCTGCTTGCCCGTGGCGATCCAGCCGACGGAGCCGACGACCGGGAAGAGGAGGATGACGATCACCCAGATCACCTTGGGCAGGTGCTTCGTCTCGTCCTCGGGGGTGTTCAGGCAGTCGATGAAGGCGTAGATCAGCAGCGCCAGCGGCAGGATGAACATCAACGCCCTGAGCATGTGGAACAGCCCCCTGGAAGCGGTGGCGGAGGCGCGCTACGGCGGCCCCGGTGACAGGTCCAGGGTAGCCCGTGACCGATACTTGCCCCTATGGCTTACGACGATCTCCGCTCGCTGCTCAGGGCGCTGGAGCGCGAAGGCGACCTCAAGCGCATCAAGGCCGAAGTCGATCCGTACCTGGAGGTCGGGGAGATCGTCGACCGTGTGAACAAGGCGGGGGGTCCCGCGCTTCTCTTCGAGAACGTCAAGGGCTCCTCGATGCCGCTGGCGATGAACGTCTTCGGGACGGACCGCCGGCTGCTCAAGGCGCTCGGCCTTAAGTCGTACGGGGAGATCAGCGAGAAGATCGGCGGGCTGCTCAAGCCGGAGCTGCCGCACGGCTTCGTCGGGGTCCGCGAGGCCTTCGGCAAGCTGGGGTCGATGGTCCACGTGCCGCCGAAGAAGGTGAAGGACGCCCCCGTGCAGGAGGTGGTCCTCACCGGCGACGACGTCGACCTGGACGCGCTGCCGGCCCTCTTCACCTGGCCCAAGGACGGCGGCTCCTTCTTCAACCTGGGTCTCACCCACACCAAGCACCCCGAGACCGGCGTGCGGAACCTGGGGCTCTACCGGCTCCAGCGGCACGACCGGCGCACCATCGGCATGCACTGGCAGATCCACAAGGACAGCCGCAACCACTACGCGGTGGCCGCGGAGCGGGGCGAGCGGCTGCCGGTCGCGATCGCCTTCGGCTGCCCGCCGGCCGTCACGTACGCCTCCACGGCCCCGCTGCCCGGCGACATCGACGAGTACCTCTTCGCCGGCTTCGTGCAGGGCAAGCGGATCGAGATGGTCGACTGCAAGACCGTCCCGCTCCAGGTCCCGGCCCACGCGGAGGTCGTCGTCGAGGGCTGGCTGGAGCCGGGCGAGATGCTGCCCGAGGGCCCCTTCGGCGACCACACCGGCTTCTACACGCCGCAGGAGCCCTTCCCGGCGCTGAAGATCGACTGCGTCACGATGCGGAAGCGCCCGCTGCTCCAGTCGATCGTGGTCGGCCGGCCGCCGACGGAGGACGGGCCGCTGGGCCGGGCCACCGAGCGGTTCTTCCTGCCCCTGCTCAAGATCATCGTCCCGGACATCGTCGACTACCACCTGCCGGAGTCGGGCGGCTTCCACAACTGCGCGATCGTCTCGATCGACAAGAAGTACCCGAAGCACGCGCAGAAGGTCATGCACGCCATCTGGGGCGCGCACATGATGTCGCTGACCAAGCTGATCGTCGTGGTCGACAAGGACTGTGACGTCCACGACCTGCACGAGGTGGCCTGGCGGGCCCTCGGCAACACCGACTACGCCCGCGACCTGACGGTCGTCGAGGGCCCGGTGGACCACCTGGACCACGCCTCGTACCAGCAGTTCTGGGGCGGCAAGGCGGGCATCGACGCCACGAAGAAGCTCCCCGAGGAGGGCTACACCCGGGACGGCGGCTGGCCGGACATGGTGGAGTCGGACCCGGCGACCGCGGCCCTGGTGGACCGCCGCTGGAAGGAGTACGGGCTGTGACCTCGGCCGCCGTACCGGAGGCGCGGCCGGGGCGCACGCGCGCGTTCCTGAGGCTCGTGATGATCGAGCACTCGGTGTTCGCGCTGCCCTTCGCCTACATCGCCGCCCTCACCGCCATGTTCCAGCTGGACCGGAACGTCCACTGGGTCCGTCTGCTGCTCGTCACCGTCTGCATGGTGGGGCTGCGGACCTTCGCCATGGCGGTCAACCGGATCATCGACCGCGAGATCGACGCCCGCAATCCCCGCACGGCGGGCCGGGAGCTGGTCACCGGCGCCGTCTCGGTGCGCTCGGCGTGGACGGGCGCCCTGATCGCCCTGGTGGTCTTCCTGGGCACCGCGGCCCTGCTCAACCCGCTCTGCCTGGTGCTCGCCCCGGTCGCGGTGGTCCCGATGGTGGTCTACCCGTACGGGAAGCGCTTCACGAACTTCCCGCAGGTCATCCTCGGTCTCGCCCAGGCGATGGGGCCGATCGGCGGCTGGCTCGCGATCACCGGCACCTGGTCCTGGGAGGCGGTGATCCTCGGGCTCGCGGTCGGCGTGTGGATCGGCGGCTTCGACCTGATCTACGCCTGCCAGGACGTGGAGAGCGACCGGGAGACGGGCGTCGGCTCGGTCCCGGCCCGCTTCGGCGTGCCGGCGGCGATCCGGGCGGCGCGCGGCTCGGCGCTCGTCACCACCGGACTGCTCGTCTGGTACGCGCTGGCGACGGACGCCGGCGGGTTCTTCTGGGCCGGTCTCGTGATCGTCGCGGCGGCCTTCGCCTACGAGCACACGATCGTGAAGCCGCACGACCTGTCGCGTCTGAACCGGGCGTTCTTCACGGTGAACGGCTTCATCGGCATCGCCCTCTTCGTCTGCGCGCTGCTCGACCTGCTGGTGCGCGGGCTGACCCCGTAGTGCCGGCCGGCGGCGGATAGGCTCGACGGCATGAACGACGGCAAGCGCATTCCGTGGATCGTGGGGGTTTCCGGGGCGTCGGGGACGCCGTACGCCGCCGCGGTGCTCCGGGGGCTGCTGGCCGCGGGGGAGAGCGTCGACCTGGTGGTGTCGCGGGCCTCGCGGCTCACCCTGCTCGACGAGACGGGGCTGCCCTTCCGGGACGGGCACTGGCGCGAGGACCTGGCGGCCTGGCTGGCGCGCGGCGCCGACGGGAAGCCGGACGCCTTCGACGTCTCCGGCGCGCTGGACGGGGTGCGGTACTGGGCGGCGGGCGACCTGGCGGCGGGGCCGTCCTCGGGGTCGTACCCGTCCCGGGGGATGCTGATCGTGCCGGCCTCGACGGCGGCGGTGGCGGGCGTGGCGCTCGGGCTGTCGAAGGACCTGCTGCAGCGGGTGGCGAGCGTGACGCTGAAGGAGCGGCGGCCGCTGGTGGTCGCGGTGCGGGAGACCCCGCTGAACGGACAGACGCTGCGGCACATGGTGGCGCTGGACGAGGCGGGCGCCGTGGTGCTGCCCGCCTCTCCGGCGTTCTACGCGGGGGCGACGCACATCCAGGACCTGGTGGACTTCGTCGCCGGGCGGGTGCTGGACGCGGCAGGGGTGCCGCACCGGCTGTACCGCCGCTGGGAGGGAGAGCTGGGTGCCGCTCTCCGGGCTGATTAGCGCTTCTCGGCGCGCTTCTTCGCGGCGCGCTTCGAGGCGGCGGACGGCTGGTGGGCACGCGAGCGGTCGGCCAGCTCCTGCAGCTCGCGCATGCGGGCGTGGGCCATCTCGATCGTGTACACGGTGAACACCACTCCTGAAAGATCGCCTGAGATCGACTAAATGATTCACAGGGCACCAAGCCCTGTGTACCTTAGATTCTATACCCAAACTCGCGGTATCGCTGGACAATGGAAGGTTCCTCCCTATGGACGCCGTGGACAGGCAGCTCATCCAGGCCCTGCGCGAGAACGGCCGCGCCTCGTACGCCGAGCTCGGCCGGCTCGTCGGGCTCTCCGGCCCCTCCGTCACCGACCGCATCAACCGCCTGGAGGCGGCCGGCGTCATCACCGGCTACCGCGCCACCGTCGACGCCGCCTCGCTCGGCCTCGGCGTCACCGCCCTCATCGGCATCTCGCTCTCCGACGCCGCCGACCACGAGGACGTGGCCCGCCGTCTGAAGGACCTGGCCGAGATCGAGGACTGCTGGTTCATCGCCGGCGACGACTCCTTCATGCTGAAGGTCCGCGCCAACGACGTCGACGGGCTGGAGAAGACGATCCGCCGCCTCTCCGGCACCAAGGGCGTCTCCCGCACCCGCACCACGATCGTGCTCTCCACGAAGTGGGAGAACCGGGTCGGGGACCTGCCCGAAGAAGGCTGAGAGTACGGTGGGTGGAGCCTGATTCACGGAGATATGGGAGGCGGCCGGAGATGGACGCTGGGCTCAAGCGGGAGCTGGAGCAGAAGGTGCTCGCCGGTGAGCGGCTGAGCCGCGAGGACGGCATCGCGCTCTACGACTCCGACGACCTCGCCTGGCTCGGTGGTCTGGCCCACGAGGTCCGGACGCGCAAGAACGGCGACGTGGTGCACTTCAACGTCAACCGTCACCTCAACATGACGAACGTGTGCACCGCCTCCTGCGCCTACTGCTCCTTCCAGCGCAAGCCGGGTGAGAAGGACGCGTACACCATGCGCATCGAGGAGGCCGTGCGCCTCGCGAAGGCGATGGAGAGCGAGAACCTCACCGAGCTGCACATCGTCAACGGGCTCCACCCGAACCTGCCCTGGCGGTACTACCCGCGCTCGCTCTCCGAGCTGAAGAAGGCGCTGCCGAACGTCTCCCTCAAGGCCTTCACCGCCACCGAGATCCACCACTTCGAGACCATCTCCGGGCTCTCCGCCTCCGAGATCCTCGACGAGCTGATCGAGGCGGGCCTGGAGTCGCTGACCGGCGGCGGTGCCGAGATCTTCGACTGGGAGGTCCGCCAGCACATCGTGGACCACCGCACGCACTGGGAGGACTGGTCCCGGATCCACCGGCTGGCCCACGAGAAGGGGCTCAAGACCCCGGCGACGATGCTCTACGGGCACATCGAGGAGCCGCGCCACCGCGTCGACCACGTGCTGCGGCTGCGGGAGCTCCAGGACGAGACCGGCGGCTTCCAGGTCTTCATCCCGCTGCGCTACCAGCACGACTTCGTGGACATGAAGGACGGCAAGGTCCGCAACAGGCTCCAGGCGCGCACCACGATGGCGACCGGGGCCGAGGCGCTGAAGACCTTCGCGGTCTCCCGCCTCCTCTTCGACAACGTGCCGCACGTCAAGGTCTTCTGGGTGATGCACGGCGTGCAGACCGCGCAGCTCGCGCTCCAGCACGGCGCCGACGACATGGACGGCTCGGTCGTCGAGTACAAGATCACGCACGACGCCGACAACTACGGCACGCCGAACAAGCTGACCCGCGAGGACCTGCTGGAGCTCATCCGGGACGCGGGCTTCCGGCCGGTCGAGCGGAACACCCGCTACGAGATCATCCGCGAGTACCCGGGCCCGGACGCGGAGCGCCGCGAGTCGCCGCAGCCGATGCGGGTCTGACACCGGCCGCGGGAAGGCCCGGTCCGCGCGTGGAAGGGCGGAGGGATTCCCCTCCGCCCTTCTCTCATGCCCCGGGCCTGCCCGGGGCGGTGTGCTCCACCGGGATCCACAGCTCCGCCGAGGCCGTCGCCCCGTCCGCCGAGGGCCGCACCGAGAGGATCTCCGGGCCGGGCCGGCCGGCGTAGGGGTTGGACGGGAACCACTGGGTGAAGACGTCCCGCCACAGGTACTGGAGGGTGTGCGGCAGGGGACCCTCGGCCTCGAAGACGGCCCAGGTCCCGGGCGCCACCTCGAGGCTCTCGTACGGGTCGGGGGCGCCGGGCCCGTCGTACGACGCGTCGGCGCCGGCTGTGCCGTCCGGCCCCGGGGCCGCGGGGCCGGTGATCACGCCGTACCAGTGGTCGACCTCGGTCCCCTCCTCGCGGCTGCCGGTGAGGTGGACGACGGCCGAGACGAGCCCGGCCGGTTCCCCGGCGGACAGGCGGGCGAGCCGGTCCAGGGCCGCGCGGCCGAGGCCCCGGATCTGGGCGGTGATCGCCGGGTTCTCGCCCTCGTGGACGATCGGGACCCGGGCCCTGCTGCCGGTGATCCGGAAGGCGTCCCTGGTGACGGTGCGGTACTTCATGCTGCTCTGCCCTTCGACGACGAGGCGGAAGGACATCCGGGGCTGGGCGCGCAGCGCGGCCCCCGTACGGCGGGCCTCACCGGGACCGGTGCCGTGCACCGCGCGGAACGCGCGGGCGAAGGCCTCCCCGGAGCCGTAGCCGTACCGGACCGCGATCTCCAGGAGCGTCCGCTCCCCGGCGAGCACCTCGGCGCCGGCGAGGGTGAGCCGCCGGCGCCGGACGTACTCCGACAGGGGCATCCCCGCCAGCGCCGAGAACAGGCGCCGGAAGTGGTATTCCGAGGTGGCCGCGATCCGGGCGAGGTCCGCGGGGGCGAGGTCGCCGTCGAGGTGCTCCTCGATGTGGTCGAGGGCCTCGTTGAAACGCTCCAGCACGTGACCGTCCGTCCTTCCTTCCGATGCGTCCACCGTAGGAAGGGCGGACGGGGCCGGACCCGACGATCCGTGCCCGGTCCTGTCGGGCCGGGCGGGGCCCTCGGCCCCCGGCGTTCAGCGCAGTTGCAGCAGCATGACGATGTCGTCCCGGTCGTCGCCGGGAGCCACCCGGATGGCGTCGGGGATGCGGCCGACCTCCTTGTACCCGGCCTTGGCGTAGAAGTGCTCCAGGCCGAGCCCGCCGCGGCAGGTCAGCCGGATCGCCTCGATCCCCTCGAAGCCCGGGGCGGTCCTCACCGTCCGCTCGACCGCCGCCATCAGGTCGAGGCCGTACCCCTTGCCCTGGTGCCGCGGGTGGACCATCAGCGTGTAGACCCACAGCCAGTGGGTCATCAGCCGGTGGGTGTTGAAGGTGAGGAAGGCGGTCGCGGCGACCCGGCCGTCCTCGTCGCGGCCGACGAGCAGGCGCGTACCGCCGTCGGCCATCGCCGCGAGGTGCTTGAGCAGGGACGGGCGGATCGCCTCCGGCGTCACCGGGGGGACGAAGCCGACCGCGCCGCCCGCGTTGGTGACGTCCGCCCAGAGGGCGAGGATGCCGTCGCGCAGGGCGGGATCGACGGCCGGGTCCACCTCGAAGGTAAGGGTCATAGAGCCATCGTACGTATTACCGCCGGGGGGCTCAAGGCCCCGGTCCCGGCCGGGGGGCCGCCCCGTGCTTCACTGGAGGACAGTCGTCCCGTAAGGGAAATCCCGGAACGAAAGAGTGAGCTGGCATGCTCCGCTACACGCTGATGCGCCTCGGCATCTTCGCCGGATGCTTCCTCGCCCTGTGGGGTCTCGTCTACGTGGGTGCGCTGCCTCGCGGCCTGGGCGACTCCAACCTGCTCTGGGTGCTCGTCCTCGCGATCGTGGTCTCCGCCCCGCTGAGCTTCGTGCTGCTGCGCGGCCAGCGGGAGGCGATGAGCGCCGAGATCGTGGAGAAGGTCGACCGGGCCAAGGGGCGCCTCGACGCCAACCGGTCCAGCGAGGACGCCCTCTAGCCGGGGACGCGCGCCACGCTCCCCTGTCCGTGTCGGGCGTATTAAAGAACTCGTAAGCTTCCTCACAGATCATCCACCCCAGGTGGTGCCCCTCCGGGCCCCCGCCTGGGGTTTTCTGCGTTTCGGAGGCGACGGGGCCCTTTCGCCTCCCAAAGCAGAGCTTTGAGGTTCTCAAAGTTCAAGTGTTAACGTGTGGGGCATGACGACAGCAGTGCGCCCCTCCCCCGCCGTGAGCGTCCCGCTCGTGGCGCGCCTGCACGTCGATCTGTGCCGCTGTATGTCCGCGGTCTGTTGCCGCGCGCTCTGACCCGGCATTCATGCAGCGGCCCGCGTGAGAACGCGTGTGTGTGCCGCACCCCCGTCCCGTATTTCCCCGATACGCACCTGTGGAGTGTGTCTGTGTCCGCGTCCGCGACCGAGCACGAGGTCAAGCCCTCGTCCCGGATACCCAAGGTCCCCTTCTGGGCCCAGATCATCGCCGGTCTCGTCCTCGGCGCCCTGCTCGGCTGGATCGCCCGCAGCCAGGACGTCTCCTGGCTCAAGGAGACCCTCGGCCAGGTCGGCGACATCTTCGTCCAGCTCCTGAAGCTGGCCGTCGCGCCGCTCGTCTTCTTCGCGATCCTGGTCTCGATCACCAACCTGCGGAAGGTGAACAACGCCGCCCGGCTCGCCACCCGCACCCTGCTCTGGTTCATGATCACCTCGCTGATCGCGGTCGCCATCGGCCTCGCGATCGGCCTGATCACCAACCCGGGCGCCGGCACCGGCCTGACCCCGCAGGACGGCAAGCTGCCCAAGCGCGAGGGTTCCTGGATCGACTTCCTCACCGGCATCGTGCCGACCGACGTCATCACGCCCTTCACCGAGCTGAACGTCCTCCAGATCGTCTTCATGGCCGCCGTCGCCGGCATCGCCGCCCTGAAGCTGGGCGACAGGGCCAAGCCGATCCTCACCCTCTCCGAGTCGGTCCTCGAACTGCTCCAGAAGGCCCTGTGGTGGGTCATCCGGCTCGCCCCGCTCGGCACCGTCGGCCTCATCGGCTTCGCCATCGCCGACTACGGCTGGGACCTCATCGGCAAGTACGCGACCTTCACCGCCGACATCTACATCGGCTGCGCCCTGGTCCTCTTCGGCGTCTACCCGCTGCTGCTCGCCACGGTCGCCAAGGTCAACCCGCTCCCGTTCTTCAAGGGCGCCTGGCCCGCCATCCAGCTGGCCTTCGTCTCCCGCTCCTCGGTCGGCACCATGCCGGTCACCCAGAAGGTCACCGAGCGCCTCGGCGTCCCGAAGGAGTACGCCTCCTTCGCCGTCCCGTTCGGCGCCACCACCAAGATGGACGGCTGCGCCGCGATCTACCCGGCGCTCGCCGCGATCTTCATCGCGCAGATCTTCGGCGTCCAGCTCGGCATCGGCGACTACCTGCTCATCGCCTTCGTCTCCGTCATCGGCTCGGCGGCCACCGCCGGTCTGACCGGCGCGACGGTCATGCTGACGCTGACCCTCTCCACCCTGGGGCTCCCCCTGGAGGGCGTCGGCCTGCTCATGGCGATCGACCCGATCCTCGACATGGTCCGCACCGCCACGAACGTCGCGGGCCAGGCGCTGGTCCCGGTGATCGTCGCCGCCCGGGAGAAGATCCTCGACGTCACCGCGTACGAGAACGCGTCCTCGTCCCCGATCGACGACCTGGCCGGCGGCCCGGCCGGCGTCCGCGAGGCCGAGCAGAAGGTGTCGGTGCCGGTCACGGCCTGACCCGTCCCGTTCCACCCGCGCACCCCTCACGTGCCCCCTGCCCGCTCCGGGCAGGGGGCACGTAGGCTTCTGCGGGGCGGCGGACGATCATGGAAACGGGGCGGGAGAGCGTGGCGGGGACGAAGAGGCTGCCGCGGGCCGTGCGGGAACGGCAGATGCTGGACGCGGCCGTGACGTGCTTCGCGCGGCACGGGTACCAGACGGCGTCCATGGACGAGATCGCGGAGCTGGCCGGGGTGTCCAAGCCGCTCGTCTACCTCTACCTCCACTCCAAGGAGGACCTCTTCACCGCCTGCATCCGGCGCGAGGCCGAGGCGCTGCTCGCGGCGGTGGCCGAGGCCGTCGGGGATCCGGACGTACCGCCGGACGAGCGGTTGTGGGCGGGGCTGCTCGCCTTCTTCACCCACGCCGCGGACCACCCGGACGCGTGGGTGGTCCTCAGCCGGCAGGCCCGCACGCAGGGGGAGCCGTTCGCCACGGAGGCGGCCCGGATGCGGGACGAGATCGCGGCGTTCGTGGCGGGGCTGATCGGGGAGGCGGCGCGGGAGGCGCGCGACGGGGCCGCCATCACCGAACGGGACGTGACCGCGCTCGCGCAGGCCTTGGTCGGCTCGGCCGAGGCGCTCGCCGGCTGGGCGAACGAGACGCCGGGCGTGACGGCCCGCGAGGCGGCGGCGACACTCATGAACTTCGCGTGGGCGGGGCTGGGGAACCTCATGAAAGGCGAGCGCTGGTCTCGCCGTTGAGGCTTACCGCGCAGTAAGGTTACCGGCTAGTTCGGACGGACCACGTCTCCCGCTCCGGAACGACCGCCCCCGGAGCGACCGCTCCGCACGGGCACCGGGCACCTCCCGTGACCTCGGGACGTCCCGCGAGACCGGGCACCTCCGGAGCCCCGGAACACCGGGCGCCCCGCACCCCGTACCGACGCACGACCGCAGTGCACCACCTCAGTTCCCCCGAACACCGAGGAGCCGCACGTGTCCGTCGCCCCCGCCGCACCCGCGAGTGAACCGCCCGAGCCCCGCACCACCCTGATCGACGGCCGGGTACGGGAGGTCTCCGTCCCCGCCCTCGTGCCCCGCGTCCGGCGCGGCTCCCTCGCCGACCTCCCGTACGACAACGCCCGCCGGGACCCCGGGGCCGTCGCCTTCTCCCGCAAGGACCCCGAGGGCCGGTGGTACGACGTCACCGCCGCCCGCTTCGCCGCCGACGTCCACGCCGTCGCGAAGGGACTCGTCGCGCACGGCCTGCGCCCCGGCGACCGGCTCGCCCTGATGGCCCGCACCACCTACGAGTGGACCCTCCTCGACTTCGCCGCCTGGGCCGCCGGGCTGGTCACCGTCCCCGTGTACCCGACCTCCTCCGCCTTCCAGACCCGCTGGATCCTCCAGGACTCCGGGGCCGTCGGCTGTGTCGTCGAGGACGCGGCGCAGGCCCGCACGGTCACCGCCGAACGGCAGCGGCTGCCCGGCCTCGCCCACCTGTGGGTCCTCGGCGCGGGCGCCGTCGACCAGTTACGGCGGGCCGGCGCGCGGGTCGCCGACGAGACCGTCACCGCCCGGCGCGGCCTCCTCACCCCCGAGACGCTCGCCACCCTCGTCTACACCTCCGGCACCACCGGCCGCCCCAAGGGCTGCGCCCTCACCCACGCCAACTTCTTCGCCGAGGTCGACAACGCCGTCCGGCTCCTCCACCCCGTCTTCGTCCCGGGCGGCGGGGAGCCCGCCGCCACCCTCCTCTTCCTGCCGCTGTCGCACGTCTTCGGCCGGATGGTGGCCGTGGCCTGCGTCCGCGCCGGGGTCCGCGTCGGCCACGCGCCGTCCGTGGAGGGCGGCGGACTCCTCGACGACCTCGCCGCCGTCCGCCCCACCTTCCTCCTCGCCATCCCCTACGTCCTGGAGAAGGTCTTCCACACCGCCCGCGCCACCGCCGAACGCGACGGCCGGGCCGCCCTCTTCGACCGGGCCGCCCGCGTCGCCCGCCGCTACGGGCGCGCCACCGCGCCCCCGCTCACCCTGCGCGCGGCGCGGGCGCTGTACGACCCGCTGGTCTACCGCCGGATCAGGGGCGCGCTCGGCGGCCGGGTCCGGTACGTGATCAGCGGCGGCGCCCCGCTGGGCAGCCGGCTCGCCGAGTTCTTCGCCGGCGCGGGCATCGGGGTCGTCGAGGGGTACGGCCTCACGGAGACCACGGCCGCCGCCACCGTCACCCCGCCCGACCGGCCCCGCCCCGGCACCGTCGGCCTGCCCCTGCCGGGCACCGCCGTGCGGCTCGCCGACGACGGGGAGGTGTGGCTCAAGGGGCCCCACGTCTTCGCCGGGTACTGGGACGCCCAGCGGGGGACCGCCGTGCCGCACACCGACGACGGCTGGTTCCCCACCGGCGACCTGGGCTCCCTCGACGAGGACGGCTACCTGACGATCACCGGCCGCAAGAAGGACATCCTCGTCACCTCGGCCGGCAAGAACGTGGCGCCGGCCCCGCTGGAGGACTGGCTGCGCGCCCACCCGCTGGTCTCGCAGTGCGTGGTGCTGGGCGACCGGCGCCCGTACGTCACCGCCCTCGTCACCCTCGACCACGAGGCCCTGGCGCACTGGCGCCGGATGCGGGGCAAGGACCACCTGGCGCTGTGGGAACTGGCCCGGGACGAGGAACTGCTCGGCGTGGTGCAGCGGGCCGTGGACGACGCCAACCGGCTGGTCGCCCGGGCCGAGTCGATCCGCGCCTTCCGGGTCCTCACGGCCGAGTTCTCCGAGGCCTCCGGCCACCTGACGCCGTCCCTGAAACTCAAACGGCGGGCGGTGCTCCGGGACTTCGCGCGGGAGATCGGGGAGATGTACGGGGACCGGGGCACCCCCTGAGGGCACCCCGGGGCGGCTCCTTCGGACCGTCTCCCTCAGACGGACAGGGGCACCTCGTGGATCTCGTCGGCCGCGTGGCCGGTCCGCTGGTGGACCCGCTGCACGGCCTCGGCGGACGGGCCGGTCGACAGGCAGTAGACCGTGCCCGAGGACGGGTCCGCCCAGGCCCGCTCGAAGTGGACCCCTTCGTCCTTCTCGATGGCCAGATCGGCCTGGTGCGCCTCGTGCAGCTGGTCCGCCGTGATGCCCACCATGCCGTGGTGCACGTCCATGTACGTACCCATGGTTCTCACACCTCCACCTCCCATGGTGCGCCCCCCGGGCCCGGCCCGCTCAGGGCCAGAGCAGCTCCCGGACCCAGCCGCCGCCGTCCGGCTCGCGGCGGTAGCGCAGGCGGACGTGACGGCGCCGCTCGTCCCCCTGGAAGAACTCCACCTCGGCCGGCTCGACCACGTACAGGGTCCAGCTGGGCGCGTGGGCGGCGGGCTCCGCCTCCGCCCGCCGCCAGGCGGCCTCACTCGCCTCCGCCAGCGCCGCGGGCGAGTCCAGGACCTCGCTCTGCCGCCCGACCAGCGCGGACGCGAGCGCCCCGGTGGTCCGGGCGTGCAGATCCGCGTACGCCTCCTCGGCCGTCCCCACGGCCACCCGCCCCCGCACCCGCACCTGCCGCCCCTGGACCGGCCAGTAGAAACAGAGCCCCGCCTCGGGCCGGGCGGCGAGCTGACGCCCCTTGGCACTGCCGGCGTGCGAGGCGAAGTGCCAGCCCCGCCCGTCCACGTCGTGCAGCATCACGATCCGCACATCCGGCCGCCCGTCCTCCCCGGCCGTGGCGAGCGACATCGTGTGCGCCTCGCTCTGCCCGGCGTCCACGGCCGCCGTGAACCACTCGCGGAACAGCCCGATCGGTTCCTCCGGCGCCCCCGCCGGATCGAAGCCGGGCAACACGGTGTCCCAGACGCGCAGCGAGCGCAGGGCGTGACGGAAGTCGGTCATGGGGCCACGGTAGGGGACGGGGGGATGACGGGGCGTCGCGGACGCCGCTACAGCCGGTCCCCCGGTCCGGCCGGCGCCGGGGGATGCGTCCCGCCCCCGTCCTTGACGTCCTGGGCGCAGCCGCGCGGCTCGTAGGAGCGGTCGTTGGGGATCAGGAGCACCCCGGCGACCCGCTCGGGCCGCTCGACGGTGAGCCAGTCGTCGCCCCCGAGGGCGCCGTCCGGCAGGTGCCGGGCCCCGGACGCGTGGACCGTCAGGCACCCCAGCGCCACGCGCTTCGCGTCGACCGCGCAGGCGTCCACCGCGGGGCCGGAATGTTCGCCGGCGCCGTCGAAACGGTAGGTGAAGTGCACCCGGTCGCCCTCGGAGGGCGCCTGCGGGTGGGGCCGAAGGCGCCAGTCGACGACCTCGGCGGTCACGCCGGAACGCTGCCCGTACGTGTTCTCGACCCGCACGCTCACGCCGGCCTCACCGCGCTTCGCCGTCGTGTCGGCGCAGCCCCAGGAGGAGCAGCCCGACAAGGTGAGAAGGAGGAGAGCCGGCAGGGCGCCGGTGCGAAAACGCGCAGGGAACACTGAGGCGTCCTCCGGTCGGGGCAGGGCGGGGCAGTGTATCCCGGGTGCCGGCCCGGGCTCGGCGGGCGTCCGGAGGAGACCCCCCGAAACGGCGACGCCGGCGGCGGTCGCGTCGCTCACGGGGGAGCGGGGCGGGCCGCCGCCGGCGTCGGCGACAGGACGGGGGGACGGGAAGGCGGGGGTCAGGGGGAGGGAGGTACGGCTATCGGGTCGGCTTCTTTCCGGTGATGCCGAGGTGGACCAACAGGGCGAGGTTGGGCTTGAGTTCGGCCTGCTTCACGCCCCAGGTCTGGAAGCCCTTCTGGTGGCCGGCGACCGCGGCCAGCATCGCCACCAGGGAGCCGGCCATGGCGGCGGGGCTGACCTCCTTGTCGACCTTGCCCTTGGCCTGGAGCTCCTTCACCGCGTCCGTCAGGGAGTTGGTGACCGAGTTCAGGACCTTCATGCGGATCTTGTAGAACCGCTTGTCGCCCTCGGCGGCCCCGAGGTCCACGACGCGCAGGATGGCGTCGTGCCTGCGCCAGAAGTCCAGGAATCCTTCGACGAGTTCCTCGGCGGTCTGCCAGCCGGCCTTGCCGACCCAGGAGCGGCCGGAGACCAGTCCGGTCAACCCGGCGCCCTCCTTGGCCATTTCCTCCGCGATCTCGAGGACCGCGCCCTCGACGTCGGGGAAGTACTGGTAGAACGTCGCGGGCGAAGTGCCCGCCTTCCGGGCCACATCGATGACCTTGACGTCCCGGTAGGGAGAGGAGCTGAGCATCTCACCGAGGCAGTCGAGCAGCTTCTGCCGCGTCGCCTGACCGCGTCGTCCGGCCACGCGGCCGTCGACGGTGCGTACTTGTCCTGTCATGCCGTCAGCTTACCGAGGGGGCATCGGCGCGCTATTCGGCCGACTGCAAATGGGGTGCACCCCCCGCCGGACGGCGTTCGGGGAGGTCGGGGCGGGTGCGCGGAAGGGGGTGCGGGTGGTGTCGCCGGTCCTCCGGGGAGGTGGCCGGGCCGGTTCGCGGGTGGTGGGAAGGCGGTCCGAGGGCGGATCGGGGAGGGCGTCGGGACGGTCCGGGGGCGGTTCGGCGGGCGGGCCGGGGAGGGGGTGCCGGCCGGTGCGGAAACGGGGCCCCGGTCCCTCTCCGTACCCGAATAGGCTTATGAACAGCCTGTGGACAACTTCGGTGGACAACCCGGGCGCCCCAAGGGTTCCAGGGCCTCGAATCGGTCCTTTGTTCGCATATCGGGGTACGGAGGTGCCATGCGGGAGCGACCCCTCCGCCCTAGCGTGGTGCCATGGCCGTATTCCCTGAGGGCACCCCGTGCTGGGTGGACGCGCAGCTTCCCGACCTCGAGGCGGGCAAGCGGTTCTACGGAGA
This sequence comes from Streptomyces sp. NPDC126503, assembly GCF_040302405.1. Lineage (NCBI taxonomy): Bacteria > Bacillati > Actinomycetota > Actinomycetes > Kitasatosporales > Streptomycetaceae > Streptomyces > Streptomyces sp. NPDC126503. The sequence goes on from NZ_JBEORS010000019.1 coordinate 65,649, forward strand.
GCTCTTCGGCTGGACCTTCGACCCCGACCGGGACGAGGCCCTGCTCGACGGACGCCGGGTCGCCGGGCTGCTCCCCAAGCGGGACGGCCGCATGCCCACCACCTGGACGCTCTACCTCGCCACCCGGGACGCGGGCTCCCTCTCCGCCCGCGTCAAGGCGGCGGGCGGCCAGATGGTCATGGAGCCGTACCCCGTCGGGCCGTTCGGCGTCCTCGCCCTCGCCGCCGACCCCGGCGGCGCGGTCTTCGGCATCCGCCAGTCCGGTGACGACGACGGCTTCGAGCGGACCAACGAGCCGGGCACCTTCTGCTGGATGGAGGTCTACACCCGGCGCCCCGAGGCCGTGGACACCTTCTACGCCACCGTCTTCGGCTACCTGGGCCGCCAGGCCGACCCCGCCGAGGAGGGCAAGGAACCCGGCTTCGACTACCGCGTCTGGTCGCCGCCCGGTTCCCGTCCCGGCGACGACACCGCCTTCGGCGGGCGGGCGGTCATCACCGACGCCTTCCCCGCCGAGATGCCGGGGCACGTCCTCGTGTACTTCGCCGTCCGCGACTGCGACGAGGCCTGCGAGACCACCGTCCGCCTCGGCGGCCGGGTCGCCGAACCGGCCTTCGACACCCCCCACGGCCGGATCGCCGTGCTCCACGACAACCAGGGCGCGCGCTTCGCGGTCATCGCGGAACCCGCAGGATCCCCGACTCCGGGCCCGGAGACGGCCGCGCGCGACCGGAGCCCCGCGGACGACCTCACCGACCGGGACCCGGGCGACGAGGACCTCATGGACCGGGACCCGGGCGACGAGGACCTCATGGACCGAAGCGGTCCCCGCGGCCCCGGCGCGCGGGACCCCGAGGACCCCGGCCCCGGCCCCGTACCCGTCCCTGACGCCGATCGCCCCGGGCCCGTACCGGTCACGGACGCCGACCGTGACCCCGACGACCGTGACCAGGACACCGGGGAGGACCCCGGTTCCGGTGGGGGATCCGGGTCCGCCGGCCCCTCCGGAGAGAGCCCCTGGCCCCGGGACGAGGGCCTCACGCGGCGGCCTCCCGCCGTGTGAGGCACCTCCCCACACCGTCCGGTACGAGATGAGCCGTCCGCTCCGTATGACCTGTGACACCCCGATCCGCCCCCGGGTTCGCAACCAGGGCTCCGGACAGGAACAATCAGGGCCACGGGGCCGTACCCTCATGGCCCGTACGGGGAGGTGGCAGGCAAGTGGAACAGCTGACGCAGCACGACCCGAGACGCATCGGGCCCTTCGAGGTGCTGGGCCGGCTCGGCGCGGGCGGAATGGGCCTGGTCTATCTCGCGCGCTCGGCGTCCGGCCGGCGCGTGGCGATCAAGACCGTGCGCACGGAGCTGGCGGAGGACCAGCTGTTCCGGGTCAGGTTCACCCGCGAGGTCGAGGCCGCCCGGGCCGTCTCGGGCTTCTACACGGCCGCCGTGGTCGACGCCGACCCGCGCGCCGCCGTGCCCTGGCTCGCCACGGCCTACGTACCCGCCCCCTCGCTCGAAGAGATAGTGAACGAGTGCGGGCCGCTCCCGGCCCAGGCCGTCCGCTGGCTCGCCGCCGGCGTCGCGGAGGCCCTCCAGTCCATCCACGGGGCCGGTCTCGTCCACCGCGACCTCAAGCCCTCCAACGTCCTCGTCGTCGAGGACGGCCCCCGGGTGATCGACTTCGGCATCGCGTCCGGCGTCTCCAACACGCGCCTGACCATGACCAACGTCGCCGTCGGCACCCCGGCCTACATGTCGCCCGAGCAGGCCCGTGACTCGCGGAGCGTGACCGGCGCCAGCGACGTCTTCTCGCTCGGTTCCATGCTCGTCTTCGCCGCCACCGGACACGCGCCGTACCACGGTGCCAACCCGGTCGAGACGGTCTTCATGCTGCTCCGCGAAGGCCCCGACCTGGAGGGGCTGCCCGAGGAGCTGCGGCCGCTCATCGAGTCCTGCATGCAGATGGACGTCTCGCGGCGGCCCACCCCCGCCGACCTCCAGGCCCAGCTCGCCCCGCACCTCTTCGGTCCCGGCAGCGACGACAGCGGCACCGCCTCGGCGTGGCTGCCGCAGCGCGCCACCGCCATGATCGAGGCCCGGCGGGGCGGCCGTCCCACGGCCGCCCCGCCGCCGGTGCCGCCCGGCCCGCCGCGGCGTCCCGCCGACCGTTCCGGCGACCCGCGCTCCCCGGAGCCGGCCGTCGTCGGCGGCGGACGCCGCCCGGAACCCGCGCCGGTCGGCGGCGGCCGGCACGCCGGCCCCGCCGAGGAGGCCGCAGGACCCGTCCGCCTGGGCGGGACCACCGTGCCGATCGGCCCCGGGCCCCGGGTCGCCGACACGCGCGCCGCGCTCGCCGTGGGCCGGGGCGCCGACGCGGGCCCCGCCACCGGCTGGATCCGCCCGCCGATCGGCGGCCCGGGCGGCGCGGAGCCCGGCCCCGCGCCCGGCACCCGCCTGCCCGGCACGCCCGGCACCGGCTCCCCCGGCGCCCCGCCGCAGGGCGCGCAGCCCCACGGGCCCGGCGAGGCGGCCGCCCCGCCGGCGGAGCCCGGCCGCTGGCGCCCCTGGCGTTTCCGCATGTCGAACGACGTGTGGGGCACCCCGGTGGTCGACGGCGACCTCCTCTACGTCACCTCCTTCGAGGTCCACGCGCTGGACACGGCGAGCGGCCGCCGCCAGTTCAAGACACGGGACGTCGCCTGGTCGATGGCGGTCGCCGGGGGCCGTATCCACGCCTCCGACGGACCCACCCTGTACGCCCTCGACGCCGGCGACGGCAGCGAGCGCTGGCGGCTGCACACCGACGCGTGGGTGTACTCGCTCCAGGTCGACCGGGGCACGGTCGTCACCGGCACCCGGGGCGGTGGCGTCCAGGGCTGGGAAGCCTCCAACGGCGCCAAGCTGTGGGAGATCACCGGCGCGCAGACGGACTTCGAGACCCCGGAGGCGGGCCCGGCCGTGCACGGCGACACCGTGTACGTCTGGCGGAACGCCCGGCTCCAGGCCCTCGACGCCCGGACGGGCACCGAGCGCTGGTCGTACCCGGTGGGCGACGCCGCCTCCTGCGGCGGTGTGCCGGTCCGGGTGGCCCCGGCGGAGGACGGCTGTGTGTACGTCTCCGCCGGCACGCGGGTCCTGTGCGTCGACATCGCCGCCGGGCACGTCCGCTGGCACTTCGAGGCGCCCGCCGTCTTCCTGTCGCCGCCCGCGTTCGCGCCCGGGCCGGCCGTCACGGGCGGCGGCGTGTACCTGGCCGACCACCTCGGCACGGTGTACGCGATCGACGCCACCACCGGCCAGGACCGCTGGCGGATCGCCACGGAGGCGCGCCAGTCGACCGAACCGGTGCTCGTGGCCGACGGCAACATCCACGTGGGCAGCGGCAGCGCGCTCTACACCCTGGACGCGGTGACCGGCACCCCGAGGTGGCGTTTCGCGGCGGGCGGCGAACTCGTCGGTTCCCCGGTCGTCGCCGACGGCCGGGTCCACTTCGGCTCCGCCGACCACGTCCTCTACACCCTGGACGCGACGGGCGGTCAGCTGCGCTGGAAGCTCGCCACCGGCGGCGAGATCACCGGCTCGCCGGTCGCGAAGGACGGTGTCGTGTACGCGTGCAGCAAGGACCGCTGCGTGTACGCCCTGGACGCGGTCAAGGGCACGGCCACGGCGGGGCGGGGCGCGGCCCCGCGCCCGTAGGGGAACCCCTGGGGTCCGCCCGTGGGGAACCTCCCCTGAGGGGGCGGGGCCACCGGTCGCGGGCCCTCAGGGGTTGTTCCACCGGTCGCGGTCGGGGGGCCGTTCGCGGCCGTCCGGGTCCGGGACGTCGTACGACCGGGTCGGGGCGTCGTACGGGGGCGCGCCCCGGTCGTACCCCTCGTTTCCGCCGTACCCGCCCCTGTCCGCGTGCGGGTCCGTATCCCCGGCCGGGTCCCTGTCCCGGACCGGCTCCTCCGGGGGCGGTCCGACGGGCGGGCCCCGGTGGGTCGTGTGCCCCGGGGGCGTCGACACCTCCTCGGGGGCCCGGCGCGAGCGGGCTCTGCCCGCCATCAGCAGGGCGCCGAGGAGCAGCAGCACCCCGCCCAGGAGCGCGAGGGCGACGCCGGTGCCCAGGCCGTCGCCGTCCGGTCCCACCGCGAGGCCGTCCTCGGCCTGCCCCACCCGCACCATCCACAGAACGGTGAAGCCGAGCACGACGAGACCCGCGAGGGCCACGAGCAGGCGGGAACGCAGGACGACACCCACGAGGGTGAGGAGTGCGGCGAAGGCGAGCGGCAGCAGGACCGAGCCGATGACCTCGGCCTTGGTGTCGGTGATGCCCGCGAACAGGTCCTCGATCCGGTAGTCGCGCCCGTGACGGCCGTCGTACCAGGCACGGAAGGGGCTCCAGACGGCGGCCGTCGCTCCGGCGAGGGCCAGGATCGAGCCGACGACGTTTCGGATCATCGGCGGCCTCCTTCGGGTCCGGCTCTCCTTCCCGACGCTACGCCGCCGTCCGGGGCCCCGCCACGCGGCGTCCGGCCCCCTCGCTAGGGTGGCGCGGACACGACAGAACGACGGGCAGGACGGGGAAACGGCGATGGCACGGACGCGCCTGAAACTCGCGGCGGCGCTCACGGTGGTGGTCCTCGCGCTCACTGGCTTCCAGACCGGCAAGGGCGGCAGCGGCGGCAGCGGGAAGAGCAGGGGCGGCGACTCCGACGGCGGTGGCTGCTCCAGCTCCCGCAAGTCCAACAGCGACTGGGGCGACAACGGGGGCGGCTCCGGTTCGGACGACGTCCAGGGCAACGACTCCGGCTCCGGCTCGGACGCGAACCCGACAGAGCCGGCGCCCACCGGCACGGCGACCACGGGCACGGCCCGCGCGACGGCCGAGGTGATCGACTGCGTGCAGCCCGCCCGGAAGCGGAGCAAGGGCAAGCCCGCCCGCGCCGCCGACACGACGGGCGTCGTCCGCGTCACGCCGGCGGACTGGACGGTCAAGGGAACCTTCGAGGTCCGGGTGGAGTACAAGGACGCCCGGGGCGCGACGGTCGACGGCTGGACGGTCGACGTCACCCTGGGGGACGGGGGCCCGGAGACCGTCGACGTGTTCATGCGCAAGCCGAAGGCGGTCGACCGGGTACGGAGCTGTGTGGTCGCGGAGGTCCGCGAGCGCTGACGGGAACCGGTGGAAGCGGGCTCAAAGTTCCTCTGCACAAGCGGAGTTGAGCCGCCGCGGTGCAACCGTGCGCCGACGGGAAAACGTCCTAGGGACAGTTGAGTACGGCGCCCAGCACCTCCACCTCACCCTGGAGCAGCCCGTGTCCTCGCCCTCCGCGTCCCCGCTTCCCGAGATCCCCCTCACCCTCACCCCGCAACAGGCCGCCCAGGGCGTGATCATCACCGTCCGGCTGCCCACGGGACCCGAGCACCTCACCGTCCGCCCCTGCCGCGACGGCGAACTCGTCGCCGCCCGCCTCGGCGAGGGCACGGTGTACCTCCGCATCAAGGTCGCGGGCGCGCCCCGCAAGGGCGGCGGCCTCGGCTGTCTGGCCGTCGTCGCCGTCCTCGGCGCGCTCGTGGGCGGCGCGTTCCTCCTGAACGACGACGGCGACGGCACCCCGTCCGCCGCCCCGACCACCTACGAGACCCCGGGGACGACCCCGTACACGCCCCCGACCTACACCCCGACCTACACCCCGACGTACGCCCCCTCGTCCACGCCCTCCGTGCCGCCCTCGTACCGCCCGAGGCCCGTGACGACCCCGACGGCCGAACGCCCCGACCCGTACGAGAGAGGCACCTGCCTCAACGGCCGGCTCCCCGACTCCACCACCCCCCAGAGCGTCAGCGGCGTCGACGAGGTCCCGTGCACGGCGAGCGACGCCCACTACCGGGTGATCCAGACCTTCCCCTTCACCTCCGACATGAACAAGTGCGACGCCAACCCGCGCACGCAGTACGCCTTCTCGCACCGCTACACCATGAACGGGCGCGTCGTCAGCCAGTACGTCTACTGCCTGATCGGCCTCGGCTCGTACGCCCGCTGACCGGTGCCGCCGCGCGGGCACGCGGAAGGGGCCGGGCATCTGCCCGGCCCCTCCTGATGGCGGTCCGCTCGCGTCGCGCACGGGCCCTGCCCGGACGGCTCCCCCCTGGTGCCGTCCGAACGTCCCCCGAACCCGTGTGCTCCCCCGTCGACCGGACCCCCTCGTGGTGGCCCCGGCAGCTCCCCCGAAGTCGCCGCCGGGACCGTCCCCGTCGGGAGTGGTCTACTTGGCCGGCTCCGACGTCGCGTGCATGTTGTCGGTGGTGGCCGTACCCGCGCTGCCGTCGATCGGCTCGGTCGTGGCGTGCATGTTGCCGTTGATCCCGAGCTTCTCGGCAATGGAGTCGGTGACCGGAGCGCCGGTGGCGTGCATGTTCTTGTTGACGATCTCCTCGCCCGTGGCGTGCATGTTCGCCGGCTCGGCAAGGGGCGTGGTCGGGTCCAGCTCGGCCATGTTGATCATCTCCCGTGGTGACTTCGGATGGGGCGAGTGGGCCCTGCCGGCCGTTCCCCCGTGGACAACCGGGGGCCCACTCGAAGCCGTTCACCCTAGTGCGACGGTGTGACGGCCGTACCACCGACCCGTCCGCCCCCCGATGCGGCGGATCGATGAGTTGAGAATGCCGCACGCCCATAAACGAACGATGAACGCGCAGCTCAGTGGTCAGGCGGCGGCGGCCCGACCGAGAAGGGCCCGCACCTCGTTCTCCTCGGGGGCGCCCAGCTCGGTGAAGATGCCGAGCGCTTCCTGCCAGCAGACCTGCGCGCGTCCGTGCTGACCGATGCCGGACAGCGCACGCCCCAGCACGACGAGTACCTGTCCCCGACGCCACTCGCCGCCCACTCCTCGCAGGATGGCCAGCGCCATCTCCGAGTTCGACGCGGCCTGTGCGTACCGGCGGGCCGCGATGTCGACCTCGGCGATCCTGAAGAGCGACATGCCCTCCCAGAGCCGTTGCCGGCTGTCCCGGAACACGTTCAGGGCCTCGGTGAGCCGAGCCGCCGCCTCCACCAGCTGACCGCTCTGGGTCAGCGCGAGGCCCAGAGCGTAGCGCCCGTTGGCTCCCTTCAGCGCGTGACCCATGGCGTCGTACATGTCCGTGCCCCGCTGGGCAAGCTCCACCGCGAGATCCGTTTTCCCCATCGCCAGGTGGATCCGTGACAGGTTGCACAGGGCGCTGGCTTCACCGGCGGCGTCGTCGCACGCCCGGAACGCGGACGTGGCCCGGGTCAGGAAGCGTTCACCGTCGTCGTTGCGGCCCTGGTAAAGCGCCATGATGCCCAGCGCGTTGGCTGCCCAGCACACGGGCAGTTCGTCGCCTGTCGAGGCCGCCAGTCGCATGGCCCCGTGGGCTTCCCCGTCCGCCTCGTCGAAGCGCCCCGTGACGTGCTGCACATACGCCAGGGTCAGCGCCGCCCGCCCCTCCGCCCGTACGTCGCCCGCCGCGCCCGCCGCCTCGCGCAGGACCGCCGCCACCGCCTCGTACTCCCGGGAGTTCGCGCCCGACTCCGCCAGGTCCAGGGACGCCCAGAGGAGGTCCACCGCGCGGCGGAGGGTCGTGGGGGCGGCGGCGGACTGGCGGACGCAGGCGAGGAGGCAGTTGGCCTCGGCGTAGAGCCAGTCCTGGGCCTCGTGGCGGTCGGTGAAGCTGAGCCCCTCGTACTCGGTGGGCTCCAGGTGGTCGACCAGCCGGTCGCCGGGGCGTTCGATGGCGTACACGCGGGCCGCCGTCGAGAGGTAGAAGTCCAGGAGCCGCGAGAGCGCGGCCTCCTTCCGCGTCGGGGGCTGCTCGTCGCGGTCGGCGCAGGCACGCGCGTAGAGCCGGACCAGGTCGTGGTAGCGGTAGCGGCCCGGCGCGGCCGATTCGACCAGGGACGTGTCGACGAGCGCTTCCAGGAGGTCCTCGGCGTCGTGCGGCGGCAGGTCGAGGAGGGCCGCGGCCGCCGCGAGGGAGATGTCCGGGCCGTCGGCGAGGCCGAGGAGGCGGAAGGCGCGGGCCTGGGCCGGCTCCAGCTGGCCGTAGCCGAGTTCGAAGGTGGCCTTGACGGCCAGGTCGCCCGCCTGGAGCTCGTCCAGGCGCCGCCGCTCGTCGGCCAGCTTGGCGGCGAGCACCGACACGGTCCAGGTGCGGCGCGCGGCCAGCCGGGAGGCCGCGATACGGATGGCCAGCGGCAGGAACCCGCAGGCGGCGACCACGTCCAGGGCCGCCTCCCGCTCCGCCGAGACCCGCTCCTCCCCGACGATCCGGGTGAACAGCTGGAGCGCCTCCTCGGGGGACATCACGTCGAGGTCCACGAGGTGCGCGCCCGCCAGGTCGACCATCCGGATCCGGCTGGTGACGAGCGCGGCGCAGCCCGCCGTCCCGGGCAGCAGCGGCCGGATCTGGGCGGCGTCCCGCGCGTTGTCCAGGAGGACGAGGACCCGGCGGCCGTCGAGGGTGGACCGGTACAGCGCGGCCCGGTCCTCCAGGGAGTCGGGGATGGCCGAGTCCGGGGTGCCGAGGGCGCGCAGGAAGGAGCCGAGCACCGTCTCCGGGGCCGCCGCGCGGGCACCGGCGCCCTGGAGGTCCACGTACAGCTGCCCGTCCGGGAAGTGCGGCCGCGCCGCGTGCGCCACGTGCACGGCGAGGGTGGTCTTGCCGACGCCGCCGATGCCCGCGAGCGCCGACACGGCCATGACGTGCCCCTCGGCGGTGGCGAGCCGGTCCCCCAGGTCGCGGACGAAGGAGGCGCGGCCGGTGAAGTCCGGGACGGTCGCCGGGAGTTGGGCGGGCCGGGCGACGGCCGTCGCGGCCGGGGCGGGCTCCTCGACGGGGCGGGCGAGTTCGGCGTCGGCCCGCAGGATGCGCTGCTGGAGCCGGGAGAGTTCGGGGGCCGGGTCGACGCCGAGTTCGTCGGCGAGCAGCCGGCGCGTGTCCGCGTACACGGCGAGCGCCTCGGCCTGCCGGCCGCTCCGGTACAGCGCCAGCATCAGCAGTTCCCGCAGCCGCTCGCGCAGGGGGTGCGCGGCGGTGAGCGCGGTCAGCTCGGAGACGGCCTCGGCGTGCGCGCCGATCTCCAGGTCGATGTCCAGCCGGGTCTCCAGGAGCCCGAGCCGCCATTCCTCCAGGCGGGCCCGCTGGGCCTCGGCGTACGGGCCGGGTACGGAGGCGAGCACCTCGCCGTCCCACAGGTCCAGCGCCCGGGCGAGCCGCTCCCGTGCTGCGGCGCGGTTCCCGGCGGCCCGCAGCTTCTCCGCCTCCGCGGCCAGGTCCCGCGCGGTGGTGACGTCGAGCGCGGTGGTCCGCAGGGCGTAGCCGCCGGACTCGCTGACCAGGACCTCCGGGCCGAGGGCCTTGCGGAGGCGGGAGGCGTACGTCCGGACGGCGGCGAGGGCCTGCGACGGGGGCTCCTCGCCCCAGAGAGCGTCGATCAGCTCGGAGGCGGTGGCGGTCCGCCCGCCGCGCAGGAGCAGCGCGGCGAGGAGGGCCCGCTGCTGGGGGGAGCCGGTGGCCAGCGGCGTCCCGTCCCGCCAGGCCCGGACGGGACCGAGGACACCGAAGCGCAGCCCGGTGCCGGTGGCGGTGGCGCCTGCGGCAGGGGCGCTCACGGCGGTGCTCACGGCGCCGGCGGCCGTCGCGGAATCGGTGCCGGCCGGGGCCGTGCCCGGGCGGGTGTCGACACGAGCCGTCCCGGAATCGGCGCCGCCCGGCCCCGTACCCGCTTCGGAAGCCGTACCGGAATCGGCGCCACGCGGTCCCGTTCCCGCTTCGGAAGCCGTTGCGGAAGCGGTACCGGAATCCGCACCGCCCGGGATGCCGGCGGCCCGCGTCGCGCCCGGACCCGTGCCACCCCGTGGCGCACCGAGTTCCGTCCCGGCGTTCTCCCCGGCCGGGGCTGCCGCTCTCGCCTTCCGAGTCCGCTGCACCGGAACTCGCGGCCCGTCCTCACGGTCCATAGCTCCCCCTGCCCGTACCGCTGGTTTCGCCCACGACAGTCTGCCTTGTCCGGAGGGAGTCCGTCAGCATCGGGGCGGCCGTTGCGGAGCCGTTACGGAGCCGTCCGGCGCGCCGTCCACCGCCCCTCTCCGGTGGGGCTCCCGCTCGTCCCCGGGCCTGACGGAGGGGGCCGGTGCGGCGGCCGGCGGGCGACGCGCGGCGGATTCAGGAGGTGGTGGTCACGAGGAGCGGCCGGGCGTCCGCGCCGCGGGCGTACGGCGCGCCGCAGGCCGTTGTCCGTACGGGCCGGGGAGCCGACGAAAATTCCTCGGGAAATTTTAGAAACGGACATTTGGGGTGTCGCTGCGGTTCCCGCATAACGGACGGCGGCCGACCGACCTACCAGTTGGTCGGCCCCAGCCGGTTGTCGATCTTTCAATCATCGGTGGCGAGCCCGGTTCGCCCTCTTAATGCAAGGCATTTGATCGTCAACTTCGGCGGATTGCGGTCCTCCGGATGTGGAAACCGCAGCACTTAACGTCCTGTTCATGACTCAGGTGGAAGCACGGCCCCAGGCCGGAGACACGGTAAGGGGCGTCGACGCCCCGGGCGACACCCACGGCGTTCGCACCAAGGGCCTCGGAGGAAACTCCGTCGGCCTCCTCGGCAGTGCCGTCATCGGCATCTCGACGGTCGCCCCCGTCTACTGCCTGACCTCGACGCTCGGCTCCACCGCCGGCGAGGTCGGCCTGCAGATGCCGGCCGTGTTCCTCGCGGGCTTCCTCCCGATGCTCCTCGTCGCCTTCGCGTACCGGGAGCTCAACCGGGTCATGCCCGACTGCGGCACCTCCTTCACCTGGACCGTGAAGGCCTTCGGCCCCCGGATCGGCTGGATGTGCGGCTGGGGTCTCGTCATCGCGACGATCATCGTCCTCTCCAACCTGGCGGGCGTCGCGACCTCCTACTTCTGGCTCCTCGCCGGTGAGATCAGCGGCAGCGAGTCCGTCGCCGCCCTGGACGACAACAAGGCCGTCCACATCGTCACCTGCCTCGCGCTCATCGCCGCCGCGACCGCCATCAGCTACCGCGGCATGACCGCCACGAAGGGCGTGCAGTACACCCTCGTCGGCCTCCAGCTCGTCGTCCTCGCCGTCTTCGTCGCGCTGGCCCTCACGAAGGCCGGCTCCTTCGAGACCTCGGTCGACTTCTCCTGGTCCTGGATGAACCCCTTCGCGGTGCAGTCCTTCGCCGCCTTCACGGCCGGACTCTCCCTCTCGATCTTCATGTACTGGGGCTGGGACGCCTGCATGGCGACCAACGAGGAGACCACCGGCAGCGCCAAGACCCCGGGCCGGGCCGCGCTCATCGCCATGGTCGTCCTGGTCGGCTCGTACCTGGCCACCGGCATCGCCGCCCAGATGGCCGTCGGCTCCGGCGACCAGGGCCTCGGCCTCGCCAACCCGGAGACCTCCGACAACGTCTTCGCCGCCCTCGCCGGACCCGTCATGGGCTCCGTCCTCGGCGTGCTCCTCTTCGTCGCCGTCCTCGCCTCCGCCGCCGCCAGCCTCCAGACGACCTTCATCCCGGTCGCCCGCACGGTCCTCGCGATGGCCACGTACGAGGCCCTGCCCGGCTCCTTCACCAAGGTCCACCCGGTCTTCAAGACCCCCGGCAAGGCCACCGTCGTCGCCGGTGTCGCCACCGGCGCCTTCTACACGGTGATGACCCTGGTCAGCGAGAACGTCCTGGTCGACACCATCTACGCGCTCGGCCTGATGATCTGCTTCTACTACGCGCTGACCGCCTTCGCCTGCGTCTGGTACTTCCGCGGCGAGCTGTTCCGCTCCGGCCGGGACTTCGCCTACAAGGGCCTGATGCCGCTGCTCGGCGGGCTCATGCTCACCGCCGTCTTCGGCAAGACCCTGTACGACATGTGGGACCCGGCCTACGGCTCCGGCTCCGCCGTCCTCGGCGTCGGCTCGGTCTTCGTGATCGGCGTCGGACTGCTGCTCGTCGGCGTGGTGATCATGCTGATCATGCAGCGCCGCAGCCCGGCCTTCTTCCGGGGCGAGGTGCTGACCAAGGAGACCCCGTCGCTGGTGGTCGCCGACTGACGGAACCGGGCCCGCGGGACTCCTGAGTCACCTGAAACACCGTCCCGCGCCCCCGGTCCCACCGGCTCGTCCGAGCCGTTCCGGAAACGCGAAGGTGGCGGGCCCGTGGGGGGTCCCGCCACCTTCGTCGTACGTGCCGCCGCGGACCGCCGGGCCGTGCGGGGCGCATCCCTAGGATGCGCCCATGGGAACGATGAACGTGGACATGGCGAGGGACGGGGCGGCGGCCCCGGAATGGACGCTGCGGCCCGGACGCGCGGAGGACGTCGGGGCGATCGCCGAGCTGCGGGCCCTGGTCATGCGCGAGGACCTAGAACGGCTGGGCCTCTACGACGAGCACCGGGTGCGGCAGCGGGTGCTCGACGGCTTCTCGGAGACGTACACCTCGGTCATCGAGACCGGCGGCGCGTTCGCGGGCTCGGTGACGTACCGCCCGAGCGGGACGGGCGACGGCCTGTACCTGGAGCACTTCTACCTCGCCCCCGAAGCGCAGGGGAGAGGGCTCGGGACGGCGGTACTGCGCCGCCTGCTGGAGCGGGCGGACTCGGCGGGAGCCTCCGTCCGCCTGCAGGTGCTCCGGGGCAGCGCGGCCCGCCGTCTCTACGAGCGGGAGGGATTCACGGTCGAGTCCGAGGACGCGATCGACGTGTTCATGGTGCGGGAGCCCCGCTGAGCACTCCGGCCCCCGGGGCCTCCGTCACGGCTGCGGGAACGTTCCGGCGGGCTGCCGGACGCTGACGTTGATCCGGTTGAAGAAGTTGGTGATCGCCACCATCAGCACGATCGAGGCCAGCTGCTTCTCGTCGAAGTGGTCCGCGGCCGCGTCCCACACGGGGTCCGGCACCGCGTCCGCGTTGTCGGCGAGCCGGGTCGCCGACTCGGCGAGTTCGAGCGCCGCCCGCTCCTCGTCGGTGAAGTACGGGGTCTCGCGCCAGGCGGCGACGGCGAACAGCTTCTCCTCGCTCATCCCGGCCTTCCGCGCGCTCTTGGCCCCGAAGTCGACACAGAAACCGCAGTTGTTGATCTGGCTGGCCCGCAGGTGCACCAGCTCCAGGATCGACTCGGGGGCACCGCCCTGGCGGCTGGCCTTCAGCAGCTCCTGGATCGCCTGGGCGGCGCCCGGGAGGAGGTAGGCGGGGTTGGACATGCGGGCGGTGGGGACGTGGGTCGTCGCCATGGTGATCGCTCCTCAGCGGTCTCGTGCGCGGTGGGCGCCGCTCCGGTGCGGCGCCTTCACCTCACTGACGGAGCCCGTGAGCGTGATGTGACACGAGCCGGGAAATTTCTTTTCACGCCTCCGCGATCAGCGCCGTCGCGACCGTGCGGAAACCGAGCCGGCCGTACAGCCGGGCCACGTCCCCGTCCGACGCCGTCAGGAACACCAGCTCCACGCCACGGGCCCGGGCGTCCGCGACCAGCGCGGCCGTGACCGCGAGCCCGAGGCCCCGTCGGCGCGCCTCCGGCAGGGTGCCGACCCCGACGACCTCCGAGACCGTTCCGACGGTCTGGTGCTGGCCGGCCGCCAGGGCCGTCCCCGACGCGTCGAAGGCCGCCGCGAGGCGGGTGTATCCGTCCCGGATCCGCCCCGCGACCCGCTCCGCCGCGCCCGGCTCGGGGGTGGCCCCGAAGGCCCCGTAGGGGGCGGCGACGGCACTCTCCAGGCCCGGGTCGTCCGCCTCCACCACCCGTACGGTCACCCCTTCCGGGTCCGGTACGGCGCTCCCCTCGCCGGCCAGCACCATCAGCGGGTGCTCGTGCACGGTGAGACCGCTCGCCTCCACCGCCGCCCGCAGCCCCGGCGCCGTCTCCGCCACCCACTCGAACGCCTCCGGCACGTCCAGCTCGCGCTGCCGGGCCCGTACCTTCTCCACGGCCGCGATCGGCACCTCACCGGTGTGCCCGAGCGCCGGGCGTGCGTAGTACGGCCAGCCCCGGCCCGCCTGGACGAAGAGGGTCAGGGGGCCGAAGTCCTCGGCGCGGGCGGAGGAGCGGGGGACGGCGTCGTAGAACGCCTCGATTCGTTTCAGCACGCGCGCCACCGTAGGGGCGGTCCCGGCCGGGCGCAGCGGGTTTTCGCCGCCGGGGGCGGAAACCGGCCGGTGGACGCCCTCCACGGAACCGGGGCCCGCGCGGATCCGTCCCCCTGGGCACGGACGGTCAGGACAAGGGCCCCCCGGGCACGGATGGTGCGGGGCACGACGGGGACACAGGGGGACGGCATGAGCGGTACGGCGCACACGTGCCCGGGCTGCGGGCGCGACGACCGGGTACAGGCCGTTCCCGCCGTGCACCTGGCGGGCCGGGACGCGGTGACCCGCCGGGAGCGGGGCCGGGACGGCGCCCCACGGACCGTGACCCGGACGGTGACCACGGGGCTCTCCGACGCGCTCGCGCCGGTGCCGAGGCCGCCGTCGTACGCGATCGGCGGCCTCGGGTTCCTGGCGGGGGCCGTCGCCGCCGCCGCGTACCTCCTCGGGGGCGCCCTCGAACCGGCGGGGGAACCCGCAGGCCCGGAGGGGTGGAACCTGCCGCCGGAAGACGTCCCCACGGCCGCCGAGGTGTCCACGATCACCGGCTGGACCTCGATCGTGGCGCTCTGCGTCGCCCTCCTCGTCCTCGTCGAGATGTGGCGCCGCCGCGCCTCCCACGCCCGCCTGACGCGCGGCCGCGACCGTGCCGAGGAGCTGTGGTCCCGGGGCTGGTACTGCCACCGCTGCGGCACGGTCCACCTCGTCGGCCCCCCCGGCGAGGACCGTACCCCGCTGAGCCTCCAGCACTTCCGGGAGAAGGTCTGGACCCAGGGCGGCTACGGGGCCGCGGCCGCCCGGCAGCGGGCCGTGGACCCGGGACGGCGGTAGGGACCGCCCGGCCCCACTCCGCCGCGCCGGGGCCCCGAGGCTCTCGTGCCGTACCTCTCGGAAAACCGGCCCGTACCCCCTACCGTGCCGCTATGCGGATCTCGACCACGATCTTCCTGACCGACGAGACCATCACTCCCGTACGCCTCGCGCGCGAGCTGGAGTCGCGCGGTTTCGCCGGCCTCTATCTGCCCGAGCACACCCACATCCCCGTGTCCCGGGAGACGCCCTACCCGGCCGGTGGGCCGCTCCCGCGCGAGTACGGCCGGACGCTCGACCCGTTCGTGGCGCTCGGCCAGGCCGCCGCCGTCACCGACCGGCTCGGCCTCGGCACCGGCATCACGCTGGTCGCCCAGCACGACCCGATCGTCCTGGCCAAGCAGATCGCCACCCTCGACCACCTGTCCGGCGGCCGGTTCACCTTCGGCGTCGGCTACGGCTGGAACCGGGAGGAGGCAGCCGACCACGGCGTCGACTGGCCCTCCCGCCGGGCCGTCACCGACGACCGGCTCGCCCTGATGCGGGCCCTGTGGGCGCCCGAACCTACCGCGTACGAGGGCCGGTTCGGCGTCTCCGTCCGCGCCTCCGAGGCCTGGCCCAAACCGTCGGGCGGCGCGCCGCGCACCCTCCTGGGCGGGGCCGCCGGACCGAAGCTGTTCGAACGGATCGCCGCGGCGGCGGACGGCTGGCTGCCGATCGGCGGCCGCGGCCTCACCGAGACCCTGCCGGCCCTCCGCACCGCCTGGGAACGCGCGGGCCGCGACCCGAAGGCCCTCCACGTCGTCCCGTACGCCGTCCACCCGAACCCCGGCAAGCTCGCCCACTACGCGGAGCTGGGCTGCGAGGAGGTCGTGCTCCAACTGCCACCGGAGGACGAACGCGGCGTGCTGCGCGCCCTGGACGAGTACGCGCGCTACCTGTAGGGCCGGGAGGTCAGGACGGCCGGAAGCAGCGGGAGACGACGGTGACGCCGATCAACGCCTTCGTCTTCGACGTCGGGTCCTTGCGGTTGTCCATGAGCTGGAGCTGCACCGCGTAGTCGCCGTCGGGTGCGTCGGCCCGCAGTGTCGGCGTCTTCGCGGGGCTCTCGTCCGGACCGTCCTGCGTGACCTTCCAGCCCTTCGCGGGGAGCTTGGTGCGCATGCCTTCGTAGGCCTGCTCCAGCTCCTCGTAGGGAAGGTCGTAGATGCTCCACGAGTGGTCCATCCGGTCCACCTCGCCCTCGGGCTCGTAGCCGTCGCAGGGCCGAGGCAGGGGCCCTCCCTCCGTCACCTTCCCCTTCAGGCCGATCATGTCCAGGACCTGGCTGGACGTGCGCTGCGTCCCCTCCCGCATCTGCGCCTCGTCGCGTGTCTCGGCGTTCTTCCCCATACTCGAACATCCCGTCAGGAGGGCACATGCCAGCAGGGCGGGCAGGGCCAGTTTGAGTCGCTTAGTCACGGGTCACCTTGTCGTACTTGCCGGCGATGACCGCCGACTGGTTATCGATGCTGGACTGGTCGGTCCAGAAGTCACCGTGGTCCTTCGCCCCGCTCTTCATGATGGTGCCGCCGAAGTCCTCGTCCGTGGGGATGTTGCCGCCCTCACCGTGCCCGACGAGCCGTCCGCCCTGACGCACGAGGATGTCGTCGAAGCCGCCACCCATGGCCCATACATGCTCTTTGCCCACCCCGAGGTCGCTCGCGTGCTCCACCTGCATGCCGGGGCTGCCCACCGCGATGATGTCGTCCGCGATCGGGCCGCCTTCCAGCTTGGTGGCCATGCCCGCCACGGTGGAACCGTAGCTGTGGCCCATGAGCGTGGTGTGGGACTTCTCCGGCCCGCCCTGGGCGGTCTCCAGGCCGCTCATGAACTGGCGCAGGGTCGGGGCGCCGGCATCGCCGTACTGGTTGACCGTGGCCTCGGGGATGTTGTTCGGCGCGTTGTAGTCGAACCACGTGATGGTGGAGAGCGAGGCGCCCGAGTCGAACTTTTTGGCGCCGTTGTACAGGACGTCGGTGCGCTTGAGGTTGTCCTCGATCTCCTCCAGCTTCGTCGTCGTCCCCGGCACGTACACCGCCGTGTGGTCCGCCGTGTCAGGGTTGCCGACCGCCAGGACCACCCGGCCGTCGTCCTTCTCGCCGTCGAACCTCAGCAGGTAGCTTTCCGGCAGGCCCGGCCGTGGCTTCAGACGTTCCTCGACCGCCTTCATTCCGTCCAGCTTGGCGTTGAGCGCGTCCCGGCGGCCCTCGTGCTTGTGGTGCCAGTCCAGCCACTCCTGGCTGTAGACCATGCCGCCACGCGGCCCGTGGGAGACCAGCTTCGGCTTCGGCTCCGGCGGGATGGCGCCCAGTTCCGCCTCGTACCTCGCCTTGGTCTCCGCGAAGACCACGCGGTTGGCGTCGTCGCGCACGGCGGACGGAAGGCCGTCGAGGGCGCCGATGGAGGCCGGGGAGAGGGTGGCGTACTCCTCACGCTCTTCCGGAGTGAGGGAGTTCCACCACGCGGCGTTCTCCTTCGGGGACGCGCCGTCCGGGATCGCGGCATCGGCGTACTTCTCGGCCGCCTTCCGCAGCGCCTTGGTGTCGGCGGCCGCGTCCGCGAGCGTCTCGGCGTTCACCGTCAGGCCCGGCTCCGCCTTCAGCTTGCGCAGGGCCGAGGCGTAGCGGCTGTCGATCTCGCCCGCCTCGCGCACGGCGTCGGCGATCGCGTCGGCGACGGCCTGGGCCTTCGCCTGGTTCGGGTTGGCGGGCCCCAGGGGGAGCGGCCCGGGGGGATTGAGGAGGCCGCCTCCCTGCTGGAGGCCCGGGAGGTAGAGCGGCGTGGAGGAGGCGCTGCCGCCGGGGAGCGGCTTCTCGTCGAGGAGGCTCTCGCCGCCCGCCGGGTAGGTCACCGAGCCGTCCGCGTTCACCGTGAACTTCAGGCTCTCGGCGTCCTCCAGGGCCCGCTTCAGTTTCTTCTGCGGGGCGGCGAGCTCGTGCGCGAGGCCGTTCAGGGCCGTGCGGATCAGACCGCACTCGGTGTTCAGGTACTGGTAGTTGCGGGAGAGCTGCTCGCAGTCGCGGGTCGCCGCGTCCGCCGTCCGCCCCTTCTGGGTGCCGCGGATCCGGCCCAGCATCCCTTGGTCGACGCTGCGCTTGCCGGCGTCGGCACGGCTCGACACCTTGCCCCACCCGTCGGCCGCGTCGGTGTACTCGGACAGCTTGGCATCGCGCAGTTGCTGCCAGGTCGGCATGGTGGATGGGCCCCCGTCGCTCGTCGTACGGCGGCCCATCCTAGAGAGAATGATCTTCGGTCGGCTGAGTACCCCTACTCAGATCAGCGGTCCGTCCCGCCCGCGGCAGCCCGCTCGTATGCTCGGGGCATGACGGATCAGCAGGCAGCAGCCCCCACCCGGAACGCCATGCGCCGCGCCCTCAGGCGGGCCAGGGACGGGGTGGCGCTCGACGTCGCCGAGGCGGCCGTGCTGCTGCGGGCGCGCGGGGAGGATCTGGACGAACTCGTCGCCTCCGCCGGGCGGGTACGGGACGCGGGCCTGGCGGCGGCCGGGCGGCCCGGGGTCGTCACATATTCGAAGAGCGTCTTTCTCCCGCTCACGCGGCTCTGCCGGGACCGGTGCCACTACTGCACCTTCGTCACCGTGCCCGGCAAGCTCCGGGCCGCCGGGCACGGGATGTTCATGTCGCCGGACGAGGTCCTCGACATCGCCCGGCGCGGCGCCGCGCTCGGCTGCAAGGAAGCGCTCATCACCCTCGGCGACAAGCCGGAGGACCGCTGGCCCGAGGCCCGCGAGTGGCTCGACGCGCACGGCTACGACGACACCCTCGCGTACGTCCGGGCGATGGCCATCCGCATCCTGGAGGAGACCGGGCTGCTGCCGCACCTCAACCCCGGTGTGCTGTCCTGGACCGACTTCCAGCGCCTCAAGCCCGTCGCCCCCTCCATGGGGATGATGCTGGAGACGACCGCCACCCGCCTCTGGTCCGAGCCCGGCGGCCCCCACTACGGGTCCCCCGACAAGGACCCGGCCGTCCGTCTGCGGGTCCTGGAGGACGCGGGTCGCTCCTCCGTCCCCTTCACCTCGGGGCTGCTCCTCGGCATCGGCGAGACCCTGGAGGAGCGCGCCGAGTCCCTCTTCGCGCTCCGCCGCGTCGCCCGCTCCTACCACTCCCTGCAGGAGCTGATCATCCAGAACTTCCGCGCCAAGCCGGACACGGCCATGCGCGGGATGCCCGACGCCGCACTCGACGACCTGGTCGCCACGGTCGCCGTCGCCCGGCTCATCATGGGCCCGGCCGCCTGCATCCAGGCCCCGCCCAACCTGGTCGACGCCGAGTACGAGCGGCTGATCGCCGCCGGCATCGACGACTGGGGCGGTGTCTCGCCGCTCACCATCGACCACGTCAACCCCGAGCGGCCCTGGCCCGCGATCGAGGAGCTGGCCGCGCGGTCCGCCGCCGCCGGCTTCGAGCTGCGCGAACGGCTCTGCGTCTACCCCGAGTTCGTGACTCGGGGAGAACCCTGGCTCGACCCCCGGCTCCTCCCGCACGTCCGCGCCCTCGCCGACCCGGAGACGGGCCTCGCCAACCCCGACGCGGTGGTGCGCGGACTGCCCTGGCAGGAGCCCGACGAGGCCTTCACCGGCACCGGCAGGACCGATCTGCACACCACCATCGACACCACGGGCCGCACCCACGACCGGCGCGAGGACTTCGACGAGGTGTACGGGGACTGGGAGGCGCTCCGCGAGGCCGCCGCCCCGGGCATGGCCCCCGAGCGCATCGACACCGACGTCCGCGAGGCCCTCGCCGTCGCCGCCGGCGACCCGACGCGGCTCACCGACCCGCAGGCGCTGGCGCTGCTGCACGCCGACGGGCCCGCGCTCGACGCGCTGACCCGGATCGCCGACGACGTCCGCCGGGCGGTGAGCGGTGACGAGGTGACGTACGTCGTCACCCGGAACATCAACTTCACCAACGTCTGCTACACCGGCTGCCGCTTCTGCGCCTTCGCCCAGCGGCGGACCGACGCCGACGCCTACACGCTCTCCCTCGACCAGGTCGCCGACCGTGCCCAGCAGGCCTGGGAGGTCGGCGCGGTGGAGGTGTGCATGCAGGGCGGCATCCACCCGGACCTGCCCGGCACCGCCTACTTCGACATCGCGCGGGCCGTGAAGCAGCGCGTGCCCGGCATGCACGTGCACGCCTTCTCCCCGATGGAGGTCGTCAACGGCGCCACCCGCACGGGGCTTTCGATCCGCGAGTGGCTGACCGCCGCCAAGGAGGCCGGTCTCGACTCGATCCCCGGGACGGCCGCGGAAATCCTCGACGACGAGGTCCGCTGGGTCCTCACCAAGGGCAAGCTGCCCACCGCCACCTGGATCGAGGTCGTCACCACCGCGCACGAGCTGGGCATCCGGTCGAGTTCCACGATGATGTACGGGCACGTCGACCAGCCCCGCCACTGGCTCGGCCACTTCCGCACCCTGGCCCGCGTCCAGCGGGAGACGGGCGGCTTCACCGAGTTCGTGACGCTGCCCTTCATCCACACCAACGCCCCGGTCTACCTGGCGGGCATCGCCCGCCCGGGCCCGACCGTCCGCGACAACCGGGCGGTCACGGCGATGGCGCGCCTCCTGCTCCACCCGTACATCCCCAACATCCAGACGAGCTGGGTGAAGCTGGGCGCGGAGGGCGCCGCCGAGATGCTCCGCTCCGGCGCGAACGACCTCGGCGGCACGCTCATGGAGGAGACGATCTCCCGGATGGCCGGGTCGGGTTACGGCTCCTACCGCTCGATCCGCGATCTGGAGGCCATCGCGGAGGCGGCCGGACGCCCGGCGAAGCCCCGCACGACCCTGTACGGCGAGGTCCCCGAGGAGCGCCGCCGCACGGCGGAGGCCTCGGACGGCCACCTTCCGGAGCTGCTGCCGGTCCTCCCCGCGGAGTGACCACGGAGCCGGACGCCGGACCGGGCACTCCGCCGCTCTGTGGTCAAAAGCGGCCTGAGGGGCGTCGGAACACATAACGTTCCGGCCCCCGAACGGGCGTACCCGGTCGATTACAGTGCTGCGCAGACCGGTGTACGCGCCGACCGGTGCACGCGCCGACGGGTGTCAGCGGGCCGGGGTCCGCGGGCCGGGTACGGGGGGAGGGCACGTCGTGGCGACGACCGCCGCAACCGGGAGAGCCACCGCGGTGACGGCCGCGGCCGTCTGGGGCCGCGCCGAGCAGCAGGACTTCCGGTCCCGGGTCCGCGGCTGCCTGCTGGGCGCCGCCGTCGGCGACGCCCTCGGCGCCGGGGCGCACGGCCTCACCCTCGACGCGGTCCGGGAGGCCCACGGCGAGGACGGGCTCACCGAACCGGTCCCCGCCTTCGGCCGCAGGGGCGCCGTCACCGCCGCCACGCAGATGGCCCTGTTCACCGTCGACGGCCTGATCCGCGCCCAGGTCCGCCGCGACCTCGGCGTCTGGCACCCGCCCACCGACATCCACCGCGCACACCGCCGCTGGATCACCACCCAGCACGACTGGGGCCCGGACGAGCGGCGCCCCGACCTCGGCTGGCTGGGCCGCGAGGAGTGGCTGTACGCCCGCCGGAACCCGCCCCGCGCCTGCCTCACCGGCCTCGGCGACGAGCACCTCGGCACTCTGGACAGGCCGAAGAACCCGCAGGCCGCCGACTCCGGCACCCTGCCCCGCTCCGCCCCCTTCGGCCTCCTGGTCGGCTGGGAACCCGAGCTCGTCTGCCAGCTCGCCGTCGAGTGCGCGGCCCAGACCCACGGCGCCCCCGGTGCCATGCTCGCGGCGGGCGCCTTCGCCGTCGTCCTCCACGGCGTCGCGCGCGGCGGTCCGGTCGAGGCCGCCGTCGACGGCGCCCGGCGGCAGCTCCTCGCGCGCCCGGGCCACGAGCCGGTCGTCGCGGCCCTGGAGCGCGCCCTCGGAGCCGTACGGGAAGGAGTGCCGGACCCGGAGCGGGTGGCCGCGCTCGGGGCGGACGAGGACCGGGCCGAGGGGCAGCTGGCGGCGGCCGTCTACTGCGCCCTGGTCGGTGAGGACGTACGGCACGGGCTGCGCCTCGCGGTGAACCACGACGGGCCCTCGGCGGTGACCGGGGCGCTGACGGGCGCGCTGCTGGGGGCCCTGCACGGCGAGACGGCCCTCCCGCCGGCCTGGCTGGCCGAGCTGGAGGGCCGTGCGACGGTGCTGGAACTGGCGGACGACTTCGCGATGGAGATGACCCAGGGGGCCGCGCTGCACGGCCCCGGGGCCTCCTCGCCCGGCTGGCTGGCCCGCTACCCGAGGGCCTGACCGGTCCGGTCCCCGCCGGGGGCCGGGCTCTGCGGCGGCACGGCGGCCGTACCACCCGCCGTACCGCCCGCTCCGCCGGCCGGTCCGCCGCCCGCCGGGCTGCCGTCGTCGGAGTGCAGCCGGTCCAGGACGGCGTCGCGCTCCGGGGTGTCCTCCGGCCTGATGTATCCGATGAGGACGTACAGGACGAGGGAGGTGGCGAGCGGCGAGACGATCTGGATCTGGAGCTCGATGCCGTCCAGGCCGTAGTTGGTGAGCCAGAAGGCGAAGAGGCCGGCCGCCCAGGAGACGAGCGCCGCGGTCGGTCCGGACTTCCGGAAGGCGCGCAGCAGACCGAGCATGAACGGGATCGCGATCGGCCCCATGAGCCCGGCCACCCACTTGATGACGACGGTGATGATGTCCTTGAAGGTGGGGGAGTTGACCTGGGTGGCCACCGCCATCGACAGGGCGAGGAAGGCGATCGTGGACCAGCGGGCGGCGAGCAGCCCGGCCCGCTGCGACCAGGTGCGGGCCGCCTTGCTGAGGACGGGCGCGATGTCCCGGGTGAAGACGGCGGCGATGGCGTTGGCGTCCGAGGAGCACATGGCCATGGTGTGCGAGAAGAAGCCGACGATGACCAGGCCGAGCAGGCCGTGCGGGAGGAGCTGTTCGGTCATCAGGGCGTAGGAGTCGGAGGCGTCCGCCTTCTGTGGGGTCACGAGCAGCGGTGCCACCCACATCGGGAAGAAGAGGACGAGCGGCCAGACGAACCAGAGGACGGCGGAGAGCCGGCCGGAGCGGGTCGCCTCGCGGGCAGAGGGGGTGGCCATGTAGCGCTGGGCCTGGTTCCACATGCCGCCGCTGTACTCGAAGGTCTTGATGAAGAGGTAGGCCAGGAGGAACGTCAGGGTGTACGGGCCGGCGGTCGGCGCGGTGTGCCCCTGGAGTTCGGGTCGGTCCCACACGGTCCACAGGGCGCTGAACCCGCCCAGCTCGGCGAGCACGGCGACGAGCATCGCGATCCCGGCGAAGAACTGGATGACGAACTGGCCGAGTTCGGTGAGCGCGTCGGCCCACAGGCCGCCGACCGTGCAGTAGATGCCGGTGACGACACCGGTGATGAGGATGCCCTGGTTGAGGGAGATGCCGGTGAAGACGGAGAGCAGGGTGGCGATCGCGGCCCACTTGGCGCCGACGTCCACGATCTTCAGCAGGACGCCGGACCAGGCGAGGGCCTGCTGGGTGGGCAGGTTGTAGCGGTTCTTGAGGTATTCGAGCGGCGAGGCCACGTGGAGACGTGAGCGGAGCCGGTTGAGCCGGGGTGCGAAGAGGTGGGCGCCGACGGCGATGCCGATGGCGATGGGGAAGGACCAGGTGACGTAGGAGGTGACGCCGTAGGTGTAGGCGATGCCCGCGTAACCGGTGAACATCACGGCGCTGTAACCCGACATGTGGTGGGAGATGCCGGAGAGCCACCAGGGCATGCGCCCGCCGGCGGTGAAGAAGTCGGAGACGTCGTCCACCCGCTTGTGGGACCACACACCGATCGCGACCATCACGCCGAAGTAGCCGATGAGCACGGCCCAGTCGAGACTGTTCATGGAGCCCCCTCCAGGGGTTCTGGTCCGCCTTGATAATCCGCCTTGTGAACGCCGTTCATCGTGTGGGGAGTTCGGGGGCGGAGACAACGCGGTGGAGGGTCAAGGGAAAGTAAAATCGTTCGCTTTGCTGACCCTGGTTCATGTCTGTGAACCACGCGAGGGTTGGCGGCGGACATGCGAGAGCCCCCTGGGCGGGGGCTCGGACGGGGGCGTCAGGCGGTGGCGGTGGACATGCGTGAGCCCCCTCGGCCAGGACGGCGGACCGGTCGAGAGGGCTCCTCGGGAGGGGCGTACGGAATCAGAGGGTTCCGTTGCTCACCTGGCCGACGAAAACGTTCCACGAGCCCGGTCCGAAAGAGAGGGACGGGCCTTCGGGAGCCTTGGAGTCCCGCACCGCGACGGCGGCGACGACGGGGGAGCGCACTTCGACGCAGGCCCCGTTCCCGCCGGAATACGAGGACTTCGTCCAGGTGTCCGTAGCGCCCTGAATAATCGCCATTCTGCTCAACTCCGGTTCTGCCCGTAGGTCGTGCCACCGTGGTCTCGATGGCGTGATCGACGCTACTCGCCGGTCCCGGGCCGCGGGACCGGCGTTCACACGACCGGGTGGCATATTCCAGCCGGGGGTTCCGTGGAGAGCGGTGGGCGGTGTACCGTACCGGCCCCCGCCCCGGCGACCGCGTTCCGGTCACCCCTGGGCGTACACCTTGGCCTGCTTCGCGATGAACTCCCGGGTCTGTTCCACATTCAGCGCCTGCGCCCGCAGGTGCTCGTACATCAGGGAGTATTTCGCCACATCCGGAGCCTTCTCCAGATAGAGGTCGCTCGTCACGCCCTCGATGTAGACGACGCTCGAATCGGAGGCGTCGGGGAACTCCAGGATCGAGTACTGGCCGCTGATCCCCGGGTGCGCGCCCATCTCGAAGGGCAGCACCTGCACCGTCACGTGCGGCAGGTGCGACTGCTCGATCAGGTGCTCCAGCTGCTCGACCATCAGCTG
Source organism: Streptomyces sp. NPDC126503 (assembly GCF_040302405.1). Lineage (NCBI taxonomy): Bacteria > Bacillati > Actinomycetota > Actinomycetes > Kitasatosporales > Streptomycetaceae > Streptomyces > Streptomyces sp. NPDC126503. The sequence goes on from NZ_JBEORS010000019.1 coordinate 90,441, forward strand.
CTTGCCGCCGACGACCCGGCGCAGGGCGCCCTCGTCGATGACCGCCCACAGCCGCAGCGGACGCTCCTCGTCCCGGATCCGCTCCTGGCGCCGGGTGCGGACGGTGACGCGCTTCTCGATCTCCGCCGGCGTCGACTCCGGCAGCGCGCCGGAGATCACGGCCTCCGCGTACGCGTGGGTCTGCAGCAGACCCGGGATGACCTGCGGTTCGTAGACGCGCAGGCTCTCGGCGTCCGTCTCCAGGCCGATGTAGACGCTGTACGGGATGTCGCCGAAGGCGTGCCACCAGCCCTGCTGGCGGGAGTCCTTGGCCATCTGCATCAGCGAGTTGACCATGTGCTCGTCCTCGACCTCGTACACGCCGCACAGGTCACGGACGTCACGCTGGCTGATGGAACGGCGGCCGTTCTCCAGGCGGCTGATCTTGGACTGGGAGACGAGGAGGCGCTCGGCGACCTGCTCGGCCGTCATGCCTTTCGCCTCCCGGAGCTTGCGCAGCTCCTGTCCCAATCGGCGTCGCCTGACGGTGGGGTTGACGTTGGACGCCACGGAAACTGCACCTCCGGCTGTCTGCTGGGTAGCTGTGAGTATCTACCGCTTGGCAGACTGCCACCAAAGGAGCGGTGTGCGCTGGGAAACGGGGACAACGCACGGGTGCGGGGCGGCCGTCGGGCCGCCCCGCACAGCTGTGCGGCCCGGGCGGTGGCGCGTGAGGCGTCCCGCCCGGGCCGTGTGGTGCCAGGGGTGGTGTCCGTACGGAGGGTGGTGTCCGTACGGGGGGTGCTGCGGGTCGTGCGGTCGTGCTCGGCGTGCTGGTGATGCGGGTGGTGCTCGGCGTGCCGGCGGTGCGTGGGGTGCGTGCCGTACGTCAGTGTGCGGCGGCGCGGGCCATGCTGCCGCGCGGCTGGGCGGGAACGCCCGCCGCGCCGCGGCGCGGCGGGGCCGCCACCCCGTTCTGGACGTCCATCACGGCGTGCGCCACGAGGCCGCCCATCGGGTCGTGCCGGATCAGGTCGCGCAGCCGGGACCGCGACGACCGTCCTTCGTTGCCGGGGTACAGGTGCTTGCCGAGACCGACCGCGTGGGCCAGTGCGGCGAGCGCCGCGGTCCGCGGGTCCGGTGGTACGCCGGTGCGGATCGCGCTGTCCAGCCGGGCCTTGATCTCCCGGCTGATCGCCGTGTCTGTCGCCTGGTAGCGAGTCGTCGGCAGCACCCCGCACATCTGGCCCTCCACGGCATGCACCATGCCGCATCGCTCCAGATGCGAGAGATACGTCTGGCGAAGCCCCAGTCGGGGCCCGCCGATCCAGTGGACGGCCCGTACCGGACTGCCGCGCCTGCGCAGCAGTTCCAGTGCGGAGTCCAGGGTCGGATCTCCGGTCGGCCGTGGCATCACCACGGCGATACGATCCCCGTCAGGGGCTATCCGTCCTGCCAGAGCCAGCTCCACTAGCTGTGCTCCGGCCAGGCCGAGGTCGAGCGACTGCGGCTGCGCTGTGGTACCCGTGGTCGGGTCCAGAGCGAGCAGCAGAAGCTCCTCCGGAAGTGTTCTGCGGCTCCTGCCCATCCATGCCTCCCCGCGTGGATGAATGACAGGGTGACCCCTCTCACATTCATCTGTCGAGAGTGCCCGGGTGGTTCGTCCGGGAACCAGTAGGTATGTCGTTCTCGTCTAGCACGGGAGCCAAGGGGTTCACACAGGACACTGGTAGACGGTTCGGACGTACGTATGACGCATGGAGGAGGCACGGTGGCGGGCGAGTCCCCCGACAGAGCGGAGCAGCAGGGTTCGTCGCAGGAGACGACGGATCCGGGCAGCGGGGTTCCGCGGCGTTCCGCCTCGGTCCAGGTGGACCAGCCGACAGCCGTGTTCAAGGCCCTGACGCCGCGCACGTCCGAGGACGACGCCGGTGCGGAGCCGGCCCCGGAGCCCACCGCGGAGGCGGAGGAGCGCGCGGAGGCCGGTGAGGCGGGCAGCGAGCGACTGAAGGCGGCGGTGGCGGCCTGGGTCGCGACGGCGGAGGGCGAGGGGGCGGAGAAGCCCGCCGGGCCGACTCCCGAGGAGCCTGCCGCGAAGCCCGCCGAGGGAACGGCGGCCGACGCGCAGGCGCCGGCCACGGGGAGCGAGGAGCCGGAGACGGCGGAGAAGGCCGACGAGCCGGTGAAGGCCGGGGAGTCGGCCGCCGCTTCGGCGGACGCGGACGACGCGGACGACACGGACGACGCCGGCGAAGGCGGCCCCGGGTCCGCCGAGGCCGCCGGGGCCCCGGCGGAGGAGCCGGTCGACCAGCCGACGACGATGTTCCGCGCGGTCCGCCCGCCGGTGACGCCCGCGCCCGCCGTGGACCAGCCGACGACCGCCCTGAAGCTCCCGCAGGACCCGCGCGGCGCCAAGAGCGGCGCGTCCGGCGTCGATGCCCAGGACGCGGGCCCCGACTCCGACGGCGAGCGCACGAGCACCTTCGTACCCCTGCGTCCGGACATCCCGGCCGAGCGGAAGGCGGAGGATTCCCCGAAGGCCCCGGCGGCGTCCAAGGCGGCCTCCACGCCGTCCTGGGCCTCCCAGGGATCGAAGGGCACGACGCCCCCCGCGGCGAAGCCGGAGGCCGCGACCCCGGCCGGCGCCCAGGCTCCCGGCGCCGCCGCTCCGGCTGCCGATTCCGCCGCCGCCGCTCCCACGGCTCCGGCGTCGCTGAGCGAGCCCGAGCGGACGCGGCAGCAGCCCATGCCGCCGCTGCCCCCGCTCGACCTGCTGGCCGAGCTGACGAACACCCCGCCCCCGCCGCCGACCGTCCTGCGGACGACCCTGCGCCGGGTGCGGATCTGGACGCCGCTGGTCCTTCTGCTCCTGGTCGTGTTTGCGATCGCGCAGATGGTCCGCCCGCTGCCCGCCCCCGCGCTGACCCTCACGGCCGCGCCGACCTTCACCTTCCAGGGCGGCGAGCTGCGGATGCCGTGGCCCCACGAGGGCCAGGGCGCGGTCGAGGTCGAGGGCGTCGGTTCCATGGGGACGTACGGACCGCAGAAGCCGGCCCCGATCGCGAGCGTCGCCAAGACCATGACGGCGTACGTGATCCTCCGTGACCACCCGATCAAGGGGAAGCAGAAGGGCCCCGAGATCGCCATCGACAAGAAGGCCGGCGAGCAGGCCAAGGCGGCCGACGAGTCGACGGCGCAGGTCGAGGAGGGGCAGACGTACTCGGAGAAGGAACTCCTCCAGCTCCTCATGATCCCCTCGGGCAACAACGTGGCCCGGCTGCTGGCCCGCTGGGACGCCGGTTCCGAGGAGGCGTTCGTCCGGAAGATGAACGCCGCCGCCAAGGACCTGGGCATGACCCAGTCCACGTACACGGACCCGTCCGGTCTCTCCCACAGCACCGTGTCGACCCCCGTGGACCAGCTGAAGCTGGCCAAGGCGGTCATGCAGTACGAGGTGTTCCGGGAGATCGTGAACATGCCGAACCTGACCGTCGAGGGCATCCCCGGCCGCATCGAGAACAACAACAACATCCTGCTGGAGCCGGGTGTGAGCGGCATCAAGACCGGCTCCTCCACCCCCGCCGGCGGCAACCTGCTCTGGGCGGCGAACACCGTCGTCGACGGCCAGAACCGCCGCATCCTCGGCATCGTCATGGGCGCGAAGGACGCGAAGCTGCTGCACGACAAGCTCCAGCTCGCCATCGACAACAGCCTCAAGCTCATCCAGAAGGCCCAGGCCGACGTCACCTCCGCCCCCGTCATCCGCAAGGGCCAGGTCCTCGGCCACGTGGACGACGGCCTCGGCGGCCGGACCCCGGTCGTGGCCACCAAGGAGCTCAAGGCCGTCGGCTGGCCCGGCCTCCGGGTCGAGCTGGAGCTGACCGACGGCGGCAAGGCCGTCCCGCACTCCGGCAAGGCGGGCGACGTCGTCGGCCAGGTCTCGATCGGCGAGGGCACGGGCAGGGTGAGCGCGCCGGTGGCCCTGCAGAGGGACCTGGTGGAGCCGGGCTTCGACAAGAAGCTGACGCGACTGGGCTGACCCGCTCGGCCTGAGGGACGAGACCGGGGGAGCCACCCGGTCGGATGGGCGCCCCGGACCTCCGGGGCGCCCTGCTGTTAGCTTTTCCTGGGGACGAGAAGCACGCGAGGACGAAGAGACAGGCAGCACGGGAAAGGGCCGCAGTGACCACCGCCGAGCCGACACGCGCCCACACCGGGCCGGAGTTCTCTTCCCCTCCGCGAATCCTTCTTCCCGCGCAGCGGACGGCCTCGGAGGCGCCCGTGCCCGCCCGACGGCGTAAGCGTCGCTACCCGGTCCTGGTGGCCACCGGGCTCGCCGCCCTCACCCACGTCCTGTGGTTCTTCTTCTTCGCGAACAGCGGCGGCGACCTCGCCGCGCAGGACGCGTGGGCGGAGTTCGTGGGACGGCACCCGGACTCCGCGTACAACCTCGCCTGGTACGGCGGGATGCACCCGGTCTCGTACAGCGTGGTCTCGCCGTACGTGATGTCGCTGCTCGGCGTGCGGACGACGATGATGATCGCCGGCACGCTCTCGGCGGCGCTGACCGCGCTGATCCTGGTGCGGGTCCCGGCCGTCCGCAATCCGATGGCGTGCTCGATCGCGGGCGTGTTCGCGTTCCTCTGCAACGCGCTGTCGGGGCGGGTGACCTTCGGCCTCGGCATGATGTTCGCGCTCGGCGCGGTCGCCGCCGTCTTCTGCTGGCCGCACCGCTGGCGCCGCAAGCGCTGGGCGAAGGCGGCCGTCGCCGCCCCGCTCGCCGGGATCGCGACCGCCTGCAGCCCGGTCGCGGGCCTCTTCCTGGGGGTCGCGGCGGCGGCGCTGTTCCTCAACAAACGGCGCCCGGGCGCGTACGCCCTCGGCCTCGCCCCGGTCGCCGTCGTCGCCGTCTCCTCCTGGCTCTTCCCCTTCTCCGGTACGCAGCCCATGGCCTTCGGCTCGGCCGCGCTGCCCCTGATCTTCGGGCTCCTGGTCCTCTTCCTGGTCCCGCGCGACTGGCGCACGGTCCGCACGGCCGCGGCCTGCTACACCGTCGGCACCTTCCTGACCTGGCTGATCGACTCGCAGATCGGCTCGAACATCTCGCGTCTCCCGATGCTGTTCGCGGGCGTCGTGCTGCTCGCGGCCCTCCCGTACACGAAGCTGCGTTCGCGCCGCTGGTACGCCCTCGTCCTGGCCTTCGCCGGCCTGAACTTCTGGATCGGCTTCAAGGGCGTCGACGACGTCGTCCGTACGGCCCCGGACGCCTCCTGGGCGTTCGAGGTGGCCCCGCTGATCAACCAGCTGCAGGTACGGGACGCGGGGAAGGCCCGGGTCGAGGTCGTCCCGGCCTCCAGCCACCGCGAGTCCTCGGCGCTCAGCCCGTACATCAACCTGGCCCGCGGCTGGAACCGCCAGGCCGACATGGAACGCAACCCGATCTTCTACGACGACACCCTCAACGCCCGGAACTACCGCGAATGGCTCGCCCGCTGGGCCGTCCACTACGTCGTCCTCCCGACCGGCGCCCCCGACTCGGGCGCCGAGCAGGAGGCGGAACTCGTCGGCGAGGGCCTGCCCTACCTGAAGCAGGTCTGGTCCGACGCGAACTGGCGCCTGTACGAGGTCGAGAACCCGACGCCCCTCGCCGACCCGCCGGCCCGCGTCGAGAGCGCCGCCCAGAACGAGGTCGTGATCCGCGTGGACAACCCCGGCCGCGTCCTCATCCGCGTCCCGTACTCGCCCTGGCTCGCCCTCCTCGACGAGCACGGCGGCAAGATCGAGCCCCCGCAGGAGACCGAGGCCTCCAAACTGGCCCGCGAACAGTCGGACACCGAAATCCCCAAGGTCTTCGCCAACGAACACGGCTGCCTCCTCAAGGCGGAACCCGACCGCGAGGGCGACGAGTGGACCGAACTGATCGCCCCGAAACCGGGCGTCTACCGCCTGGCGGCCCCCTACAAACTCTTCCCCCGCGGCACCACCTGCCCGGAAGAACTCCGCTGACCTCAGGGCGCGAACAGCCGGCGCTCGATCTCGTCCACGCCCACGGGCCGCCCGAGCCGCTCGCCTTCCTCGCCGGCCCAGCGGCCCAGGAGCGCGCAGTACCGGTCGTAGGTACGGGCGGGCCACACGGTCCCACCGAGCGAGTCCCACCCGCAGGTGTCCCTGAGCGTCGCGGCCACCCGGGCGTCGAGGATCGCGCAGGGGTGCCCGACGGCGCCGCCCCCGGCGAAGTACAGAACCTTGGTCGCGAACGCCGGCCCCAGAGACGGGACGGCGCTACGGCCCCGCGGGCGCAGCGCCTCGTACGCCTCCGCCGGATCGTGGGGAGCGGCTCCGAGGGCCCGGCGCAGGGCGGCCAGGGCCGGGGCCGGGTCAGCCGCCACGGCATGGATGCGCCGGCGATTGAGCCGGAGCTTCATCCCACTGCCCCAGGCGAGCACCCGCCACAGGAACCGCAGCAGCTCCTCGTCGGAGCCGGCGTCCAGGGTGGCGGCATCTTCGAACAGGTCCCCGCGACTGAGCACCCCCGCACCCGACCCGACCACGGGCACCCCGGGCAGCCGCGCGGCAGCGACCTCGACGTCCCACCAGTGGGCGGCCACGGGAACGGTGTGCTGGTCGATCCGCTCCGCCCGGGGCCCGGCCAGAGCGTCCCGGCAGGCACGCGGCAACGACAGTCGGCTGAGATCGGTGGGGGCCATGGGGCCATCCTGCCGTGCGCCGGTAGGTTGCGGCAGGACACGCGCGGTTCCCGGGGAAGGGCACACGAGGTGAGCACGTTACGAACGGACGAGGTCCCGCGTTCCCTCGCGGAGTCGTACGCCAGGAGCTTCGGGGAGGAAGGCCGGGCCGGGCTTCCGGCCCTGGTGGCGGAGTTCCTGGACGGCTGGGAGCTGCGACGGGACGGCGCGGTCGGGGCCGGGGAGGCCTCGCTGGTGGTGCCGGTGCGCCGTGCCCGCGGCACCCGCGCGGTCCTCAAGCTGCAGATGCCCCGCGAGGAGACCACCGCCGCCCTCCTCGGACTGCGCACCTGGAACGGCGAGGGGATCGTGCGGCTGCTCGACCACGACCCCGACAGCAGCACCATGCTCCTGGAGAAGCTGGACGCCTCCCGCACGCTGTCCTCGATCGAGGACGACGACGTGGCGATGGGCATCCTCGCCGAACTTCAGTCCCGGCTGGTCCGCGTGCCCGCACCGCCGGGCCTGCGGGGCCTCGGTGACGTCGCCGCCGAGATGCTGGCGCAGGTCCCCCAGGCGGTCGCGGCCCTGGCCGGCCCGGCGGACCGGCGACGCCTGCGCGCCTGGGCGTCGGCGCTGGCCGAACTCGTCGGCGAGCCCGGTGACCGGCTGCTGCACTGGGACCTGCACTACGACAACGTCCTTGCCGCGCGGCGCGAGCCCTGGCTCGCCATCGATCCCGAACCGCTCGCCGGGGACCCCGGCTTCGACCTCTGGCCCGCCCTGGAAAGCCGCTGGGACGACGTCGTCCTGAAGCACGACGCCCTCCGCGTCGTCCGGCGCCGCTTCGACCTCCTCACCGAAACCCTCGGCCTGGACCGCGCCCGCGCGACCGGCTGGACCCTCGGCCGACTCCTGCAGAACTCCCTGTGGGACATCGAGGACGGCGCAACGGCTCTCACCCCGCCCTCCGTCACGATCGCGGACGCGCTCCTCGACCGGTGACCGCGCCCTCGCTGACGGGTGGTTGCGGTCGGGCAGCCACGACGAAGGGCACCTCCGGAAAATCCGGAAGTGCCCTTCTGCCCTGTGCCCCCGGCAGGATTCGAACCTGCGACACCCGCTTCAGGAGTTCGATCGGGCGGGTTCTGCCGGAGCTGGACTGCTGCTAGCGGACGCCGCGAGGAGCCGTGGAGGACTGCTGTCATCCACCGTCGTTGATGTCAGTTGTGGATGTCGGCGGCCGCCGGTGCGCGAACGGTCGCCGATAGTCCGAGGCGTCCCCGACCGGGGGATAGTCCCTGCCGAACGTCCAGTACACGGGGTGCTCGGGGTCCCCGGCTTCCAGGTTCAGGAAGATGTCCACGTCGTGGTTCGCGAACCGGTGTAGGTACTGGACGAACAGCTCCAGCTCCTCATCGGACAGCCGCTCGTCGAGCCGCTCGTTGTGCATGCGTCAGCTGTCATGACGGGAGCGTACGCGCACCCTCTGCCTCCCATGGACTCTCCTTCCGAGACTCTGGAGTTTCAGTCGGTCACGGTCGGTCGCAGGGGGCTGGTTGTACAGCCTGACGCGTTCCTGTTTTGCGAGGACTGTTTGCCGTACTCAGAGAGGGGGAGACCTCACGTTGAGTTGATAGGGGTTCCCTCTGGTGAGTAGTGAACATCCACAATATTCGCTTCACCTACCCACGTCTTGAGTGTCTCAAGAGCACTGCTGGAAAGCTCAGTTGTGAACAGGAGGACCAGGTCTTTCTGAGCGCGTGAGCATGCTACGTAGAACAGATTGCGCGATCTTTCGAAACGCTTCCTACTCTGCTCACTCAATGAATCACGCTGAGGGTAATTCACCAGCATCTCCGGAAAGTTATACTGGGTCCAGCCACCACCAAAAACGGCTAGGACGCGCGGATACTCAGCTCCCTTGACGCCATGCTGGGTTGAAAACGGCGTGTTTTCTTCAACATAGTCACGCAGCGCGAGTACCTCGCGGTAGCTGACGCCTCTGAACTTTCCGTAGTTCACCAGGCGGCGAGGCTCGGTAATTTCCTGACCATCCTTCAGGTCCCTTAGAGCATGCTCCCACCGGCGATGTCTGTTGGAAATTACTTGCGGGAGTGCGAAGTATTTCTGGTCCAAGAGGATATCCAGGACGTCTCCGACAGTTCCCGTTTTTCTGGCCAGATTGATCGCTTTGAAGAGATCCGTCCAACCGGTCTTATCGCTGCGCCTCGCCATGCGCGGCCTAGAGCGCTTTAGGAGGTCGAACATCGGGCCGTATTGTTTGTTATTGAAATAGTCGCAGCAGGGCTCGACAACATCCAACAGGAACGCTACGACTTCATCGTTCTTCCGAACGAAATCCTCGTTGCGGCTAAAAGATCGGTCGATATTGACGAATCCCAGCTCAGAGGCGATAGAGGAGTGGGTCAGCATCAGTACCTTAGGCTGCCTATCCGTATCCCAACTCTCCTGCCGGCGCGGCGCATCCTCTGTAACCCATCGAAGGGTTTCCTTAAGGACGTCATCCGGGATCTGACCCTTCTTCGAGTGGGTTCCCCGCGACCCCGCCCAGTTGTTTGTGTGATATACGGTTACGGATCCAAGGTTGGCATCGCTCACCGCAGCTTGAGGCAATTCGGGGCGCATGCTGTTGAGGACGTCGACGACGGTTTGGCTCGATCGCCAGTTCGCGCGCTTCTGGATCAACGTTACCGGTAGATGATCAATAGACCCGCAGGTCTTGTCGTAAATCTGCTGCCAATGGTCACCAAAAAATCCGTAGGACGATCCCGACAGTGAGGCTGAATTGTCTCCAATCATAGCCTCAGCCAATCCCAGGGGAGTGTCCTGGTATTCGTCGACAAGGATGATTGGGAACCGGTCGGATACTAGGTTCCGAAACTTCTGATTAACGAAGAGCCGGATAGCCAGTGCGGGGATGTCATCATGGTGCAACCGCACGGTGTTCTCATGGATGCCGCGGAACCCGAGATCGTAGGAGATGCTGCACTCGTCCAGCGAAGTCTGGCCTTCCAGGATTTTATCCCAGCCGGACAAGTTAGGTATTTCACGCAGCAGGGACTTCCTGAAAGGAGAGATTACTTCCCATAGGAAGCCGTGAATGGTCTCGGCGAAGATGTGAGGGCTGCCATCGGTGCGACGGATAATCTCATTCCGAGCGACGTTCGTGTACGTAATGCAGGCTACGCGCTGCCCCTCGCGCGGAAGGTGCTTAAGACGACTTTGCAGAATGTGTTGAAGGGTGTCGATTAGGGAATGGGTTTTCCCCGCTCCCGCTCCGGCCTCCATCTTGAAATTGCGCCCGTCACTGAGCGCCGCAAGGATGCTGTGCAGTGCTTCCTTGCTCTCCTCTTCGGCGGTCGTGACGTCGGCACCCGTCTGGCTCATCGGACCGCCACCTGGCCACCCGAAGGATCCTCAGTGACCGTAGATGTCGCCTCGTCGTATTCCGCTGATGGTGCTTGATCGAGTAGCCATTCGAGACCACGCTCGATATAGCGTGGAATTTTCCAATCTTGCTGCTCGATGGCGAAGGTCAGAGCAAAGTCACTCTTCTTATACTTCTTGGCCTCTTCGCGGGCGTCCAGTTCGCTCTGCGAAGTGGGTTTCGTTTCGCCGTTACTCAGGCCGAACTTTGCAGGGTTAGCAAGAATGAACGCGTCTTCGAACGTGCGCCCACATGGGCCGTCGATGGTCGTCTCGGGGATCTGATAGGCAAGGCCGCGCATGCCGATGACTGGAACGCCGTGCTCGGCATTCTTCAATAGGTCGGATGGCGATAGTTTGGCCTCGCCGAACCACTTCTTAATGGCCTCGTTAGTTGTCGCCGTTCCCTCGTGAAAACAGCAAGCTTCGAGGCGCTGTGAGCTAGACCCTGCTTTCGCCGGATCCATGTCGGTAATGACGAGTGTCTGCAAACCGAGGAAGTCAAGGAACGGGTAGAAGATGTGTGCGTGTGCGCCGCCTACCTCCATGATGCTCACGTATTGACTCGAAAGGTTAGGGCCACCTTTCTTCTGCCTGATCTCGTCGAATTCGGCAATCGCAGCAGGAATGAAGATGCGCTCGGTCGTTCCCTCGATGAGGATCGCCTTGTCAGCAAAAAAGAGGTCAGCGCGAGTAAGGGTTAGGTATTTGTGCAGGAAATCCTTGTCTACTCCCGGTGCCTCAGCTAGATTGAGGACTGATGAGCTGTTTGCCTCATGAGAGTCGTCACTCTCATTTAGGCGAAAGTACCTGATGGCGGGGAAGCCGGCTCGGTTGGCGATGTGCGCAGAGTGAGTCGTTACGAGGAATTGCGCGTTCCAGCTCTGCTCTTCACCGTCTGCGACAGGGAACTTCTTCTTGAAGACTCCCAGTTGGTGAATGAATATTTCTTGCATCTGAGGATGGAGGTGCGCCTCAGGTTCCTCGATGAATACCAAGTGTACGGACGACCTACTTCCCCGAGCCGAATACTCCCGATAGTAGCTGAAAAGTGTCAGGAGAATAAGCAAGAGGTTTCGCGACCCAAGCCCGCTGTAAGACTCGGGAAGCTCCACGCCTGCCGACCCCGGATACTTGATGCTGGTGAAGTTCGATAGAAGTCGCTTGGAATCCAGCGTGGTCCTCGTCGAAAAGTTCCGGTTCCCCAGGCCTGGGTACCCAAAATCTGAAACGGTCGGGGCCATCTTGCTATACATCTCCTGCAAGTGGGCGTTCAGCTTCTCGACGATTTCCTCCAAGGCGTTTTCGGTGCTATCGGCGAAGTCCTTAAGGATGGAACCATCATCGGCCTTGGCGGCTACCATAAACAGCGACTCAAGAATCTTGCCGATCTGGTCCTTAGGGCGATCCTTTTCGTCGTCTAGACCTCGCTGTGCCTTTACGAAATCGACCTTGATGGCCCTGGCGACGTCCGTCATCGAAATGTCGCGAAAATTGGTCGCGTCGGTCGGATCGACGGCAATCGCTGTGCGCTCGTAAAGGTGCGGAATTCGTGGGCCAATGAGGGATAGCAGAAAGGGCTCGCCCCATTCTCCGGACAGCGTCGTGGGCGCATCCCGATAGAAATCCTTCATCGCTCCAGGCTTGAGCGCATAGCGGATGGTGACGATGGCTTGAGCGCACTCCGGGTCAAGGTCGACGATGAGTGGCCCTAGGTTCCCATATTCGCCCGAACCGCTGTCGTAAGAAAGGAAGACCTTTGTCGAAATTTCGGGTAGCAGCTCCCTGGCCCCGGCCTCGTCGCCTGCGGAGAACTTTCGGTACGCTTCGGCAAATTCTACGTATGAGTCTGTTGAGAAATCCTCTAGCCGTAGGGTGATTTCACCTGGGCGCAAGAACCTGCTGAGTATCTCGGCGAGGGAAGTTTTTCCTGTATTGTTCCTACCCACGCATACAGTTACGTCTTCATCGAAGGTGACGCTCACGTTCCGTAGAAGGCGAAAGTTCTTGACTTCAACCTTGGTGACGGCGGGTGGCCGCGTGTGCTGCTGAGGCTGTGCTGGCTGCCCTACGCTCACGATCGCTCCTGACGTACACCTGAGTCCGTCCGCGGTCGTACGTGGCGTAGCCGTGACTCAGAGAAGGGTGAGTAAGCGGATAACTTGCGTTTCCGATGGGGCAGTTTGTCATGGTGGGCGACGAAAGACGTCCTCTTTGCGGCAAGACGTCGGATCGTGGGGGACTGCCCGCGTCGGGGAGGCTGAGCACCAGGTCGGTGGAGCGGCTTTGGGCTGGAGCTGCTTCGGGGCGAGTGATCATGGCCCCTTAAGCTTCCGCGCGTCGGGCAGTCTGTGGACCTGCCCGGTAAAGCACGACGTTGGGGCCGTGATCTTAGAGGCTCGCCCCAAAGTGGCTGCCTAAAGCCGTGGAGCCGGCCGCCCCAGCCACAGCGGGGTTCACCACCCATCAACCCGAGCCGCCAGGCGGGCGGCCGGCGGCTGGGCCGGAGCGGGGCGGAGACAGGAGCGGCGGCCCGGGCGACGGGCCGCACGCGCCGCGCCGTGCGCGGCGGGTGCCTTGATGAAGTAGGGAAACTCTTACCGCGCTACTGCCTGGAGGCGGTGAGGGTCTCGGCGTTCGTGGTGATGCGCTGGGACAGGTCGTCCAAGAAGCACTCGATCCTGGCGTTCGCCTCGGGCTCGAAGTCCGCGATCTGCTGAGCTGTTTCAAGGTAGTCGGAGGGCGTGAAGCTCCAGCCTGACACCATGGTCCATCCAGCCTGCACCTCGGCGTTGTGCCCCTCTGCGGACGAGACGCGTAGCCAGCCCGTGCACTCGTCGGAGAACTCGTAGGGCAGGTAGGCGGTGCCGCCTGCGCCTCTCAGCCCGTCGACCTGACTCCTCCATTGCTCCAGGAGGCGGGTCGCCCTGATTGTCGTCGGCGCCCTCGGCATCAAGCTGATTCGCCCCCCGTGGTGGCTCGTCGCCGTGCTCCTCCTGGGCGGCTTCCTCCTCGCCGACAGCCTGCTGGCCCCCGTCATCGATACCGCGATCTCCAAGTGACCTGACCCGGAAGGGAGAACCACCCCATGCTCCGACCCAAGATCCCGACCATGCCGCTGCCGGCCGGCGTCGTTCACCCGCCCGCCGTCGTCCACCCGACCGCGATCCAGCCCGTGCAGCACCCGCCCCCGGTCGCCCCGGGCCATTCCGGCCCGAGCCACCGTCCAGATCACCCCCGGCACCGCGCTCGCCGTCATAGGCGCCGGCACCGCTGCCGTCCTGGTCGTCGGCACCGTTCTGGTGTCGATGCTCCTCGCGACCGCCGTCACCGCCGCATCGGTCGCGGTCTGCGCCGTCGTGGCCCGTTCGCTGATCGCGTCCTCGACCAAGCGCCGCTGACCGGCCCCGGGCGGCCTCGATACCGCCAAGCATCCGCCGCCCGGGAGCCGTACCCCTCGCCGATCTTTCAACCGGAAGGAACTTCCAGCATGGATCAGCGCACCGCCGCCACCGCGGCGGGCCTGGACCCGGCCACCCTCCACGACGTTCTCTGAGTCGCCGCTGCCCCCGACTTTGACCGCTGGCGAGACCAGGTGCACCGCACCGACGGCTGCTCCGATCCCATCCACTTGACCGGATGGTCCCTCGCTAAGGACCGCACGTCCGGCGAGACCCTCCGCCGATACTCCACGGAGGCCGAGCCCAGCGGTCGCCTCCGCGTCGCCTGCGGAAATCGACGCGCGTCCCGCTGCCCCTCGTGCGCCCACACGTACTCCGGGGACACGTACCACCTGATCCGCGCGGGTCTGGCCGGCGACGAGTCCAAGAAAATCCCCGCGACCGTCCGCGAACACCCCCGGGTGTTCGCCACCCTCACGGCCCCGTCCTTCGGGCCCGTGCACAACCGCCCCGACCGTGGCGCCTGCCGCTGCGGTAGTCACCACCCGGAGAACGACCCCTCCCTGGGTACGGCGCTCGACCCCGAGTCGTACGACTACGCCGGGTCCGTCCTCTTCAACAACCATGCCGGACAGCTCTGGCAGCGCTTCACCAACCGCTTGCGCCGCGAGCTCGCTGCACGCGCCGGACTCACCCAACGCGAGCTGAGGGACGTGCTGCGCGTGTCGTACGGGAAGGTCGCCGAGTTCCAGAAGCGCGGCGCGACCCACTTCCACGCCGTGATCCGCCTCGACGGTCCGGACGGTCCCGGCACTGCCCCGCCGTCCTGGGCCAGCGTGCGGTTACTCGACGACGCGATCCGCGCCGCCGCCGTCCACGCGTACACGACGATCACCGTCCCGGCCGCCGGGGACCAGCCGTGCCGGCGCTTCCAGTGGGGCCGCCAGCTCGACATCCGTCCGGTCAAGGCGTTCGGAGACGGCTCCGACATCACCGAACAGGCCGTAGCAGCCTACGTCGCCAAGTACGCCACCAAGGCTGCTGAGACGACGGGCAGTCGACCGCCGGATCGGCAACCGCGAAGTGCTCGACCTCCTGGACGTGCCCGACCACCCCCGCCGCCTCATCGAGGCCTGCCTCGACCTCGCCCCGCTCTACCCGGACCGCAAGCTCGCTGCCTGGGCCCACATGCTCGGCTTCCGCGGCCACTTCTCCACCAAATCGCGCCGCTACTCGACCACCCTCGGAGCCCTCCGCCAGGTCCGCGCCGACTACCGCGCCGCGCAGGAGTACGACGCCCAGAACTCCGACCCGGACACCGTGCTTGTCCTCGCCTCCTGGCAGTACGCGGGTCACGGCCACACCCCCGGCGAGGCCGCCCTCGCCGCCACGATCGCCCGCGACATCCAACTCAACCGCCAAACCGCGCGCGAAGCCCTACACGACCAGCTCGCCCTGGAAGGAGCCGCAGCATGACCACCGCCACCGCCACCGTCACCAACGACGAACTGCTGACCGTGCCCGAGGCCATGGCGCGGCTCAAGCTCGGACGCTCCACCGTCTACGACCTCATCCGCTCGCGCCGTCTCAGCTCGATCACCGTCGGCCGTGCCCGCCGTATCCCGGTCGACGCCGTACGCGACTTCATCTCCTACGAGATCGGCGAGGCCGCCTGATGGCCACCCAGCGCAAGCGCAACCCCAACGGCGCCGGCACCATCACCCAGCGCAAGGACGGCCGTTTCCAGGCTGCGGTCTACGTACTTCAGCCGGACGGCACACGCGCCCGGAAGTTCGCCTACGGCAAGACCTGGGCCGAGTGCGACGTCAAGCGTCGCGAACTCCTCGACAAGGCCGACAACGGCATCCCTGTGCCGACCCGTTCGGCGAAGCTCTCCGAGTGGCTCCCGTACTGGCTGGACAACGTCGTCCAGCCGCGCCGCAAGCTCAGTACGTACGACAAGTACGAGACGCACACTCGGCTGTACCTCGTCCCGCTGATCGGTTCCAAGCGTCTGGAGTCCCTGAGCGTCGCCGATGTCCGGCGCTTCCTCGTCCAGCTGGAGAAGAAGACCACCGCCGCCACCGCCAAGGAGTCCCACCGCGTCCTGCGGACCGCTCTCACCGCCGCCTGCCGCGAGGAGCTGATCACGCGCAACGTGGCCACCCTCGTCGAGCCGCCCCGGTCGAAGGCGCGGGAGCTGAGCCCCTGGTCCCTGGACGAGACGCTCGACTTCCTCGCCGCCGCCCGCCGGGACCCGCTGTACGCCGCCTTCGTCCTCGCCATTGCCATGGGGCTGCGCCGGGGCGAGCTGATCGGCCTCCGTTGGGCGGACGTGGACCTGGACCGTCGCGTCCTCTACGTCCGCCAGCAGATCCAGCGGCGCCGGGGTGTCCTGTACGACGACGATCCCAAGGGGCGCCGCCGGCGTGTCGTACCGCTGCCCGCCATGTGCATCGCCCCTCTCCGTTGGCACCGGATGCGGCAGAACGATCAGCGGGCCAAGGCGGGGGAGCAGTGGAAGGGGAGTGACTACGTCTTCACGACGCGGACAGGAAGCCCGGTCGAGCCGCGGAACGTCTACCGGTCCTTCACCCGCGTCGCCGCCTCCGCCGGGCTCCGCGTCATCCGGCTGCACGACGCCCGGCACGGGTGCGCGACCCTGCTCACGGCCGCCGGCGTTGCTCCCCGCGTCGTGATGGAGATCCTCGGGCACAGTCAGATCAGCATCACCATGGACGTCTACACGCACGTCGTCCAGGACACCCAGCGCGAGGCCATCAGTCACATGGACCGGCTGCTCAAGAGGCGGCCTGGTCGTCCCTGACCGTCGGCGTTGATGTCAGCCGTAGATGTCAAAAGGCACTTCCGGAGACTCCGGAAGTGCCTTTTGCCCTGTGCCCCCGGCAGGATTCGAACCTGCGACACCCGCTTTAGGAGAGCGGTGCTCTATCCCCTGAGCTACGAAGGCGCGCTCGTGTCAGCGGGGCTGGGCCGGGGTGACCGGGGTGGGTTCCCGGGGTGTCCGGTGTGGCCTGGCCGCTGACGGGAACAGCGTAGCGGATCGGGGCGGAGGGGTGGGAGGAAGCCGGGGGTGGGGTGGCGGGGGTTCGGGGGGATTTGCGATCGCTCAGGGGGAGGTGGGGTGAGGAGAGGGGAGCGGGATGGGGAGGCGGAGAGGTGGCTGGCGGGGGATCGGGGGGAGGGGGGACGGATGCCGTTATTCGGGGTGGGAGGCGTGCCAATCGGACGCCGTGGCGGAAAACAGGGTGCTCGGGGAGTGGATCAAGTCGCTTCGTTCAGGCCGGGTTTACCTGGGGAAACGCGTGACGTCGGGAAACAGGCCGGAGCATCTGGTTCCGTGAGTCATCTCACAATACGACCCATTGCGGCCCACTCGCTGTTGCCAGAGGATCACACCGGGGCATGCCGGGGGCTCGATCGCGACCCGATCGCCGCTTTGCCCGTATCAACTGAGGATGGGGGAGTCCTTCATGTCTACGGCCCTTGATATTCACAGTCGGGAACTTGCGGAGCAGGGGTACACGCTGCTCGGGGGGATCACCACCGACGAGGAGGCGGCCGCGGCGGTCGGTGTCTTCGGTGAGCTGGTCCCGCAGTACGACGGCTCGCTGCGGTACCAGGTGAAGGCCGCTCCCGGGTTCGAGCAGCGCCGGTACTCCAAGAGCGTCAACACGATCCTGGTGCACACCGAGGCGCCGGGCTGGAACCCGCCGCCCACCTATCTGGCGCTGCACTGCCGCGTGCAGGCCACCTGCGGCAGCGGGCACACCGAGCTCGCCGACATGCGGGCGTTCGTCGCCTCGCTGTCCGAGCGCGACCGGGCCGCCCTCTACGAGCAGACCGTCGACTGGGTCGGCCACAACACCGGAGGCGTCGGCACCGAGGGCGTCCGCCGCCCCGTCGTCGAGGTCACCGACAGCGGCCAGGAGATCCTGCGCTTCAGCTACAACCTGCTGACCACCGGCCAGTACGACCCGCCGGTCGACGCCGCCGTCGACCCGGAGCAGCTGCCGCTCGGCAGCTTCGGCATCCACCTCGCCGAACAGGCCGAAGCCTTCTTCCGGGAGAACCGCGTCTCGGTGCTCATCCCCGAGAACCACGTCCTGATCTGGGACAACCAGCGCATGGTGCACGCCCGTTCCGCCTACACGGACAAGCGGCGTCACCTCACCCGCTACTGGATCGCCGCCCAGCGCTGAACCGCGCGCCCGTCACCAGTCACCCCGTCACCGGTGGCCCCGCCACCCCGTGACAGACACCGATCACGTGAGGCCCACGCATGACTGACGTCCGGAACGCGCCTGTTCAGGAAGCTCAGGAAGCTCAGGAGGAGGAGTTCCCCACCGGACTCCCGGAGGAGCTCCGGGGGCTGCCCGAGGGCGTTCCCCGCCACGACCCCGACAACCAGATCGAGAGTGCCGTCATCCGCCGGCTCGTCGGCAACTGGCACCGGCGCGCCACCGTCAAGCGGGAGGAGCCGGACCTCGACGAGCTCTTCGAGCTCGACCGCCCGGACTACCCCGAGCGGATCCTGCCCTTCCGCGACCACCCCACCTACCAGGCGCTGGACCCGGAGAAGAAGTCCCAGCTGCTCAGCTGGGCCTGGATCGCGTACAACCGGCACACCATCATGGCCGAGCAGAAGGTGGCCAACCCCGCCTTCGCCCTGGTCATGGAGGGCGAGTACCCCGAGCTCCAGGACGAGGCGCTCAACATCTCCCTCGCCCAGGCGATGGTCGACGAGCAGTACCACACGCTGATGCACCTCAACGCCAGCGCGGTGACGCGCCGCAAGCGCGGCCGGCCGATGCCCGACCACGAGCTGCCGATCTCCCACACGGCGCGCGAGCACCAGCGGCTGCGCGACGGCGCGGACGAGCGCTGGCAGCGGTCGCTGACCACCCTCGCCTTCGCGACGGTGTCGGAGATCTCCATCAACGCCTACCTGGACCTGCTCGCCGACGATCCGGACATCCAGCCGATCAACAGCAGCACCGCCAAGCTCCACAACCGCGACGAGTACTGCCACGCCTCCATCTCCGCGGTGCTCGCCGAGGTCGTCCACGACCGCCTGGACGAGAAGAAGCAGCGCTTCTTCCGCGACATGCTGTTCGAGGGCCTGGAGGCCTTCGTGGCCACCGACTACACGACCTGGCACCGGATCATGGACCTGGTCGGCGTCGAGGGCGGCCACGACATGCTCCACGACTGCCAGGCCGAGCAGAGCCGCAGCCGGCTCGTCCGCGACTACACGGGCCTGCACACCCTCATCGAGCGGATGGGCGTCCAGGACCTCGTGGAGTTCGACTGGTCCAAGTCCCACGTGGCGCGCTGAGCGGAATCGAGAGAACCCCGTGAAGCACTACGCGAACGAACGCCTCGCGCAGCTCGCCCGGGACCGCGGCATGCCGGACGAGTACGTCCGCGACCTGCGCGTGGTCTCCAGCGTCCTGCCGTTCAAGGTCAACGAATACGTGGCCGACGAGCTGATCGACTGGTCGGCCGCGCCCGACGACCCGATCTTCCGGCTCACCTTCCCGCACCGGGACATGCTGCCCGCCCCGGTCTTCGACCGGATGGCGGCGCTGCTGGACGCGGGCGCGCCGCGCGCCGAGCTGCGCGCGGCCGCCACCGCCGCCCAGCTGGACCTGAACCCGCACCCGGGCGGCCAGCTCGAGGCGAACGTGCCGACCCTCGACGGGCGGCGGCTCGACGGCCTCCAGCACAAGTACGCCGAGACGGTGCTGGTCTTCCCCTCCCAGGGGCAGACCTGCCACTCGTACTGCGGTTACTGCTTCCGCTGGGCCCAGTTCGTCAGCCAGGAGGAGCTGCGCCAGGCGCTGCGCGACCCGGCCGACCTCACCGGCTACCTGGCCCACCACCCCGAGGTCACCGACGTGCTGTTCACCGGCGGCGACCCGATGATCATGCGGACCGAGGTGGTACGCCGCTGGGTCGAGCCGCTCCTGGAGCGGACCGACACGGTGCGCACCCTCCGCTTCGGCACCAAGGCGCTGTCGTACTGGCCGGCCCGGTTCACCACCGGCCCCGACGCGGACGACCTGCTGCGGCTGTTCGAGGAGTGCGTGGCGCGCGGCCGGCACGTGGCCCTCATGGCGCACTTCTCGCACCCGCGCGAGCTGGAGACGGACGCGGTGCGCGAGGCGATCGCCCGGATCCGCGCCACCGGCGCCGAGGTGCGGGCCCAGGCCCCGCTGGTCGCGCACGTCAACGACGACCCCGCCGCCTGGTCGCGCATGTGGCAGCTCCAGGTCGAACTGGGCGTCATCCCCTACTACATGTTCGTGGAGCGGGACACCGGCGCCAGCAGCTACTTCGGCATCCCCCTCGCCCGCGCCCTCGACATCTACCGCGAGGCCGTACGAGGCGTCTCCGGGCTGGCCAGGACCGCCCGCGGCCCGGTCATGTCGGCCGCGCCCGGCAAGGTGATGCTGCACGGCACGACCGAGGTGGCGGGCGAGCGGGCGTTCGTCCTCAGCTTCCTCCAGGCGCGCCGGCCCGAGTGGGTGGGGCGGCCGTTCTTCGCCGCGTACGACGAGCACGCCCAGTGGTACGACGAGCTGAAGCCGGTCTCCTTCGGCACCACCCTGCCGTCGTACGCGGGTGACCAGTGGTGAGGCTCCACGTCCACGAGATCCGCCTCACCGACCACGACGTCTGGCGCAGTGCCCGCGAGGCGATCCCCGTACAACCCGGTGTGCTGGTCGAGCTGTCGGCGGGCGGACGGTCCGGTTTCGGCGAGGCCTCGGCCTTCATGACCGACCGCTACAACTCCTCGCTCGACGCCCTGCACGCCTCGCTGCGGTCGGTCGCGGGGACGCTGCGCGAGCTGCCGGCCGACGACCCCGAGGGGGCGTGGGAGGTACTGGCTCCGCTGCTGTCCGGTTCGCCGTTCGCGCTGGCCGCGCTCGACGTGGCCGCGCACGACCTGGCGGCGCGCCTCGCGGGCGTACCGCTGTGGCGGCGCCTCGGCGCGGCCGGGCAGGGGCCGGCGGGCGGGGGTACGGACGGGCCGGGCGCGCTGCGTTCCAGCTACAGCATCGGCCTGGACGAGCCGGACGTCATGGTGCGCAAGCTCCTGGAGCGGCCCGGCTGGCCCGCGTACAAGGTCAAGCTGGCCGCGCCCGGCGACCTGCACATCCTCCGGGCGCTGCGCGAGCACACCGACGCGCCGTTCTACGTCGACGGCAACTGCGGCTGGGAACCCGCCGCGACGGCCGCGGCGCTGGACGCGATGGCGGAACTCGGCGTGACGCTGCTGGAGCAGCCCTTCCCGCGCGAGGCGTGGGCGGAGGCCAGGGAGCTCAAGAAGATCTCCCCGGTCCCGGTGTACGCGGACGAGAGCATCACCGGGCCGCAGGACCTCGACGCCTGCGCCGAGGCCTTCCACGGCGTGAACCTGAAGCTGATGAAGGCCGGCGGCATCACCCCGGCCCTGCGGATGCTGCGCGCGGCGCGGGCCGCCGGGCTCGGCACGATGCTCGGCTGCATGCCGGAGTCCAGCGCGGGCGTGTCCGCCACGGCGCACCTGGGTCCCTTCGTCGACCACCTGGACGCCGACAGCATCGCGCTCCTCGCCGTGGACACCGGCACCGGTGTACTGCTCGACGCCGAGGGCGCCCTCACGCTGCCCGACGCTCCCGGCACCGGTTTCGAGCCCGTGTACGACGGGCCGGCGTTCACGGTCCGCCCCACGGCGGCCGGCCGGGCCGGCCAGGCCGGCTGGGACGCCGAGGAACTGTCCGTCCACCGCGACGGTGTGGCTCTGGCCTCCGTACGGGTCCGGCGCCGGCCCCTGCCCGGGCACGCGCCGGCGGACACCTTCCGCCAGCTGGACGGGACGGCCGCGCCGGGTACGGAAGCGGTGACCCCGGAGGAACGGGTGGCCCTGCTCCGCGGCGCCGTCACCCGCGCGGTCGCGGACGGCGCCGACACGGTCTGGCTGCGGACGGACGACGAGGGCGTACGGGAGGCCTGCCGCGCGGCCGGTTTCCGCCCCCTCGCCGGGTCCGGCGGCCAGGTCCGCGACGGCGCCGCGCACGGCGGACCCTCCGGTGCCGGCCGTCACAGCGCCGGCGGCGGCCCCCTCCCGGACGGCGACGACCCGTCCCCCCTCATGGTCTGGAAGGCGAACGAACCCGCATGACCCACGTGCACGACGTGCGGCCCACCCCGGCCGCCGGGGACGTCACGCCCCCCGAGCCCGCCCCCTTGCTCCCCGCCGCCACCGCCGTCACCCTGGCCGAGACCGCCCTGACCCGGGCGGGGCTCGCGCCCGGGGACGCGCGGGACGTGGCGGAGGCCCTGACCGAGACCTCGCTGCGGGGGATCGACACCCACGGCCTGCGCCTGCTGCCGCAGTACCTGGACGAGCTGGCCGACGGGATCGCCACCGCCCGGCCCGCGATCCGGACGCTGCGGGACAGCGGCGCGGCCGTCATGCTCGACGCCGACGGGGCGCTGGGCGTGGTGGCCGGCCTCGCCGCCGCCCGGATCGCCGCCGAGCGGGCCCGTATCCACGGCGTGGCCGCGGTCGGCGTCCGCAACTCCAACCACTTCGGGGCGGCCTCCGTCTACAGCCGGCACCTCTCCCGGCAGGGCCTGGTCGGCATCGTGACCACCTCCGCCGCCTCACGGGTGGCCCCCTTCTCCGGGACCGAGCCGCTGTTCGGCACCAATCCGCTGAGCTTCGCCGCCGCCGTCGAGGACGACGAGTTCGCCCTCGACATGGCGACGAGCCAGGTCTGCTTCGGAGAGATCAAGGAGCGCCGCAAGCACGGCACGGCGCTGGACGCCGGCTGGGCCACCGACACCGAGGGCCGGCCGGCCACCGACCCGGAACAGGCGTACGCGCTCTCGCCGCTCGGCGGCTACAAGGGGCAGGGCCTGGCCATGGTGGCCACCCTGCTCGGCGCGGTGCTGACCGGTTCGCCGGGGGACTGGGAGCTGGAGCACATCGGCGCTTCCACGCCGGGCCGGAGCCGGGGCATCGGCCACCTGGTGGTGTGTCTGGACCCGGCCGCCTTCGCGGGCGTCACGGAGTTCGCGGAGGGGCTCACCGGCCTGCTCGACACCACGCGCGGCGCCCCGGCCGGGGCCGACGCCGAACAGCCCGTGCAGGTGCCGGGCGACCCGCAGCGGCGCGTGGCCGCCGAGCGGGCGGAGCGGGGCATCCCGCTCGACCCGCACACCACGCGGGCCTTCGCGGCGCTCGCCGCCGAGCAGGGCGTGGCCTGGCCGGAGGTGTCGGCGTGATCCTCGTCCTGCTCAGCCCGCGCAACGCGGGCCTGCCCTTCGCCGAGTGGCTGCGGGAGGAGGCGGGCCGGCTGCTCGCCGTCACCGCCGAGGGCGTGGCCCCCGGGCCCGGCTTCGCGCACGTCGAACGGGTCGCCGACTACACCGACGACGAAGCCGTCCTCGCGGCGGCCCGGCGGACCGCCGAACGGTACGGCGTCACGCGGGTGCTGGCCCTCGCCGAGGTGGACGTCGAACGGGCCGCCGCCCTCCGCGCCGAACTCGGCCTGCCCGGCCAGCTGCCGGAGAGCGCCCGCGCCTACCGCGACAAGGTCCTGATGAAGGAACGGGCGGCGGCCGGCGGCGTACCGGTGCCGCCGTTCGCGGCGGTCGCCTCGGCGGCCGACGTCGCGGACTTCATGGCGGCCCACCCGGGCCCGGTCGTGGTCAAGCCGCGGGGCGGTTCCGGTTCGACGGGCGTCGCGGTGCTCCACGACCCGGCGCAGATCGCGGAGGTGGCCGACCGGGTCGCCGGCGGCGGTCACGAGGTCGAGGGGTTCGTCGAGGGCCGCATGTGCCACGTGGACGCGCTGCACGTCGGCGGGGAGCCGGTGGTCTGCGTGCCGTCCGTCTACACCGACGGCGGCTGCCTGTCGCACTGGACCGACTCCGGCAACGGCAGCTGGACGCTGCCCGCCGACGACCCGCTGCACGAGCGGCTGGTGACGGAGACCTGGCGGCTGGTGGGCGCGCTGCCGGCGGCGCCCGCGCTGTTCGTGCACGCCGAGTTCTTCGTGACGGACGCCGGGGAGATCGTCCTGTGCGAGATCGCCGGCCGGGTGGGCGGCACCCCGATCCCGGCCATGCTGGAGGCGGTCCTCGGGCTCGACCCCCGGCACCTGTGGGCGCGGATCGAGTGCGGGCTCCCGGTGGACCTGGACGCCGTACGGGCGCACGCCGCCGCCGCGCCGCTCGTCGCCAACTACGGCCTGCCGCCGCGCGACGGCCGGATCGTCCGCCTGCCCGACCGGGCGCCCGCCGGTACGCGGGACTTCACCGTCCTCGCGCGGCTCGGCGAGGACTGGGGCGGCGCCCGGTACGAGGGCCGCAAGTCCGGTGACTTCATCGCGACCTGGCTCGTGACGGCGGACGACGCCGGGGAACTGCTCGCGCTGGTCGACAAGACGGGCGCGGAGGTGGAGGCGGGCTTCGGCTGGGAGCCGTCGACCGCCCCTGCCGGCCCGTCGGCCACCTCTGCCGGTCTGCCGGGCGACCCTGCCGGCCCGTCGGCCACTCCCGTACCCGCGCCCGGCGCGCCCGGCCCGGAGGCGGCCCGGTGAGCGATCTGACCGCCGAGGTCCTCGGGCCGGACGCGCGGCCCACCGCCACCGCGTTCCCGGCCCTCGCCGCGCCCGCGGTGGTCTGGGAGGACGACCGCTGGTGGCGGTTCACCGAGCGCACCGACCTGCACGAGGTGCGCTACCTCGCCGTGCGCGAGGGCGGCGACCTCGTCGCCCTCGCCCCCCTCCTGGTCACCCGGGACGGCGGCGGGCTGCTGTTCTACGACACCCCGAGGATGACCGGGGAGACCAACGCCTTCGGCGCCCCGGAGCTGCTGGACCCGGAACGGCGGACGCGCTGGGAGGAACTGTCCGGGCGGCTGGACGACGCCCGCCGCGGCCAGTACCCCTCCGTCACGCTGGCCGTGTTCGGCTCGCACCACGGCATCGTCCACGCCACCGGCCGCGACGAGGCCGGCCGGGCGCGCGTCCTGGCGGAGCTGCCCCGGCTCCTGGACGAGGCCGCCGGGCTGCTCGGATGCCGCAGCAGCTCCCTGCTGTACGCCACCGACGAGCAGGCCGCCGTCCTCGGACCGGCGGCCGAGGCCCGCGGCCACGTCCCGGCCGTCCTGGGCGCCGAGTCCGTCCTGCGGCTCGAGGCCCCCGACTGGGAGGCGTACCTCGCGGGCCTGGCCAGCCGCAAGCGCCGCCGCGCCCACCGCGAGCTGGAGGAGTACGCGGCGGCCGGTTTCCGCACCGTGATCCGCGAGGGTCCCGAGGCGCTGTCCGACTCGGTCGTCGACCTCCAGGTCGCGCTGCGCGCCAAGTACGGGCTGCCCGGCGGGCGGCCGCGCGTCCAGCGGGACTTCGACGCCCTCCGGGAGACCGTCGGCGACAGCTGCCTGGTCCTGAGCGCCGAACGGGACGGCGAGACCCTCGGGTTCGTCCTCTACCTGCGGGCGGGCGACGCCCTGTACGGGCGCACGGCCGGCTTCGACGACGACCGTGCCAGGGGCGTCTACTTCGCCCTGACCTACCACGAGACGATCCGCTGGGCGCTGGCCCACGGCGTGCGCGAGGTCTGGTACGGCCTCGCCGCCTACGAGGCGAAGAAGCTGCGCGGCTGCGACCTCGAGGCCCGTCACGGCTGGTTCCGCTTCACCGGCCCGGGCAGCGCCGAGCTCGAGGAGACCCTGCGGCTGCAGGGCACGAGCGAGGACGCCCGCCTGCGGGGTCTCGGGCCGGACAGCACCACTTCACAAGGAGACTGAGCAGACATGCCACTGACCCCGACCCCGTTCATCTGGATGGACGGCGAGCTGGTCCCCTGGGACGACGCGAAGGTGCACGTGCTCACTCCGAGCCTGCACTACGGCTGGGGCGTCTACGAGGGCATCCGGGCGTACGCCACGGACGCGGGCCCCGCCGTGTTCCGGCTGCGCGAGCACGTGGCCCGCCTGCGTGACTCGGCGCGCGTGTACCTGATGGAACTGCCGTGGACCGACGAGGAGCTGGTCTCGGCCGTCCTGGAGCTGGTCCGGATCAACGGCCACGAATCCTGCTACATCCGCCCCATCGCGTACCTCGGCTACGGCGAGATGGGTGTCGCGCCGCAGCTGGACGCGGTACGGATGTCGATCGCGGTGTGGCCGTGGGGCTCCTACCTGGGCGACCGGGCCGAGGCGGAGGGCTGCCGTCTGATCGTCAGCAACTGGCAGCGCAACTCGCACCAGACGGTGCCGCCGCTCGCCAAGGCCACGGGCGCGTACGTCAACAGCGCGCTGGCCAAGGTGGGCGCGCAGCGTGCCGGTTACGACGACGCGCTGATGCTGACGGCGACCGGGCACATCGCGGAGGCCTCGGCCGCCAACCTGTTCGTGGTGCGCGACGGCGCCCTGTTCACCCCGCCGGTCAGCGACGGCATCCTGCCCGGCATCACGCGCGACAGCGTCCTCACCATGGCCCGCGACCTGGGCCTGGAGGTGACGGAGCGGAGCATCCCGCGCAGCGAGGTCTACATCGCGGACGAGGCGTTCCTGACCGGGACCGCCGCCGAGATCGTGCCCGTCGCCTCGGTCGACGAGCGTCCGCTGGGCGCGGGCGGCGTCGGCCCGGTGACCAAGCAGCTGCGCGAGCTGTTCCGGGACGTCGTGGGCGGCCGGCACGACGGGTACGCCCGCTGGCTGGAGCGCGTGTGAGCCGCACGGAACCGCACACCGCCGGGCCCGACGTGACCGGTCTCCCGGACACGGGGACGGACGCCGTCCGCGCCGCCGTCCTGCGTCTGGAGGCCGCGGCCCTGCGCCTGCGGACGGTCCTGGGCGCGCCGGTCACGGCGGCGGCCGGCGTCCCGGAACCGGCCTGGCGGGCCGCCCTGGACGAGGAACTGTGCGACCGGCTGGTCGACCTGGCGGCCGCCCGGGCCTGGGCGGACCGCGAGACGGCCGGCCCGCGGGCCTCCGGCGCGGCGGCCACGGTGCTGCGCGGGTGCGCGCTGTGGGCCGTGGAGGCGGACACCGCCCGCGTCCTCGCCCTGGCGGGCCCGGACGCGTCGGACGGAGCGGTACCGGCCCCCGCCGGCATCCCTGACGGAGCCGTACGCACCGAGCACGCGGCCATCGCCGGCGCCCCTGACGGAGCCGTAGCCGGGTACCCCACCGCCGTGGCAGCGCAGCGCCAGGTGGCCGGGTTCGTCACCGCGCTGGCCTCGGCGGAGGTGTACGACGCGGTGTGCGACGGGCTGCGGGCGGCGCTGGGGCCGTGTCCCGCGGGCCGGGCGGCCGCCGCCTGGGAGATCGCCGACACGGCGCTCTCCGGCCTGGGCGCCACGCGCGAGGAGTGGGTCGGCGCCGACCCGGCGTGCACGGCCGCCGGTGGCTGGGTGCTGGTGGACCGGATCGGCCGGCTCGCGCTGGCCGCCGCCCTGCTGGCGTCCGCGCCCGCCCACCCGGCCGGGGAGGCGGAGACCCGCGTCAACGCGGCCCGCCGGCACACCTGGAACCACCTGCGCCAGCCGCCCCCGGAGGCGGCCACCGCCGTGCACGTGCGGCGGACCGCGGAACTCGTGGACTGGATCACCGGCTCCGCGGGGCGGAGCGGCGCGTGAACGCCGACAGCGGGAGGGCCGCATGAGCGGGGAGCCGAACGGCCGGACGGGCGTGGCGGGGCGGGCCGCGCGCCTGCTGCTGGCCATCCTGCCGAAGACGCCGGCCGGGCGCCGGCTGGCGGCGGGCGCGGCGGTGGACTCGGTCGGCTCGGGCATGTTCCTGGCCGCCTCCACCCTCTACTTCGTCACGGTCGTCGGCCTGCCCGCCGCCCAGGTCGGCGTCGTGCTGTCGGTGGCCGCCGCGGCCGGGCTGCTCAGCCCGGTGCCGCTCGGCCGGCTGGCCGACCGGGTGGGCCCGGTCAAGGTGTACGTGGGGCTGCTGGCGGTGCGCGGCCTGGGGTACGCCGGGTTCGCGCTGGTCGACAGCTTCTGGCCGTACGCCGTGCTGACCTGCGTGCTCACCGCGCTCGACCGGGGCTGCTCGCCGCTCCAGCAGGTGGTCGTGGGCATCGTCGAGGGCGGCGAGAACCAGACCCGGACCATGGCGTCCATCCGGTCGGTGCGCAACATCGGTCTGACGGCGGGCTTCCTGCTGGCGGGCGCGGTGCTCGCGATCGAGGAGCAGGCGGCCTTCGTGGCGCTGTTCCTGGGCAACGCGCTGACCTTCTGGGTGATCGCCGCCGTGGTGGAGCAGCTGCGCCGCCGCTCGGCCGCCGCTCCGGCCTCCGCGGCCGGTGCCGGGGCGGAGCCCTCGCCGGCGTCACCGGCCCCGGCGCCGGCCGAGGAGGTACCGGCCGCCGTCCGCAGCCCCTTCCGGGACCTGCGGTTCATGCTGTTCACGATCTCCAACGGCGTGCTCTCGCTGCATGATTCGGTGCTGTTCATCCTGCTGCCGCTCTGGCTCATCACGGCCACCGACGCGCCCTCCTCGTCCGTCTCGGTGCTGCTCGCGGTGAACACCGTGCTGACCGTGCTGCTCCAGGTGTACGTGGCCCGCTTCGCGGAGACCACGGCGGGCGCGCTGCGGCTGGTGCCGGTGGCGCTCGTCCCGCTCCTGGTGTCCTGCGCGGTGTTCGCCGGCGCCGAGCACGTACCGGTGTGGCCGGCGGCGGCCTGCGCCGTCCTCGCCGTGGTGCTCCTGACGGTGGGCGAGAACCTGCACTCGGTCGCGGTGTGGAACCTGTCGTACGAGCTCTCGCCGCCTCCCGCGCGGGCCCGCTACCTGGCGGCGTTCAGCCTGGGCATGACGGGCCAGCAGATCATCGGCCCGGTGCTCATGACGGGCGTGCTGCTGCCGATGGGGACGGCCGGCTGGGCCGTCCTCGCCGTCGTGTACGCCCTGGCCGCCCTGGTGGTCCGGGCCACCGGCGCGCCCCGCACCGCCCCCGAGAAGGCCCCCGCCCCCGCCTCCTCCCCTGCTTCCCGTTCTTCCAGCGAGGTGACCCCATGACCGAACACGTGCTCATCGTCGGCGGCGGCCGCGAGATCCCCGGCCTGATCCGGGAGGCGGGCGGCCCGGACGTCGCCACGACCATCCTGTGCCGCATGGACTTCGTGCCCAAGATCCGCAAGCCGGGGCAGCACGACCGGGTCCTCGCCCTGCGCAGCGAGGCGCCCGACGAGGAGTGGATCGCGCTGGCCGCCGCCGTGCACGAGCGGCATCCCTTCACCCGGGTGGGCACCTTCGGCGAGCGGGACCAGGACCGGGCGGCGGCCGTCGCCGAGGCGCTGGGCCTGCCGTGCCACTCGCCGCGGACCATCGCCTGGGTGCACGACAAGGACGCGATGCGGCGGCGCCTCGCGGAGCTCGGTGTGGACGACACCCCGGGCGGGCGGGTCGCGGACGTGGCGGAGCTGCGGGCGTTCCTGGCCGAGCACGGCACGCCCTGTGTGGTGAAGCCGGTGCAGGGGGCGGGCAGTTTCGGCGTCTCCGTGGTGCGGTCCGCCGAGGAGGCCGAGGCGGCCTTCGCGCGGGCGGCACGCGACTTCGAGGTCATCCCGGACGCGGGCGTGCTGGTGGAACGCTTCCACGAGGGGCCGCAGTTCAGTGTGGAGGCCTTCTCCGAGGACGGGGAGCACGAGATCCTGGCCGTGACGCGGAAGTTCTCCGATCCGGTGGGCTTCGTCGAGCTGGGCCACGTGGTGCCGGCGGGCCTCTCCGCCGACCAGGCCGACGCCGTGCACGCCTATGTGCGGCGGCTCCTGGACGCGCTCGACATCACCTACGGCGTCACCCACACCGAGGTGGTCCTGACGGAGGACGGGCCGCGCGTCATCGAGACCCACGTCCGGCTCGCGGGCGACGAGATCCCGTACCTGGTGCACGACGTCACCGGCGTCGACCTGGTGGACTGCGTGGTGCGCCAGACGCTGGGCCTGCCGGTGCTCGCGGACATCCGCAAGACGCTGGCCGACCCGTCGGTGGACCGCAGCCCGGAGGCGATCTGGTTCGCGGTGCCCCCGGCCCGCGGCACGCTCGCGCGGATCGACGGCCTGGAGGAGGCCGCGGCCCGGCCGGGCGTGGTGGCCGCCGAGGCCCTGCTCGGCGCCGGTGACGTGCTCGGCGACCTGGACAGCTCCGAGTCGCGGGCGGCCTTCGTCCGGGCACGCGGCGCGGACGCCGCCGAGGCCGTGGCGCGGGCCCGGGAGGCCGTGGCGGGACTGGAGTTCGCCGTCACGGTGTCCGGCGGCGAGGCGGCCGGCGGCGCGCGGGACTGGGTCTGAGATGACCGCGTCCGAGACGGCGCCCGCACCCCGGACGGCGCCCGCGACGGAGCCCGGCCCCGGCGCCCCCGGGGCCCCCGGCACCCCCGCTGTCCGTGCCTCGCGGGACCTGGCCGCGCGGGCGCGGGCCGTCCTGCCGGCCGCCGCGTACGAGTTCTACGCCGCAGGGGCCGACGAGGAGATCAGCGCGGGCGAGGCCGCGGACGCCTGGCGGGACCGGCGCCTGCTGCCGCGCGTGCTGCGTGACGTCTCGTCCGTCGACACCGGTACGGAACTCCTGGGCACCCGCCTGGCCTCGCCCGTCCTCGCGGGCCCGACGGCCTTCCACCGCATGGCGCACGACCAGGGGGAGACGGCCACGGCGGCGGGTGTCGCCGCGGCCGGTTCGCTGCTCGTGCTCTCCTCCCGCGCGACCCGCCACCCCGAGGAGGTCGCCGAGGCGGCCGGGCCCTGGTGGTACCAGGTGTACTGGCTGCGGGACGCGGAGATCACCCGTCGTCAGGTGGAGCGGGCCGTGGCGGCCGGGGCCCGGGCCCTGGTCCTGACCGTGGACGCCCCCTACGTACCGCCGAGGGCCACGTCCGGGCTGCCGCTGCCGCTGCCCGAGGACGACGAGCTGTGCCGTGCGGTGGGCGTGGGGACGCGGCTGCCCGGCTGGGAGCAGGACCCGTCGCTCGGTATCGACGCGATCGGGCGGCTGCATCGCATGTCGGGCCTGCCGGTGCTGGTCAAGGGCGTGCTGCGGGCCGACGACGCGCGGGCGTGCGTGGCGGCGGGCGCGGCCGGCGTGATCGTCTCCAACCACGGTGGCCGGCAGCTGGACCGGGCCGTGGCCCCGGCGGACGCGCTGCCGGCGGTCGTGGCGGCGGTCGGAGACCGGGTCCCGGTGCTCGTCGACGGCGGGATACGCACCGGCACCGACGTGCTGGTGGCGCTGGCCCTCGGCGCCCGGGCGGTGCTCCTCGGCCGGCCGGTCGTGTGGTCCCTGGCCCTGGGCGGCGCCGCGGGCGTGACCGCGCTCCTCGACTCGTACCGTACGCAGCTGTCGACGGCCATGGCCCTGGCGGGCTGCGCGCGGGTCGCGGACATCGGCCCTGACCTGCTGCACGGCGGCGCCTGAGGCGTCCGCGCCCGGCGCCCCGGCTCACGGAGGGCTGATTCGGGGCGGGCGCCGGTGCCGGCGGTCCGGAGCGCGTGGCGCCGGACGGGGTCGGCCATGGCCTGCCGGACGCGCACGTGCTCGTGAGGACCGAGGGTTCCACGGTCCGGGGGTCGCCCAACCCGGCCGCCGGGCGGCGGCGGACGGGCGCCGGCCCGGTCAGTGCCCGCTGAGTTCGCCGGTGAGGCGGCGGTGGAGGTCGGCGCTGGGGGTGTTGAGGCCGGTGATCTCGACCGTCTTGCCCCGCTGGGCGTACTTGTTCTCGATCGCGTCGAGGGCGGCGACGGAGGAGGCGTCCCAGATGTGGGCGGCGGAGAGGTCGATGACGACCTTCTCCGGGTCGCCCGCGTAGTCGAACTGTCCGACGAGGTCGTTGGAGGAGGCGAAGAACAGCTCTCCCGTGACCCGGTAGACGACGCGCCGGCCGTCGGCGTCGGTGACGGCCGTGACCTCGGCGAGGCGGGCGACCCGCTTGGCGAAGACGACCATGGCGGTGATCGAGCCGGTGACGACGCCGACGGCGAGGTTGTGGGTGGCGACCACGGCCACGACCGTGACGGCCATGACGGTGAGCTCACCGGCGGGCATGCGGCGCAGGGTCTTCGGGGCGACGGAGTGCCAGTCGAAGGCCGCGATCGACACCATGATCATGACGGCGACGAGGGCGGCCATGGGAATGTCGGAGACGACCGGGCCGAAGGCGAGGCACAGCACCATCAGGAAGGTGCCCGCGAGGAAGGTGGAGAGACGGGTGCGGGCGCCCGAGACCTTCACGTTGATCATCGTCTGGCCGATCACCGCGCAGCCGCCGATCCCGCCGAAGAAGCCGGTGACGATGTTCGCGATGCCCTGGCCGATGGACTCGCGGGTCTTGTCGGACGGCGTGTCGGTGATGTCGTCCACCAGTTTCGCGGTCATCAGGGACTCCATGAGGCCGACCAGCGCCATCGCGAAGGCGTAGGGCGCGACCGTCGTCAGGGTGTCCCAGGTGAACGGCACGTCGGGAAGGCCCGGCACGGGAAGCGCCGTGGGCAGGGCGCCCCGGTCACCGACCGTGGGGACGGCGATCCCGGCGCCCACGGTGAAGGCGGTCAGGACGGCGATCGAGACGAGCGGGGCCGGGACGGCCGTGGTGATCCGGGGGAAGAACACGAGCAGCACCAGTCCGGCCCCGATCAGCGGGTAGACGGGCCACGGCACGTTCCGCATCTCGGGAATCTGCGCCATGAAGACCAGGATCGCGAGAGAGTTGACGAAGCCGACCATCACCGAGCGGGGGATGAACCGCATCAGCCGGGCCACCCCCAGCGCGCCCAGCACGATCTGGAGGACCCCGCCCAGGATCACCGCCGCGATCAGGTGACCGAGGCCGTGCTCGCGGTTGAGCGGCGCGACGACGAGGGCGACGGCCCCGGTCGCCGCGGAGATCATCGCCCGCCGCCCGCCGACGATCGAGAGGGTCACGGCCATGGTGAAGGAGGTGAAGAGGCCGAGCGCCGGGTCCACACCCGCGATGATCGAGAACGAGATCGCCTCGGGGATCAGCGCGAGCGCGACGACCAGACCGGCGAGGATCTCGGTGCGCCACACCTTCGGGTCGGAGATCCAGTCGGGCTTGAGCCGGCGCAGGCGCGTGGTGGGGGACAGGGCGGCGGGGGAGGACAAAGGAACGGACACCTGTCGGGGAGCGGGACGGCGGAGGGGGGAGGGGGGCGAACGCGGCCCCGGCCTCGTTCGGCGGGGCGGCACGGCGGTGTCGCGGCCCCTGGCCTCCGCCGAGTCTAACGGGGCGGGGTTGACCCCCGGGGGAGGGCGGCATAGCGTCACCGACGGGCTGAGCGAGCGCTTAGGAGGGTCCACGTGAAGGCTGAGGCCGGTACGGAGTCGGCGCGCGGGGCCGGTACGGAGTCGGTACGTGAGGCCGGTACGGGGTCGGCGCGCGGGGCCGGTGGGGGCACCCGGGCCGCCGTCCCCGCCCCGTGGGCCGCCCGCCTGACCGCCGACGGAGCCCCCTTCGCCGTACGCGACGGGGTGTACGCCTCCGGGCCGCGCACCCTGCGCGAGTTCGTGGAGGCCGTCTGGGCCTACGGGGACCGCGTCTTCCTCGTCTCCGAGGACGCGCGCATGACGTACCGGGAGTTCTTCGACGCCGCCTGCGGCCTCGCCCGCCGGCTCGTCGGGGAGTACGGGCTCCGCCCCGGCGACCGGGCGGTCGTCGCCCTGCGCAACCACCCCGAGTGGCAGGTCGCCTTCTGGGCCGCCCAGCTCGCCGGACTCGTCGCCGTCCCCCTCAACGCCTGGTGGACCGAGGACGAGTTCGGCTACGCGCTCGACGACTGCGCGCCCCGCGTCCTGCTGGTCGACGGCGAACGGCTCCCGCGCGTCCGGGCCTGGGCCCGGCGGCACGCGGTGCCCGGGATCGTGTTCCACGGGGACGGTCCGGAGGAGGGGTTCGTCCCGTACGTGCCCGACACCGATCCGTACCTGGGACCGCCCGACGTGGAGGTGACGCCGGAGCAGGACGCGACCATCGTCTACACGTCCGGGACCACGGGACGGCCCAAGGGCGCCGTCGCCACCCACCTCGCGCAGGCGGGCGCGGCCGTGAACCCGCGCTACTTCGCCGCGGCGGCCGCCCTGGCGCGCGGCGAGGTGCCGGGGACGGGACCGGCGCTGGTGTCGCTGACGACGTTCCCCTTCTTCCACGTGGCCGCGTTCACCTCCTTCTACGCCGTGATGGCGGCCGGCGGCACGCTCGTCATGATGCGGAAGTGGGACGCCGGCCGGGCCCTGGAGCTGATCCGGGAACACCGGGTCACCCACTACGCGGGAGTGCCGACCACCGCCCTCCAGCTCCTGGAGGAGGCCCGGCGCGCGGGCGACGGCCTGGAGAGCCTGACGCTGCTCAGCACCGGCGGCGCGCCCGCCCCGCCCGGGATCGTGGCCGGTCTGACGGAGCGGTACGGGGAGCGGATCGAGCCCCGCAACGGTTACGGGCTCACCGAGACCTGCGGCGGCGTGCTGTCCCACGTGGGCGCCGAGTACCGCGCGCACCCCGGCGGCGCCGGCCGCCCGTCACCCGTGACCGAGGTGCGGATCGAGGCGCCGGACGCGAACGGCGTGGGCGAGCTCCAGCTGCGCGGCCAGTCGCTGATCCGGGGCTACTGGGGCGACGAGGAGGCCACCCGGGCCGCCTTCACCGACGACGGCTGGTTCCGGACGGGGGACCTGGCCCGGATCGACGACGGCGGGCGGGTCGCGATCGTGGACCGGCTGACCGACATGGTGATCCGCGGCGGCGAGAACGTGTACTGCGTCGAGGTGGAGCGCGTCCTCCAGGAGCACCCGGGGGTGGCCGACGCGGCCGTGCTCGGCTTGCCGCATCCCGTGCTCGGGGAGGAGGTCGCCGCCGTCGTACGGCTCCGCCCAGACCGGGGCGCGGAGGTGGACGCCGAGGCGCTCCGCTCGCACGTGGCGGCGCGGCTCGCCGCCTTCAAGGTGCCGGCCCGGATCCTCGTGCAGAGGGCGGAGCTGCCGCGGAACCCGACGGGCAAGCTCCTCAAGCGGGAACTCCGCGAGCGCTTCACGGGCGGCGACGGCGGCTGAGGCCTGCGGTTCCGGCGGCCCGGGCAGGGGTTCAGGGGCGGGTGATGCGCACCCGGTAGGTGCCCGCCCCGTCCTCGTCCAGGACGCCGATGCGGATGCCGTTCACGCGGTCGGTGAAGGTCTCTCCGGGGCGGTAGGGCGCGTCCGAGAGCTCCGCGTGCACGTTGGGGCGGCGCGTGCAGCCGCCGCTGGCCCGCTCGCTGTCGGAGACGGTCACCGGACCGTGGCCCGTGTCGACGTCGGACTCCACCCGGTAGATGAGCACGCCCTCGTCGCAGACGGCCTCGTCGTTGCCGTCCTCGGTGCGGACCTCGACGGCGTAGCCGGAGGTGTCGGAGAGCGGGACGAAGGCCAGCTTGGGGCCGCCGGCGAGGGCCAGCGGGGTCAGCAGGTGCTCGCTGGTGCCGGTGGCGGAGGCGCAGCTCACCTGGTCGTTGTCGAGCCAGCCGAGCTTCCACTTGTGCCAGCCGAGGAGGTCGTTGTTGGCCCCCCAGTCCTCGGACATGATGTCCCAGTGGCCGACCGTCCCGCCGCCGTCGGCGGTGTAGAGGTCGGGCAGGCCGAAGACGTGCCCGTTCTCGTGGGGCAGGACCCGGTAGCCGGTCTCGGCGAAGCTGCCGGAGCCGTCGTCCTGGCGGCTGTAGACGAAGGACGTGTTGGCGAGGGGGACGCCGTCCGCGTAGGGGGCCTCGTCGTTGCCGGAGAAGGTCACGGACAGGACGGTGTCGAGGGCGGAGGGCCCGGCGTTCGGGGTGACGAGGACGTTGACCAGGTCGTAGGCGCTGAAGTCGACCTTCGGGTCGGCGGCCTTCACGATGTCCTCGACGAGGGAGCGGTAGCCCGGTTCGTACGGTGAGCCGCGCTCGATCCCGTACGAGGAGAACGGCCGCGGCATGCGCAGCCAGTCGGGTATGGGGGCCTCGGGTTTGTACTGGAGGCGCCCGTAGGAGCTGGTGGCGAACCAGTCGGAGGTCTGCGGGAAGAACTCCCGGTAGCGGCTCATCGCCGTGCCCTCGCCGACCGCGTCGGGGAAGTCGATCATCAGGTTGAGGGCTTTGACGCGGCCGGTGGAACGGGCGTAGCCGGGGGCGGTCGGCATCCCCTCCGACATCTGCACGCCCATCGTGGTGGTGATCCGGCACGGCCCCAGCTGGGTGGTGCCCGGCGTGGTGGCCACCGGTCCGGCCGAGGCCGGGGCGGGCCCGGGGAGCGTGCTGCTCGCGGAGGCGAGCAGGGCGAGCGAGAGCGCCGTGGTCGCGGCCAGGGCGACGGGTCTGCGTATCCGCCGGCGGGTGTGCTGCATGCGGTCGCCTCTCCGGTACGGGCAGGTCTGCGGCACGGGCCTGCCCGGACCGTCCCGGCGGGGGCGGGCGGAGATCGCGCCGTGCGATCAGCCTGGAACGGCCGGTGCGGGGGCGCGCGCCGGGTGGCCCGATCGTGGGTATCGGGGTGGGTCCGGCGGACTGTGACTCAGGTCACGCGGTGGCCGGGAAATAACCGGGGAGCGCGTCCCCGTTTAGGAAGGTGTTCCGTCGAAGTGGGGAGTCCTTCCCCGGTTGGTCGGAACGTGTGAGACCTGTGTGACGGGTGAGCCCGGTGTGACGGACGGGAGACCCGCGGGAGCGGGGGGACACGTGAGACTTGCGAGTCCCGTCCGATGCCCGAAGACCGAACTGATGACCGACCGAGGAGGCCGTGGCGTGACCAGCACCCCCGACGCGGTACGCGCCGGCGCCGCGCGCGCCGCGTCCGTACGAGACGAGGCCGCGCGCCCCGGTTCCGTACCCGCCCGGCGGGTGCCGAAGCCGCGCGCCGACGCCCTGCGCAACCGCGAGCGGCTGGTGACGGCGGCCCGCGAGATGTTCGTGGAGTTCGGCCCCCAGGTGCCGTACGACGAGATCGCGCGCCGGGCCGGCGTCGGGAACGCCACCCTCTACCGGAACTTCCCCGAGCGGGCCGACCTCGTCCACGAGGTCGTCCTGTCCCTGATGGGGCGGGTCGCCGGGATCGCCGAACGGGCGATGGCGGAGGAGGCCGACCCCTTCGAGGCCGTCCGCCGCTTCACCCTCGCCGCCGCCGACGAGCGGGTCGGTGCCCTGTGTCCGATGCTCGACGGCGCCTTCGACACGGAGCACCCGGACCTGGTCGTGGAGCGGGAGCGGGTGGAGGAGGCCGTCGAGGAGCTGGTCCTCCGTGCCCAGCGGGCCGGCCGGCTCCGCGCGGACGTCGGCGTCGGTGACCTGATGGTGGCCGTCTCGCAGCTCGCCCGGCCGCTGCCGGGCACCGCCGGTGACGCCTTCGCCCCCTTCGTACGCCGCCATCTCCTGCTGTTCCTCGACGGCCTGGAGGCGCCGGCCCGCTCCGAACTGCCCGGCACGCCCGCGACCCTGGAGGATCTGCGACGCGACACCTGTCCGGCGTCCTGAGGGCACGGGCGGCGGCCTGACGGTCCGTCTCCCTCCGCTCCGGCGACCCCGACCCCTTCCTCTCCCTTCCTCTTTATTTCCCTTTTTTGACATTTCGCGCCAAGAGGTGGCCACTCCCATGCCCAAAACGCCCGACACCGCCGTGACAGGGGCCGATCCGGCCCGCTGGAAGGCGCTCGTCTTCATCGCGCTCGCCCAGCTGATGGTCGTCCTCGACGCGACGATCGTGAACATCGCCCTGCCCTCCGCCCAGCAGGACCTCGGCATCTCCGACGCCAACCGGCAGTGGGTCATCACCGCCTACGCCCTCGCCTTCGGCGGACTGCTCCTCTTCGGCGGCCGCATCGCCGACCTCTGGGGCCGCAAGCGGACCTTCGTGGTCGGTCTCGTCGGCTTCGCCGCCGCCTCCGCGCTCGGCGGCGCGGCCACCGGCGAGGCGATGATGCTGGGCGCCCGCGCGCTCCAGGGCGTGTTCGGCGCGCTCCTCGCGCCCGCCGCCCTCTCGCTGCTCGCCGTGACCTTCACCGACGCCAAGGAGCGCGCCAAGGCCTTCGGCATCTACGGCGCGATCGCGGGCGGTGGCGGCGCCGTCGGCCTGATCCTCGGCGGCTTCCTCACCGAGTACCTCGACTGGCGCTGGACCTTCTACGTCAACATCCCGTTCGCCGTCGTGGCCGCCCTCGGCGCCTACTTCGTGATCCGCGAGCCCGCGGGCGGCCGCAACCGCTCCCCGCTCGACATCCCCGGCGTGTTCCTGTCCACCCTGGGCCTGGTCGCGCTCGTGTACGGCTTCACGCGGGCCGAGACCGAGGGCTGGGGCGACACCGGCACGATCGGCCTGTTCGTCGGCTCGGCGGTGCTGCTCGCCGCTTTCGTGGCCACCGAGGCCTTCGTCAAGCACCCGCTGCTGCCGCTGCGGGTCCTGACCGACCGCAACCGCGGCGGCATCTACCTCTCCCTGGGCCTCGCCGTGATCGCGATGTTCGGCCTCTTCCTCTTCCTGACGTACTACCTCCAGGTCGTGAAGGGCTACTCGCCGGTCATGACCGGCTTCGCCTTCCTGCCGATGATCACGGGCATGATCGTGGGCTCGACGCAGATCGGCACGCGGCTGATGACCCGGGTCCCGGCGCGCCTGCTGATGGCGCCCGGCTTCCTGACCGCCGGCGCCGGCATGCTGCTGCTCACGCAGCTGGAGGTGGACACCTCGTACGCCGGGCTGATCCTGCCCGCGCAGTTGCTGCTCGGCCTCGGCATGGGCACGGCGTTCATGCCGGCCATGTCGCTCGCGACGCTCGGCGTGGACCCGAAGGACGCCGGTGTGGCCTCCGCGATGGTGAACACCTCGCAGCAGGTCGGCGGCGCCATCGGTACGGCCCTGCTGAACACGATCGCCGCCTCCGCGACGACCGCGTACCTGACCGACCACGCGGCGGGCGCGACCACGCCGGCCGCGCAGAAGCTGGTCCAGCTGCAGGGCATGGTCGAGGGCTACACGGCCGCCATCTGGTGGGCCGTGGGCATCCTGGTCGTCTCGGCGGGCATCGCCTTCGCCCTCATCAACGCCGGCAAGCCGGGGCCGGGGGCCGTCGCCGGGTCCGGCGCGGGCACCGGAGCGGACGACGAGGTCAGGATCCCCGTCGTCGCCCACTGATCCCGCGGGGGGTGACCGGCCGGCCGGGCCGTCCTCGCGGCCCTCGGGTTCGCGGTGGTGGCGGTGGCGCCGGCGGCCTGGGCGGGGCTCGCCGGGTTCACCGTGCTCGGCCTCGGCCTG
>NZ_JBEORS010000020.1:0-123095 GCF_040302405.1 Streptomyces sp. NPDC126503
GGGGCGGTGGCTGCCGGCTCGTGCGGGCCGCGGGGCCGTCGGCCGGCCGGGCGTGGCCCGCGAGCGCGGGGAGCCGTCGGCCCGTCGGCTGGGGCTGCGGCCGGGGCGCGGGGGTTCCGCCGGCCACGAGCGGTGGCCGGGGCGCCGACGCACCCGGACCCGCAGGCGCGTGCGCTTGCGGGTCCGGGCAGAGGTACTGCGGCCTGGAAGATCAGGCGGCGGCCTTCGGGGCGTTGACGTCGGCCGGCAGAGCCTTCTGCGCGACCTCGACCAGCGCGGCGAACGCGCCCGCGTCGTTGACGGCCAGCTCGGCGAGGATCTTGCGGTCCACCTCGATGTTGGCGGCCTTCAGACCCTGGATGAGGCGGTTGTACGTCATGCCGTTCAGGCGGGCAGCGGCGTTGATGCGCTGGATCCACAGCTGACGGAAGTCGCCCTTGCGCTTCTTGCGGTCGTTGTAGTTGTAGACCAGCGAGTGGGTGACCTGCTCCTTGGCCTTGCGGTACAGGCGCGAGCGCTGACCACGGTAGCCGGAGGCCTGCTCGAGGATCGCCCGGCGCTTCTTGTGGGCGTTGACTGCCCGCTTGACGCGTGCCACTTCTTAACTCCTTGTAGCGGGGTCGTGGTGGTGCTCACACGACCCGGAAATCGGATGGGTCCCGGTCTCGACCGGATGCCCTCGTCGCCGAGGGCGGGAGATCAGGGTCAGATGCCCAGCATCTTCTTGATCTTGGCGGAGTCACCCGGGGCCATCTCGGCGTTGCCCGTGAGGCGACGCGTCAGCTTGGACGACTTGTGCTCGAGCAGGTGGCGCTTGCCGGCGCGCTCCCGCAGGATCTTGCCGGAGCCGGTGACCTTGAAGCGCTTCTTGGCACCGGAGTGCGTCTTGTTCTTCGGCATAGCGCCGTTATCTCCTCGTCAGTGGCGCTCCCCCGGTGCGGGCACCGGACAACCGGGAGCGTCAATTCTTCGATTGGGTGGACCGGGCGGGACCCGGGGGCTGCCCGCGGGGCAGCCCCTTGGGATCACGCCTCGGTGTTCTCGGCCGAAGGCTCGGCCGAAGCCTCCTCGGCGTCGGCCTCGGGAGCCGCCTCGGGCGACCCGCCCTGGCGCTCCGCCTTGCGCGCGGCCTGGGCCTCGCGCGCCTCGGCCATGGCCTCGGTCTTCTTCTTGTGCGGACCCAGAACCATGATCATGTTCCGGCCGTCCTGCTTCGGGTTCGACTCGATGAAGCCCAGGTCCTGGACGTCCTCCGCCAGGCGCTGCAGCAGTCGGTAACCGAGCTCCGGCCGGGACTGCTCACGACCACGGAACATGATCGTGATCTTGACCTTGTCGCCCTGCTTGAGGAACCGTACGACGTGACCCTTCTTGGTGTCGTAGTCGTGCGGGTCGATCTTCGGCCGGAGCTTCATCTCCTTGATGACCGTGTGCGCCTGGTTCTTGCGCGCCTCACGGGCCTTCATGGCCGACTCGTACTTGAACTTCCCGTAGTCCATGAGCTTGCACACGGGCGGGCGGGCGTTCGCCGCGACCTCGACCAGGTCGAGGTCGTACTCCTGAGCGAGCTCCAGGGCCTTGGCAAGCGGGACGATGCCCACCTGCTCGCCGCTGGGGCCGACAAGACGCACCTCGGGAACGCGAATCCGCTCGTTGATGCGGGGCTCGGCGCTGATGGATCCTCCTCGGTTGCACCACGCGACCGCCTTGGCGGACGGACACGTCACGTGTTCAGTCAGTGAGACCAACCGCGCCGGTACATCAAAAATGCCCCGGACGGGACACAGGCGGGGCTCCATGGAAAACCGGAGCACCACCACGGTCCGCCGCGGGGCGCGCTTCGGGCGGTTCCATCGTCCGTACGGAACGATGGGGACCGCCTGACCGGTGACCCGCCGCCCGTGAGGGCGGTCAGGTGGGAGTACGGAGCCTCCACTTGTGGGCCGGGCACGTAGGTGTCCGGCCGGTCGTTACACAAGGCTACCAGGCGTCCTTCCGGTCCGCGAACAGGGACGGCGGTCGGGGGGCGGGGCGGGGCGGCATATCGTGTGGGGCATGAGCGAGACGCCCCAGAACGAGTCCACGGACTCCGCAGTTTCCCCGGACTCCCCGGCCTCCCCCGCCGCCGGCGACACCCCCGACTTCGACGCCATGACCCGCGACATCGCGGAGGTGCCGGCCGTCGAGGTGATCGTGACCGTCGCGGTCAACCTGATGAGCGCCGCCGCGGTGAAGCTCGGTCTCACCGAGGAGGGCGAGGTCCACAAGGACCTCGACGAGGCGCGCAAGCTGATCCACGCGCTGGCCGGTCTGATGGACGCCGGCGCGACGGAGATCTCCTCCTTCCACGCGGCGCCGCTGCGGGACGGCCTGAAGTCCCTCCAGCTCGCGTTCCGCGAGGCCTCGCTCGTCCCGGACGAGCCGGGCCAGGGCCCGGGCGAGAAGTACACGGGGCCGGTGTACGGCTAGGGCCTGTCTTTCGGATCTTGCCGGGCTCGCGGCCTGATCCGAAAGCAGGACCCGGTCGGAAGCGGGCCGCGCCGAGGCGCGGGGGCCCGTCAGTTCCGTACGTAGAAGGGCTCGCCCGGAGGCGTGGCCGAGGCCGGCAGGAGTGCCAGGTCGAGGCCCCGCACCAGGCGGGCCCTCAGTGTTTCGTCGGCGGCCAGGGCGCGGGCCACGCGCTGGGCGGCCTCGGCCGGGGGCGCCGCCCCGTCGAGGACCAGGGCGAGGGTGCCGTCGGCCTGCCCCGGGCCGAGGTGGGCGCGGAGCACCGCGGGCTCGGCGGCGACGGCCGCGCGGACCGCCTCCCGTACGGCGGGGTCGTCGAGCGGGTCGGTGCTGGTACGGCCCTCGGCGAGGGCGACCAGGGCGGGACCGGTCACCTGGTACGGCACCGGGCCCGCCAGGTCCAGGACGAGGGTGTCGGCCTTCTCGTGGACGAGCGCCGCGAGTGCCTGGTGCAGGGGGACGGCGACCGGGCGGGCGGCCGGGTCCCACAGGGCGAGCGAGGCGATCGAGGTGAAGGCGGGCAGGGCCCTGCGGTCACCGGCGGTCAGCGTCGGCACGGCCATGTCGCTGGTCTTCTCCTGGCGGAGTCCGGTCCCGGGGTCCACCTCGACCTCGCCGAGGACGGCGACG
This sequence comes from Streptomyces sp. NPDC126503, assembly GCF_040302405.1. Classification (NCBI taxonomy): domain Bacteria; kingdom Bacillati; phylum Actinomycetota; class Actinomycetes; order Kitasatosporales; family Streptomycetaceae; genus Streptomyces; species Streptomyces sp. NPDC126503. The sequence continues at coordinate 3,139 of NZ_JBEORS010000020.1, forward strand.
ACCGGAACGAGCAGCCGGGCGTCCCTGAGCGCCTCCAGGACCGGGCCGTGGGCGGTCCGGTCCTCCGCCCAGGCCGCCAGGGCCGCGGCGAGCCGCCGGTCGGCGGTGCCGTCGTCGTCGGAGAAACCGGGGTCCGGGATGTTCTTGAGCGCCACGCACCGAGCCTAACCGCCGCCGTCCGGCGTCCCGGCCGCCGGGTCCCGGTGCCACCGCGGGTCAGCGCGGGCGGTGCGCGCGGTGGAGGGCGAAGGCGACGAGCAGGAGCAGCGCGCCGAGTCCGCCGGCGGCCGGGGCGAGCAGACCGAAGGACCGGCTCTCCTCGGCGGGCGGCCGCGGGCCGGGGCCGAAGTACTGCCCCCGGAAGCCGGCCGAGGCGTTCTTCGGGTCGCCGCCCGTGATCCGGGCTCCCTCGCGGATCGCGGCGGCCGGGTCGACCGTCCCGTACCCCTTGGCGTCGCTGCGGCCGCCGCGCGGGCGGCTGCGGGCGGTGTCGATGAGGAGCTGCTTGATCTGGGCGGGGGTGAGGTCCGGGTGGGCGGACCGGACGAGGGCGACGGCGCCGGAGACGAACGCGGCGGCGGCGCTGGTGCCCCAGCCCTCGTAGTAGCGGCGGTCGGGATCGGCGATGACGACGTCGACGCCGGGCGCGCTGACGGTGGCGTACCAGCGGCGGGTGGAGAAGGAGGCGTGGACGCCGTGCCGGTCGACGGCGGTGACGGCGATGACGCCGGGGTAGGCCGCGGGATAGGAGATGTGGTCGCCCTTCTCGCCGCCGTTGCCGGCGGAGGCGACGACGGAGACGCCCTTGGCGAGGGCGTACTGGACGGCGGCGTCCTCGCCCGCGTCGGCGTGGGCGGACTCGGAGTCGTCGCCGAGGGAGAGGTTGATGACGTCGGCGCCGTGGTCGGCGGCCCAGCGGATGCCCTCGGCGAGGGCGGTGCCCTTCGTCCTGCGGGCTTTCTCGCGGGCCTTGTCGCCGCCTTCGAGGATCACCCGGACGGGGAGGATCTTGACGCCGGGGGCGACGCCGAGGACGCCTTCCTCGCCGCCCGGGCCGTGGCCGTGCCCGGCGATGATGCCGGCCATGGCCGTGCCGTGGCGGGCCCAGGAGCGGTCGCCGCGGGCGGCCCCGAAACCGATGAGGTCGCGGCCGGGCAGGACGGATCCGGCGAGGTCCGGGTGCCGGTCGTCGACGCCGGTGTCGAGGACGGCGACGGTGACGCCCTCGCCCTTGGTGGTGCGCCATGCCTCGGCCGTACGCAGGGCCTGGAGGCCCCACTGCCGGTCACGGACGGGGTCGGCGTGGGCGGCGGGGGCGGTGGCGACGGGCAGGACGGTGAGGGCGGCGGCGAGGAGCGCGGCGGCGGTGGTCGTGGCCCGGGCCGGGTTCGTACGGGCGCGGGTCACCGGTCCTCCCCCTCCTTCTTCTGCGTGGCGGCGGCGACGGCGGAGCGCAGGAGCGCCGTGAAGCGTTCGGTGATGGCCTTCGCCTCGTGGCCGAGGCCGGCCTGGGCGACGGCGTCGGTACGGCCCCGGCGCATGGCGGTGTCCGCGCGCTGCGGGCGGTCGACGGCGCGCCCGTCGGCGAAGCCGGACACGGCGGTGACGACCACCGGCAGATCGGCGGGGGTGGTGAGCCACCAGCCGGCGCGCTGCGTGGCGCCGAAGTCGGCGGCGACGGTGCCGGGGCCGGGCAGAGCGGGCGGCACGTCCTGGCCGAGGCGGGTGGCGAGGCCGCGGGCGGCGAGGGTGCCCTGGGTGGGGGCGTCGGCCCCCGTGAAGACGAGACCGACGGTGATCACGCTGCTGGCGGTGGCGTCGGTGTAGGTCGCCCGCAGCACGCGCTCGCAGCCGAGCGGGCGGAGCGTGGCCAGGAGGTTCGGCGCGAGGACCGCGGGGGTGCAGGGCGTGTCCGGGGCGACGACGATCCGGGTCCAGGTGCGGGCGGCGGTGCCGGGCCCGGCGCCGGGACCGGCGACGGTACGGGGGAAGAGGGTGTCGACGGGCGCGTTGTGCCAGAGGCTCCTGGCCTCGCCGTAACCGGCCGGTTCGGCGGGCTTCCCCGGCTCGGCGGCGGCCAGCCAGACCCCGGCGAGCGCTCCGCCGATGAGTCCGACCCCGAGCACGACACAGCTCGCGACCGCGACCGCCCGCGCGGTCCGCTTCCGCCGCACGGGCCGCAGCCGGGTGGTGCTCTCCGCGCCGGGATACCCGTACGGGTTCCCTTCGTAGGCCGTCCCGGGGACCGGTGCGGCGGACGGGCTCGGCCACGTCTCCCGCACGGGCCGCAACCGGGTGGTCGTCTCCACGCCCGGCTCCGGCGGCGCGGGGACGGCTCGCCCGGGGGCGGCTGCGGGCAGGGGTCCGGGGCCGGGAGCGGCGGCAGCGGCCGGGGGGACGGCGGGACGCCGGCCGGGCGCGGGGACCGCCGTGGGCGGGGGCGCTTGCGGGGCCCGGCCCGCCGGGGGCGGCGCCGGGGCGGACGGCGCCGGAGCCGGGGAGGAGGCCTGTCCCGCCCCGGAGGCCGTACGGCGGGAGTCCGGTGCCGGCGCGGCGGGCGGAGGAGCCAGGGGTGGCATGGGGCCCGGGAGGTGCGGGGGGTGGAGGAGGGTTTCGGTGATGCGCGAGGACGGGCGCGGATGGTTGTCGGTCATCCCCGTCCCCCTGCTCGTGTCGACAATGCCCGTCACTCTACGGGCTGTTCCCCGCCGCGCGGGAACTCAGGGGCTACCCACCCGTAAACCCGTCTGGCAAGCTCGGGCCATGACTCCCCGCGCCGCCGACCGTTCCCGGTACGACCGGGCCACCGCCCATCTCGACGCGCCCGTGGCGATCGTCGATCTGGAGGCGTTCGACGCCAACGCGGACGACCTCGTACGGCGGGCCGGGGGCAAGCCGGTGCGGGTGGCGAGCAAGTCCGTGCGGTGCCGGGCGCTCCTGGAGCGGGTGCTGGCGCGGCCGGGATTCGCGGGCGTGATGTCGTTCACGCTCGCCGAGTCGCTGTGGCTGGCGCGCGCCGGGTTCGCGGACGTGCTGCTCGCCTATCCGTCGGCCGACCGCGCCGGGTTCGCGGAACTGGCCCGGGACCCGAAGCTGGCGGCGGCGGTGACCGTCATGGTCGACGACGTGGCGCAGCTCGATCTGATCGACGCCTCCCGGTCCGGCGGGGAGGAGGAGGTCCGGGTCTGTCTGGAGCTGGACACCGCGCTGCGTCTCCTGGGGGGACGGATACGGATCGGAGCGCGCCGCTCGCCGCTGCGCACCCCGGCGGAGCTGGCCGAGCTGGCCCGCTCGGTCGGGCGCCGGCCGGGTTTCCGGCTGGTCGGGCTCATGGCGTACGAGGGGCATGTGGCCGGTGTCGGGGACGCGGTGGCGGGCCGGCCGCTGCGGTCGCGGGCGGTCCGGCTGATGCAGGCGGCCGCGCGCCGGGAGCTGGCGGAGCGCCGGGCGGCCGTGGTGCGCGCGGTGCGGGCGGTGGCGCCGGACCTGGAGTTCGTGAACGGCGGCGGCACCGGCAGCGTGCAGCACACGGCGGCCGAGGAGGCGGTGACGGAGATCGCCGCCGGTTCGGGCCTGTTCGTGCCGCGCCTTTTCGACCACTACTCCTCCTTCAGCGGCCGTCCGGCGGCGCTGTTCGCGCAGCCGGTGGTGCGCCGGCCCGGGGTGGGTGTGGTGACCGTCCTCGGCGGCGGCTATCCGGCGTCGGGGGTGGCGGGCGAGGACCGGCTGCCCGTGCCGTACCTGCCGGAGGGACTGCGGTACGACCCGCAGGAGGGCCCGGGAGAGGTCCAGACACCGCTGCTGGGCTCGCCGGCCGACGACCTGCGGATCGGCGACAAGGTGTGGTTCCGGCACGCGAAGGCCGGCGAGCTGTGCGAGCGGTTCGACAGCCTGCGGTTGGTCGAGGGCGACCGGGTGACGGACACCGTGCCCACCTACCGGGGCGAGGGCAAGACCTTCCTCTGACCTCGCTCCGGCCCTGCTTCGCGCGGCAGCCGGGCGCCTCGAGGCGCCCGGCTGCCGGGTGGGGGGTGCGGGGGGTGTGGGGGGTCGGAGTGGCTAGAGGGGCGTCACGTACGCGCCGGAGATGCCGCCGTCCACGAGGAAGTCACTGGCGTTGACGAAGGAGGAGTCGTCGCTGGCGAGGAAGGCGACGGCGGCGGCGATCTCCTCGGCCTCGGCGAAGCGGCCCACGGGGATGTGGACCAGGCGGCGGGCGGCCCGCTCGGGGTCCTTGGCGAACAGCTCCTGGAGGAGCGGGGTGTTGACCGGTCCCGGGCAGAGGGCGTTGACGCGGATGCCCTCGCGGGCGAACTGGACGCCCAGCTCGCGGGACATGGCGAGGACGCCGCCCTTGGAGGCGGTGTAGGAGATCTGGCTGGTGGCCGCTCCCATCACGGCGACGAAGGACGCGGTGTTGATGATGGAGCCCTTGCCCTGGCGGCGCATGTACGGCAGGGCGGCCTTGCAGCACAGGTAGACGGAGGTCAGGTTGACGTCCTGGACGCGCTTCCAGGCCTCCAGCCCGGTCTCCAGGATGGAGTCGTCGTCGGGGGGCGAGATGCCGGCGTTGTTGAAGGCGATGTCGACGGAGCCGTAGGTCTCGAAGGCGGTGCGGTACAGGGCCTCGACCTCCTCCGGATCGGTGACGTCGACCTTGACGAAGGTGCCGCCGACCTCCTCGGCGGCGGCCTTGCCCGCGGTCTCGTCGATGTCGCCGCAGACGACGTGGGCGCCTTCGGAGGCGAGCCGCCGGGCGGTGGCGAGGCCGATGCCGCTGCCGGCTCCGGTGATGACGGCGGTACGGCCGACGAGGCGGCGGCAGACGGTTCCTTCGGTCGCTTCGGTGCTCATGCGGTCAGGCCTCCGTGCTGATGAAGACGTTCTTGGTTTCGGTGAAGGCGGTCAGGGCGTCGGGCCCGAGCTCCCGGCCGAGGCCGGACTGGCGGTAGCCGCCGAACGGGGTCCAGTAGCGCACGCTGGAGTGGGAGTTGACGGAGAGGTTGCCGGCGCGGACGGCGCGCGAGGCGCGCAGGGCGCGGCCGACGTCCCGGGTCCAGATGGAGCCGGACAGGCCGTACTCGGTGGCGTTGGCGAGGCGGATCGCGTCGGCCTCGTCCTCGAAGGGAAGGACGACGGCGACGGGTCCGAAGATCTCCTCGACGGCGCAGGGGGCGTCCTCGGGCACGCCGGTGAGGACGGTGGGCGGGAACCAGAAGCCGGGGCCTTCGGGGGCCTTGCCCCGGATGGCGTCGAGGTCGTCGGTGACGTAGGAGCGGACGCGGTCGAGCTGGGCCCGGGAGATAAGCGGCCCCATCTGGGTGCGGGCGTCGAGCGGGTCGCCGACGACGATCTCCTCGATGGCGGGGGTGAGCAGCTCCAGGAAGCGGTCGTACACCTCGCGCTGGACGAGGACGCGGGTGCGGGCACAGCAGTCCTGGCCGCTGTTGTCGAGGAAGGCCATCGGCGCCGCGGCGGCCGCCGCCTCGAGGTCCGCGTCGGCGAAGACGATGTTCGGGCTCTTGCCGCCGAGTTCGAGGGTGACCCGCTTCACCTGGCCGGCGCACTTCGCCATGATCGACTTTCCGACGCGGGTGGAGCCGGTGAAGACGATCTTGGCGATGCCCGGGTGGGTGACGAGGGCGTCGCCGGCGACGGGGCCGGTGCCGGGGAGGACCTGGAAGAGGCCTTCGGGGAGTCCGGCGGTGAGGGCGAGTTCGGCGAGGCGGAGGGCCGTGAGGGGGGTGGTCTCGGCCGGCTTGAGGACGACGGCGTTGCCGGCGGCGAGGGCGGGCGCGGTGGCCCAGGCGGCGATCGGCATGGGGAAGTTCCAGGGGGCGATGACGCCGACGACCCCGAGGGGTTCGAGGATCGTGACGTCGAGTCCGCCGGGGACGGGGATCTGGCGTCCGTTCAGACGCTCCACTCCCCCGGCGGCGTAGTCGAGGAGGTCGCGGACGTTGCCGGCCTCCCAGCGGGCGTTGCCGAGGGTGTGTCCGGCCTCGCGGACCTCCAGGAGGGCGAGTTCCTCGACGTGCTCGTCCACGGTGGACGCGAAGCGGCGGAGCAGCCGGGCGCGGTCGGCGGGCGCGGCCGACGCCCAGTCCCGCTGGGCGGCGGCGGCCCGGAGGACGGCGGCGTCGACGTCGGCGGGGGTGGCGGCGGGGACGGTGGCGACGATGTCCTCGGTCGCCGGGTTCAGTACCTGGAGCAACTCTTCCACTCCCTGGTCCTCATTCCTTTCGCGCAGGGGCTGCGGGCGGGGGCTGCTGGGCGGGGTTCGCGGTGGGGGGCCGTGGCGGGAGCCGTGGTGGAGATTCGCGGAGGGGGCCGCGGTGGGGGATCGGGATGGGGCCGTCGCTCAGAGGCGTTCGAAGGAGCGGCGCAGTTCCCAGTCAGTGACGGCGGCGTCGAAGGCGTCCAGTTCGACGCGCGCCATGGTGCGGTAGTGGGCGACGACCTCGGCGCCGAAGGCCTCCTTGGCGATCTCGCTGGTCTCCCAGAGTTCGGCGGCCTCGCGCAGGGTCGTGGGAACGTGCGCGTAGTCACCGGTGTAGGCGTTGCCGGTGCAGGCCGGAGGCAGTTCGAGACGCTGCTCGATGCCGTGGAGGCCGGCCGCGATCATGCCGGCGACGGCGAGGTAGGGGTTGACGTCGCCGCCGGGGAGCCGGTTCTCGAAGCGGGTGGAGCGGCCGTGGCCGACGACCCGGAGGGCGCAGGTGCGGTTGTCGTGGCCCCAGGCGACGGCGGTGGGGGCGAAGGATCCGGGCTGGAACCGCTTGTAGGAGTTGATGTTCGGCGCGTAGAGGAGGGAGAAGTCGCGGAGGGCGGCGAGCTGTCCGGCGAGGAAGTGGCGCATGGTCGCGGACATTCCGTGCGGGTCGTCCCCGGCCATGACGTTGTGGCCCTCCGCGTCCTGGAGGGAGAGGTGGATGTGGCAGGAGTTGCCCTCGCGCTCGTTGTACTTCGCCATGAAGGTGAGGGAGACGCCTTCCTGGGCGGCGATCTCCTTCGCGCCGGTCTTGTAGACGGCGTGCCGGTCGCAGGTGACGAGGGCCTCGGCGTACTTGAAGGCGATCTCGTGCTGGCCCGGGTTGCACTCGCCCTTGGCGGACTCGACGGTGAGGCCGGCGCCGGTCATCTCGTTGCGGATGCGGCGCAGCAGCGGCTCGACCCGGCCGGTTCCGAGGACGGAGTAGTCGATGTTGTACTGGTTCACCGGGGTGAGGCCGCGGTAGTGGGCGTCCCACGCCTGCTCGTAGGTGTCCTTGAAGACGATGAACTCGAGCTCGGTGCCGACGTGGGCGGTGAGGCCGTGGGCGGCGAGCCGGTCGAGCTGGTGGCGGAGGATCTGGCGGGGTGCGGCGACCACGGGGGTGCCGTCGCCCCAGGCGAGGTCGGCGGTCACCATGGCGGTGGCCTCGTTCCAGGGGACCCGGCGGAGGGTGGTGAGGTCGGGGTGCATGGCGAAGTCGCCGTAGCCGCGTTCCCAGGAGGACATCTCGTAGCCGTCGACCGTGTTCATCTCGGTGTCGACGGCGAGCAGGTAGTTGCAGCCTTCCGTGCCGTGGTCGAGGACCTCGTCGAGGAAGAACGGTGCGGCGAACCGCTTGCCCTGGAGCCGCCCCTGCATGTCGGGGAAGGCCAGGACGACGGTGTCGATCTCGCCGCTCGCGACGAGGGCACGCAGTTCCTCGACGGTGAGCGGGGCTGTGCGGTCTGCCACGGGATGACTCCTCCTTCGGCCTGCCGGGAGCCATAAGGTATGCACGAAGACCATTGCTTGTGAAGTGCCCGGGAAGGGGAAACGAGAACGTGGCCCGTACGAGTGACGTGCCGGACCGGTTGACGCCCGTACTGCGGCCGGTGCGCGCGGGGAACGGTTTCGAGGAGGCCTTGGAGCAGATCCTCCAGGTCGTACGGCTCGGTCTCGTGCCCGGCGGCGAACGGCTGCCCGCCGAACGGGAGCTCGCCGACCGGATGGGAATCAGCCGGGTCACCCTGCGCGAGGTCCTCAAGGTCCTCCAGGAGCAGGGCCTCGTGGAGAGCCGGCGCGGCCGGTACGGGGGGACGTTCGTCCTGCCCCGGACGCGGACGGCCGACGAGGAGGAACTGCGCCGCCGGATCGCCGCCGTCGACATGGAGGACACCCTGCGCTTCCGCGAGGTCCTGGAGGTCGGGGCGGCCGGCCTGTGCGCGGCGCACGGCCTCGACGCGGCGGCGACCGAACGGCTGCGGGCCGCGCTGGCCGCCACGCACGACGCCCCGCTGGACGACTACCGGCGCCAGGACACCCTCTTCCACCTGGTCCTCGCGGAGCTCTCCGGCTCGCCGACGCTGACGGCGCAGTACGCGGCCGTCCGGGCGACCGTCAACGACCTCCTGGACTGCATCCCGCTGCTCGTCCGCAACCTGGAGCACTCCCAGCACCAGCACACGGCCCTGGTGGAGGCGGTGCTCGACGGCGACGCGGACGCGGCGCGGGAGGTGATGCGGGAGCACTGCGCGGGCACGGCGGCGCTGCTGCGGGGCTTCCTCACGTAATCCGGAAGTTACGCGCGGGGGCTTGCGCTCGCCACTCCGCCGACGCAAAGGTATGGGATCGATCCATTGGACACCAGGCCCGTTGCGGGGAGCTGACGCTGCCATGACGCTCGACGAAACGACCGGGGGCGCGACCGGAGGTCCGGCCGGCGGCGGAACCGGAAACCCCTCCGGAAGTACCCCGGGACGCACCGGTGAAACAGCCCCGGTGACCGGGCCCGCGGGGGTCACGTCCCCCGGGGACGACGACTACCTGGCCCGCCGCTCGCTGCGCCGCGGCAGCGCCGGGTGGCTGCTGCTCACCGGACTCGGCGTCGCCTACGTCGTCTCCGGTGACTTCTCCGGCTGGAACATCGGCCTGTCGAAGGGCGGTTTCGGCGGACTGGCCGTCGCCACCGTCCTCATGGGCGTCATGTACGCCTGCCTGGTCTTCGCGCTCGCCGAGCTCTCCGCGATCCTGCCCACGGCGGGCGGCGGTTACGGTTTCGCGCGCCGGGCGCTCGGCACCTGGGGCGGCTTCCTGACCGGCACCGCGATCCTCGTCGAGTACGTCCTCGCCCCCGCCGCGATCTCCCTCTTCATCGGCGACTACGTGGAATCCCTCGGCCTGTTCGGACTGGAGTCGGGCTGGCCGGTGTACCTGGTCTGTTTCGCCCTCTTCATCGGCATCCACCTGTGGGGCGTCGGTGAGGCCCTGCGCTTCAGCCTGATCGTGACGGCCGTCGCCGTCGCCGCGCTGCTGGTCTTCGCTTTCGGCGCCTTCACCGACTTCCGGGTCGACCGCCTGAACGACATCCCGGTGGACGCCGGGGCCTTCGGGGCGAACTCCTGGCTGCCGTTCGGGCTCCTCGGGATCTGGGCCGCGTTCCCCTTCGGCATGTGGTTCTTCCTGGGCGTCGAAGGGGTGCCGCTCGCCGCCGAGGAGGCCAAGGACCCGGTGCGGTCGCTGCCGAAGGCGCTCGCCCTCTCGCTCGGCGTGCTGGTGCTCCTCGCCGTCGTGACCTTCCTCGCGACGACCGGGGCACGTGGCTCCGCCGCCGTCCAGGAGGCCGGCAATCCGCTGGTGGTGGCGCTCCAGGGCGACGGCGAGCCGACCGCGCTGAGCCGGTTCGTGAACTACGCGGGCCTCGCCGGGCTCGTCGCCTCCTTCTTCTCCCTCATCTACGCCGGGTCGCGGCAGCTGTTCGCCCTCTCCCGGGCGGGCTACCTGCCCCGTTTCCTCTCCCTCACCAGCCGCCGCAAGTCCCCCTACCTGGGCCTGATCATCCCCGGCGCGATCGGCTTCGCGCTCGCCGCCGGCTCCGGGGACGGGGCCCGGATGCTCAACATCGCCGTCTTCGGCGCGACCATCTCCTACGCCCTCATGGCGCTCTCCCACATCGTGCTGCGGCGGCGCGAGCCGGGGCTGCACCGGCCGTACCGGACGCCCGGCGGGACGGTGACCTCGTCCGTCGCCCTGGTCCTGGCGCTCTCCGCGCTCGTCGCCACCTTCCTGGTGGACCGGACGGCGGCGTTCCTGGCCCTCGGGGTGTACGTGATCGCCCTCGCCTACTTCGCGCTCTACAGTCGGCACCGCCTGGTCGCGCGGGCGCCCGAGGAGGAGTTCGCGGCGCTCGCCGCCGCCGAGGCCGAGCTCGAACGCGACTGACCGGCCGCGCCCGCCCCCGCTCCCCCGCCCCCGCTCGCTCCGCCCCTTGGAGGAATCCTCGTGACCAAGCCGCTCATCGGCGTGACCACCTATCTGGACCAGGCGCGGTGGGGGGTGTGGGACATGCCGGCGACGCTGCTCCCCGCCGCGTACCCCCGCCACGTCCGGGAGAGCGGCGGTCTCGCGGTGCTGCTGCCGCCCGACGAGCCGGCCGCCGCGGCGGCGGTCGTGGCCCGGCTCGACGGTCTGGTCGTCGCGGGCGGCGCGGACGTGGAGCCCGTACGGTACGGGGCCGAGCCCGACCCCCGTACCGGCCCGCCGGCCCGGGAAAGGGACTCCTGGGAGCTGGCCCTGATCGACGCGGCCCTCGCCTCGGGCACGCCGCTGCTCGGCATCTGCCGGGGCATGCAGCTGCTGAACGTGGCGCTCGGCGGCACGCTGGCGCAGCACGTCGACGGGCACGTGGAGGCGGTCGGGGTGATCGGCCGCCACGCGGTCGCGCCGGTACCGGGCACCCGTTACGCCGCGCTCGTACCGGATCCTGCCCAGGTACCGACGTACCACCACCAGGCCGTGGACCGGCTGGGCGCGGGGCTCCGCGTCTCGGCCCACGCCGAGGACGGCACGGTCGAGGCGGTGGAGCTGGCGGAGCCCGCCTGGGCGCTGGGCGTGCAGTGGCACCCGGAGATGGGCGAGGACCCGCGGGTGATGCGGGGGCTGGTCGTGGCGGCGGCGGCACGGGCGGCCGGGACGGCGAGGGCCCGTGCCGGGACCGACGGGCCGGCCGCCCCCGGGGCCGGGGTCCGGTCCCGGACCGGGGAGGAGACGGTGGGGGCCGGGGAGGTCGGCGCGGCGGCCGTCGCCACGGTGGGAGCGTGACGGGTACGCCCTCCGGGCCGGCGGGGCGCGGGGCGGGCGGGGTGGGCTCCGGCCGCCCCGCCCTTCAGCGGGCCGTGGCGGCCACCGCGCGGCGGCCGAGGGACACGTAGAGGACCGCGGAGACGGCCATGCCGGCCGGGAGGGAGAGGTCCATGCCGCCGAGGGCCCCGGCCACCGGGCCGGTGTAAAGGGTGTTCACGCAGAGCGCCGCGGCGGCCACACCGCCCAGCAGGGCCGTGGCACCGGGCACGTTGACCCCGCCGGTGAACCAGAACGGGCTGCCCGGGGTCTCGTCCGTGAGGGCGACGCCGTCGTACCGGTTGCGGCGCAGCAGGATGTCGGTGGCGTAGACGGTCATCAGCGGGCCGATGAGGACCACGATCACCTGGAGCGCGTTGCTGACGGTGTCCAGGAAGTGGGAGACGAGCAGGCCGTAGAGGGTGAGGGCGACGGCGGCGGCGCCGTCGAGGAGGACGCTCACCGTCCGGCGGACGCGGAAGCCGACGGCCTGGAGGGCGAGGCCGGCGCTGTACGCGGTGAGCGCGTTGAGGGACACCGTGCCGAGGACCAGGGCGATCAGGAAGACCGGGACGAACCAGCCCGGCAGGATCTCCTGGAGCGCGTTCTGGGGGTCGGTCATGTCGACCGCCGTCGCCGCGAGCGCCCCCAGCGAGCAGACGACGACGCTGGGCACGAAGGCGCCGAGCGCGGTCCAGCCGGCGATCGCCTTCGCCGGGGCCGTACGCGGCAGGTAGCGGGAGAAGTCGGCGCTGGTCGTGTAGGAGAGCGGCCCCGAGGCGATCAGCGTCGTCCCCGCGATCAGCACCGTCCACAGGTCCGTGCCGGTCAGTGGCTCGGCGGGGGCGTACGAGAAGTCGGCGTGGCGGAGGACGGCGAGCGCGACGACGGCGAAGGCGCCGGCGAGGGCGAGCGTGAGCGGAAGGTAGAGCTTGATGATCAGTCCGTGGCCGTAGACGCTGATGGCCAGGGTGAGAGCGGCGATCGCGACGATGACGACCACCTTGACGGGGGTGGTGGCGGTGAGGCCGGTCCGCTCGACGAGCGCGAAGGCGGCGGTCGCCGCGGCGGCCAGGTTCAGGGCGAAGTAGCAGACGGAGACGAGCCAGCCGCCGATCGCGTTGTTGACGCGGTTGCCGAGCACGCCGTACAGCGCGCGGGTGATCACCTCGCTCGGCGCGCCGGCGGCCGGTCCCGAGGTGGCGAGGAGGCCGGTCAGCAGCCAGAAGAGGTTGCCGACGACGATCACGGCCAGCGCCTGCCCGAGCGTCAGGCCCATGAGGATCAGGGCTCCGCCGATGACGAGGCTGAGGTAGTTCACGTTCGCCGCGGCCCAGACGGAGAAGAGTTCGCGGGGGTGCCCGTGGCGCTCGGTGTCGGGGATGTGGTCGATGCCGTGGGCCTCGACGCCGCCGGGCCGGTCGGTGACCGGCGGGGTGGCCCGGTCGCTCTCGGGGCGCGGGAGCGGGTCGGGGATCGTGGAAGCCATGCGGCCCTCCGGTGCGTGTCGTGCCCACCTGGTTGCTTATTGGTCGCACACTCAATAGCATCACCGGTATGCCGTCAAGCGTTGAGCGCAAGCGAGTTCGGAAATCTCCGGAGGCCCGCCGGGCAGAGATCGTGCGGACCGCCGCCCGGGTCGCCCTCACCGAGGGCCTGGAGTGCGTCACCCTCCGGCGAATCGCCGAGGAACTGGCCGTCCGGCCCGGACTGATCAGCCACTACTTCCCCTCGGCGGAGGACCTCGTGGCCGAGGCCTTCGCCGTGGCCGCGCTCGGTGAACTCGACTCCCTGCTGCCGGCCGAGCGGCCCCACGGGACGCCGACCCAGTACCTCGCGCGGTACTTCGCCCTCTCCGCCGGTGAGGCGTACGACGACATCAGCCGCCTGTGGATCAACGCCCGGCACCTCAGCCGCTACCGGCCCGTGCTGCGCGACCGGGTCACGGAGATGGAGCTCGCCTCCGACGACCGGCTCGAAGCGCTCATCCGGGAGGGCGTCGAACGCGGCGAGTTCCGCACGGACGACCCGCGCACGACGGCGATCCAGATCCTCGTCGTCCTCGACGGCCTCGGCGCCCACGCCAACTCCGACCGCACCGACCGCCCGGAGGCGGTGACCCGCATGGCCGTCACGACGGCGGAACGCGAACTGGGGCTCGCCGCCGGGGCACTGACGGACGCCGCGCTCCCGGGTGCGGAGGGGACCGCCCCGCCGGCGCCACCCCGTACCTCCTGAACCCCGGTCTCCCCTCCCCTCCCCCTTCTCCTCGTCTGGAGTCCCTGTGCGCACCACCCCGCTCGTCCTCCACTCGGCCCGGCTGCTCGACCCGGGCACGGGCGCGTTCCTGCCGGAGACCGCGCTCGCCGTGTCCGCCGCCGGCCGGATCTCCGCGCTGGGCGACGACCGCGAGATCCGGGCGCTCGCGGACCCCGGCACCACCGTCGTCGACCTGAAGGGCGGCGTCGTGACGCCCGGCTTCGTGGACGGCCACATCCACCCGGTCAGCGGGGCCGAACTGACGGGCGGGCTCGACCTGTCCGAGTGCGCCGACCTCGCCGACGTGCGGGCGGCGCTGTCCCTGGGGGCGCGGCGGCTGCGGCGCGGGGAGTGGCTGTTCGGCTGGGGACTCGACCCGAACGTGTTCGGTGACGTGCCGGTCGGGATCGCGCCCTTCGACTCCGTCCTCCACAACATCCCCGCCTTCCTCCTCCTGTTCGACGCGCACTCCGCCCTCGCCAGCCGGCGGGCCCTCGAACTCGCCGGGGTCGACGGGCCGCGCACCTTCGATCAGGCCTCCGCCGAGGTCGTGTGCGACGCCGACGGCCGTCCGACCGGTCTCCTGCAGGAGGACGCCGCCTGCGCGCTGGTGGAGCGGGTGGCCCCGCAGCCGACCGCCGAGGAGCGCCGGGAAGGGCTCGCCGCGGCACTGCGGTCCATGGCCGCGGCCGGTCTGACCGGCGGCCACGCCATGGACGCCAACGGGGCGAGCCTGGAGCTGTACGCCGACCTCGACGCGGCCGGCGAGCTGCCTCTGCGCCTGCGGGTGGCGCCCTGGTGCCAGCCCGGCGCGGACGCCGATGCCGTACGCGCGCTCATCGAGCAGCAGGGCACGGGCGGGGCCCTGTGGCGGGTCGCCGGCGTGAAGCTGTTCATGGACGGCACGATCGACAACGGCACGGCGTGGCTGGAGCGGCCCGACTGCCACGGCCAGTCCACGCACGCGTTCTGGCCGGACCCCGAGGCGTACACCCGGGTCGTCGGTGAACTGCACCGGGCCGGGGTGCCCACGGCGACGCACGCCATCGGGGACGCGGCGGTACGGCACGTCCTCGACTCCGTCGAGAAGGCACAGGCCTCCGGCGGGGGCCCGGTGCGGCACCGGGTGGAGCACATCGAGACGGTGCCGGACGACACGCTGCACCGGTTCGCGGAGCTGGGGGTCCTCGCGTCCATGCAGCCCACCCACTGCTGCGACTTCACGCGTGCGGACCACACCGACAACTGGTCGCGCCGTCTCGGGGAGGAGCGGGCCTCGCGCGCCTGGCGCTGCCGGGACCTCCGGGACTCCGGGGCGACGGTGGTGCTGGGGTCGGACTGGCCGATCGCGCCGTTCCCGCCGCTCGGCGTGATGGCCGGGGCCCGGCACCGCCGCCCCAGCCGCGACCTCAGCCTGCCGCCGCACGGACCCGAGCAGGCCCTGACGGCGCTGGAGGCGCTGCGGGGCATGACCACGGCCCCCGCCTACGCGGCGGGCGAGGAGCACGAGGCGGGCCGCCTGGCCCTCGGCCACCGCGCCGACCTCACGGTCCTCTCGGACGACCCGCTGACGGTCCCGGCGACCGAACTGCCGGACGTCCCGGTGCTCCTGACGGTCCTGAACGGCCGGATCACGCACCGGGCCGCCACGGTCTGAGCCGCCGGGGGCCGGAGCCGAGGGCGGCCGGCGCTGCCCTGCCCTCCCCTTCTCAGCCGCGCGGGCGGGCCCTCGTCAGGGACAGGAGGTCGCGGGCCGGGCCGGTGGGACGGTGGCCGGTGGGCCAGACGGCGCGGAGGTCGCGGCGGAGGAGGACGTCGTGGACCGGGACGGCGACGAGACGGCGGGAGGAGAGTTCCTCCGCGACGGCGAGTTCGCTGAGCACGGCGGGGCCGGCGCCGCTCACGGCGGCGGCCTTGACCGCGGTCGTGGAGGCGAGTTCGAGGAGGGGCTCCGCGAGGCCGCCGTGGGCGGCGAGGGCCGCGTCCAGGACCTGGCGGGTGCCCGAGCCGCGTTCCCGGAGCACCAGCGGGGTCGCCGCCAGTTCGGCCGGGTCCAGCGGCCCGCGGCGGCGGGCCCAGGGGTGGCCGGGCGCGGCGACCACGGCGAGCCGGTCGTGGGCGATCACGGCCCCGTCGAGGCCGTCCGGCACCGCGAGGCCCTCCACGAAGCCGAGGTCCGCCTCGCCGGCGAGGAGCCGTTCGGCGACCGCGGCCGAGTTCCCGGCCTGGAGCGAGACGGCCGTGCCGGGCCGCTCGGCGCGCAGGGCGATCAGCCAGCCCGGCATCAGGTATTCGGCGATCGTCATGGAGGCGACGACCCGCAGCCGCGAGTCGCGGCGGGTCCGCAGGGCCTGCGCGCCCGCGTCGAAGGCCTCCGCGGCCTCCACGATCCGGCGGGCCCAGTCCGTGACGAGGGCCCCCGCGTCGGTGAGGCGCGACCCGCGCGGCGAACGGTCGACCAGCGCCACGCCCAGCTGCCGTTCCATCGAGCGGATGCGGCTGCTGGCGGCGGGCTGGGTGATGCCGACCTCCCGGGCGGCGGCCCCGAGGCTGCCGTGCCGGGCGACCGCCAGGAGGAGTTCGAGCGCGCCGAGGTCGGGGACCCGGTGGGACAGGGGGTGCGGCGTCTCGCCCGGCTCACTGCTCATAAAGTCAGCTTATGGCCTCATAGGCGGGACCTCCCTGGTGGGGGCGGCACCGGCGGGAGAAGGTCAGGACCATGGCAAGCCACGCACCTTTCCGCCCGGAGACCCGCACGCCCGTGCCCGACGCCGACCGGCGCCCGGACCTCGGAGCCGGCCGCACCGAGCCCGTCCCACCCGCGGTACCGGTCCCCTCCCTCCGTACCGTCCGGTCCGTGCGGCACCTCGGCCCCCAGTGGTACGCCTCCGTCATGGGCACCGCCGTCGTCGCCACCGCGGGCGCCGCGCTCCCCCTCCCGACACCCGGGCTCCGTACCGCCGCCGGCCTCGTCTGGGCCCTGTCCCTGCTGATGCTGACCGTCCTGGTCGCCGCCCGGGCCGTCCACCACGTCCGCCACCGGGACCAGGCACGCGCCCACCTCCTGGACCCGGCGACGGCCCCGTTCCACGGCTGTGCGGCGATGGCGCTGCTGTCGGTCGGCGGCGGGGCCCTGAGCGTCGGGCGGGACTGGATCGGGCTGCCGGCCGCCGTCGCCCTCGACGCGGTCCTGTTCTCCGCCGGCACGCTGCTCGGACTGGTGACGGCGGTGGCCGTGCCGTACCTGATGGTGGTGCACCACCGGATCGAGGGCGCCTCCCCGGCGTGGCTCCTGCCGGTGGTCCCGCCGATGGTCTCGGCGGCGCAGGGACCGCTCCTCCTCCCCCACCTGCCGGCGGGGCAGGCCCGGGAGACCCTCCTGCTCGGCTGCTACGCGCTGTTCGGCGTGAGCCTGTACGCCACGCTCCTGGTCCTGCCGCTCGTCTTCGGCCGGCTCGTGACGGGTGGCCCGCCGCCGTCGCCGCTCACGCCGTCCCTGTTCCTGGTGCTCGGCCCACTGGGCCAGTCGGTCACCGCCGCCGGCCACTTCGCGGACACCGCCGGGGGCGTGCTGCCCGCCGCGTACGCGCACGGCTTCACCGCGTTCGCCGTGCTCTACGGCGTGCCGGTCATGGGCTTCGCCCTGCTGTGGCTGGCGCTCGCGGGCGCGCTGGTGGTGCGGGCCCGGCGGCGGGGCATGGGGTTCGCGCTGTCCTGGTGGGCGTTCACCTTCCCCGTCGGGACCTGTGTGACCGGCGCCGAGGCGCTGGCCCGCCACACCGGGCTCGCAGGGGTCCGGTGGGTGGCGGCCGGCCTGTACGCGCTCCTCGTCGCGGCCTGGCTGGTGGCGGCGGTCCGTACGGCCGGGGGCCTGGTCAGCGGAGTGCTGCTCGCAGGGCCCGGGACAGCGCCCGGGGCGCTTCGGCCAGGGACGGCCCGTACCAGGTGAGCATCCGGCCGTCGACCAGCGCGGCGGCCGTACCGGGGAACGCCTCGGGGCCGTCGTCGCGGGTGAAGCGGTACGGCTCGTCGGGCAGGACGATCAGGTCGGGCGCGGCGGCGCGGAGCTCGTCGAGCGGGACGCGCGGGTAGCGCTCGGGGTGGTCCCCGTACAGGTTGCGGACGCCGAGGCGGGCCAGCAGGTCCCCGGCGAAGGTGTCGCTGCCCAGGACCATCCAGGGGCGGCGCCAGATGGGGACGACGGCGGTGTACGGGCCGTCCGGCGTCACGGCCCGCCAGGCGGCCTCCGCCTCGTCCAGCCAGCGGGGCCTGGTCCGGGTGCCGCAGGCCGCCAGGACCCGGTCCAGTTCGCGCAGCCCCTGGTCGAGGGTGCGGATCTCGGTGACGAGGACGGTCAGGCCCGCGGCCCGCAGGGCGTCCAGGTCCGGGGCGCGGTTCTCCTCCTCGTTGGCGAGGACCAGATCGGGGGCGAGGGCGGTGACCGCCGCGACATCGGGGTTCTTGGTGCCGCCGATCCGTACGACGTCGAGGCCCGCGGGCCGGTCGCACCAGTCCGTCGCGCCGACGAGGACGCCGGGAGCGGAGACCGCCACGGCCTCGGTGAGCGACGGGACGAGGGAGACCACCCTCATGTCCCGCGCCCAGGGGCCGCCGGAGGCACGTCCTCGGTCGCCGCGCTCACACCTCTGGCCCGGCCACGTACGCCCGTGCCCCGGTCGTTCACGTCTCCTCCGCCTCCACGTGGTCGGCGACCGCCACGACCAGGAGACGGGTGCCGGGTTCCGTGGCGCGCCAGCGGTGGCGCACCCCGCCGGAGAGGTAGAGGGTGTCCCCCCGGCCGAGCCGGTGGGCGCGCCCCTCGGCCTCGATCTCGACGGCGCCGTCCGCCACGTACAGCAACTCGTCGTTGCGGTGCTGGAATTCGCGGCCGGCGTCCTGCTCGCCGGTGAACTCCATGGCGTGCAGCTGGTGACGTCCCCGGACGAGCGGCCGGACGCCCTCGGGGTGCCCGGGGGCGTGCTCGCCGGCGCGGACGACGTCGACGGTGCGGGTGGCCTCGGCGGCGGCGATGAGTTCGCCGGCCGTGGTCTCCAGGGCCTCGGCGAGAAGGTCGAGGGAGCGGCGGCTCGGCCGGGCGCGCTCGTTCTCGACCTGGCTGAGGAAGGGGACGGAGAGGCCGCTGCGGGAGGCGACGACGGCCAGGGTGAGCTGGAGCGTGCGGCGGCGCCTCTTGACGGCCGCGCCCACGCGGGTCGGCTCCTTCTCGTCCATGACGGCTCCCTCCCTCGTCCTCGTGTGTACCGGCCGGTTACCTGCACCTTACGCAGCTTTGGGGCGGGGTTTCGCGTCGTGGCGAAAAGGGGCGGTCGCCGAACACGTTCGGCGACCGCCCCTTTTCGGACAGGAGTCGTACGGCGGCCGGGAGGGGCCGCCGGGCGGGTCACTGCGGGGCGAGCTTCTCCGCCAGGCCCTTGTTGCGGTCGAGCCAGGTGCGGACCGCTTCCTGCTCCTTGCCCTTGCCGGTCTCCTGGATGACGGCTTCGAGGTCGGTGAGCTGCTTCTCGCTCAGTTCGAAGTTCTTCAGCCAGGCGCCGACCTCGGGGTTCTCCTGGGCGAAGCCCTTGCGGGCGAGGGTGTGGACGCCGTCGCCCTTGCCCCAGGAGCCCTTGGGGTCGGCGAGCTTGGTCAGCTCGTGGGTGGAGTAGGCCCAGTGCGGGGACCAGAGGGTGACGACGACCGGTTCCTTGCGGTCGTACGCGCGCTTCAGCTCGGCGAGCATGCCGGGGGTGGAACCGTCGACGACCCGGTACTCGCCCTCCAGGCCGTAGTCCTTGAGGACCTTGTCCTTGAGGATGCCCATCATTCCGGCGCTCGGCTCGATGCCGACGATCCGGCCCTTGAAGGTGTCCGCCTTGCCCTTGAGGTCGGCGAGCGACTTCACGTCCTTCACGTAGGACGGGACGGCGAGTTCGAGGGAGGTGGGGCCGTACCAGGAGCCGAGGTCCTCCAGCTTGTTGCGGTACTTCTCCCAGTACTGGGCGTGGGTCACCGGCAGCCAGGCGTCGGTCTGGAAGTCGAGCTGCCCGCCGGCGAGGCCCGTGTAGAGGGCGCCGGCCTCCAGCTGCCTGGTCTCGACCTCGTAGCCGCGGCGCTCCAGGAGTTCCTTCCAGAGGAAGGTGGAGGCGATGCCCTCGTCCCAGGGGATGTAGCCGATGCTGATCTTCTTGCCGTGGCCGCCGCCGGGGCCGGAGGCGGTGGTGGAGGTGGCGCCCTTGCCGCCCCAGAGGCCGGCGCCGCTCGCGGCGAGCGCGAGGACGACCACGCCGATGAGGGCGGTGACGGGCTGCGGGCGATGGGCCCACAGCTTGGCACCGCGGCGGCCGGCGGTCAGTGCGCGGGCCTTGGCCAGGGCGCGGCGGCCGAGCGGGGAGACCTGGCGGCCGAGCGCCCCGGTGATCCGGTCGAGGTACATGGCGAGGACGACGATGGAGACGCCGGCCTCGAAGCCGAGGCCGATGTCGACGTTGCCGATGGCGCGGTAGACGGCGCCGCCGAGTCCGCCGCCGCCGACCATGCCGGCGATGACGACCATGGACAGGCCGAGCATGATGACCTGGTTGACGCCGGCCATGATCGTCGGCAGGGCCAGCGGGAGCTGGACGCGGACCAGGGTGTCGCGCGGGGTGGTGCCGAAGGCCTCGGCCGCCTCGACGAGTTCGCCGTCGACCTGGCGGATGCCGAGTTCGGTCATGCGGACGCCCGGGGGCAGCGCGAAGACGATGGTGGCGATGATGCCGGGGACGACACCGACGCCGAAGAAGATGATGCCGGGGATGAGGTAGACCATCGCCGGCATGGTCTGCATGAAGTCGAGGACCGGCCGCAGGACGGCGCTGACGGTCTTGGACCGGGCCGCCCAGATGCCGAGCGGTACCGCGATCACCAGCGTGACCAGGGTCGCGACGAGGACGAGGGAGAGGGTCGCCATGGCTTCCTCCCACAGCTCGACGGAGTCGACGAGCGCGAAGCCCGCGAAGGCGAGGACTCCGGCGGCCAGGCCCCGCAGCCACCAGGCGACGACGGCGAGGATGCCGGCGAAGAGGAGGGGCTCGGGGGCGGACAGGGCGGCGTCGATGCCGTCGTAGAGACCGGTGACGCCGGTGCTGATGGCGTCGAACAGCCACGCGAGCTGGGCCTGGAGCCAGTCGACGGCACTGTCGACCCACTGGCCGAGGGGAAGCCTAGGCACGGGCCACCTCCTCGGTGGTGAGTCCGCCCATGACGCCGAGGAGCCGGTCCGCCGGTACGACGCCGAGGACGGAGCCGTCGGTGTCCCGGACGGTCACGGGGTGCGGGGCGAGCGCGGAGACGGCGCACAGGTCCGCGACGAGGGTGTCGGGGCCGACGGGCCGGCAGGGGCAGTCGGCGGCGCAGTCCGCGGGGGCCTCGTCGTCCGTCATGACGGCGGCGGCGGTGAGGACGCGCGACCGGTCGACGTCCTGGATGAAGGAGGCGACGTAGTCGTCGGCGGGGCGGACGAGGATGTCCTCGGCGGTGCCCAGCTGAACGATCCGGCCGCCCCGCATGACGGCGATGCGGTCGCCGATGCGCATGGCCTCGTTGAGGTCGTGGGTGATGAACACGATGGTCTTCTTCAGCCGCTTCTGGAGGACCAGGAGCTGGTCCTGCATGTCGCGGCGGATGAGCGGGTCCAGGGCGCTGAACGACTCGTCCATGAGGAGCAGGTCGGCGTCGGTGGCGAGCGCGCGGGCCAGGCCCACGCGCTGCTGCATGCCGCCGGACAGCTCGTCGGGCCAGGACTTCTCCCAGCCGGCGAGGCCGCACAGTTCGAGGGCCTCGACGGCGCGGGTCTCCCGTTCGGCGCGCGGGACGCCCTGCACCTCCAGGCCGTAGGCGGCGTTCTCCAGGACCGTGCGGTGCGGGAACAGCGCGAAGTGCTGGAAGACCATGCTGATCTTGGTGGCACGGACGGCGCGGAGTTCGCGGGGGGAGAGCGCGGTGAGATCGCGGCCGTCGAAGAGGACCCGGCCCGCGGTGGGTTCCAGCAGCCCGTTGAGCATCCGCAGGAGCGTGGACTTCCCGGAGCCGGACAGGCCCATCACGACGAAGATCTGACCGGGGTCGACGGCGAAGGACGCGTCGACGACGGCGGCCGTCGTCCCCTCCGCGCGCAGCTCGTCGCGGTCGGCGTCGCCGGCGGCGAGCCTGCGGACGGCTTCGGACTGGTCGGTGGGGCGTCTGCCGAACACCTTGTACAGGTGGTCGGCCTGGAGCCTGGACACATACACCTCACGGGTAGCAATGAAGAACGGCCCTGCCACCCCCGCGCGGCCGGGCCGTGGAGCGGGGCGGGATCGGCCCGCGGCGCCCGTCGCGTACGAGTTCTTGGTTGAAACTCGTACCGGGTCCGCTCCGCGCGAGCCCCTGCCCGGGGCCCCGGAGGGCAAACGCAAAGGTGACAGGCGTCACGGCGCCGCCTCGGCGACCGGTGTCGGCGGGGGGACGCGAGTTCGCCCGGGCGGGGCGGGGGTCCGGGTGGGGCGGCGGGTGCGGGCTCGGGCGGGGTGGGGGTCTGGGCGCGGCGGGGGTCTGGGCGCGGCGGCGGGTGCGGGCTCGCGCGGGGCGCGGCGAGGGCGGGGCGAGCCTAAGATCGGGCGCTGTGACGCGACGCCTGATGCTCCTCGACACCGCCAGCCTCTACTTCCGCGCCTACTTCGGTGTGCCCGACTCCGTCCGGGCCCCGGACGGCACCCCGGTCAACGCCGTGCGCGGGCTGCTCGACTTCATCGCCCGGCTCGTGCAGGACCACCGGCCCGACGACCTGGTGGCGTGCTGGGACGACGACTGGCGGCCGCAGTGGCGGGTGGACCTGATCCCCTCGTACAAGGCGCACCGGGTGGCGGTGGAGACGGAGACCGGCCCCGACGAGGAGGAGATCCCGGACACCCTGTCGCCGCAGGTGCCGGTCATCGAGGCGGTGCTGGCGGCGCTCGGGATCGCGCGGGTCGGGGCGGCGGGGTACGAGGCGGACGACGTCATCGGCACGCTCACCGCGCGCGCCACGGGGCCGGTGGACATCGTGACCGGCGACCGCGACCTCTTCCAGCTGGTGGACGACGCCCGGGAGGTGCGGGTCCTCTACCCGCGCAAGGGCGTCGGCGACTGCGACCTGGTCGACGGGAAGCTGATCGCGGCGAAGTACGGGGTGCGGCCCGACCAGTACGCGGACTTCGCCGCCCTGCGGGGCGACGCCAGCGACGGGCTGCCCGGGGTGAAGGGCATCGGCGAGAAGACGGCCGCGCAGCTGATCACCGAGTACGGGGACCTGGCGGGGGTCCGGGCCGCGGCGGTGGACCGGACGTCGAAGCTCACGCCGGCCAAGCGGCGCGGGATCGTGGAGGCCGCCGCCTACCTGGACGTGGCGCCGACGGTGGTGCGGGTCGCCTCCGACGCGCCCCTGCCGGAGTTCGATCCGGCGCTGCCGGGCGCGCCCCGGGACCCGGCGGCCCTGGAGGCGCTCGTGGCGCGCTGGGGGCTGGGCGGGGCGGTGGGTCGGCTGCTTCCGGTGCTCGCCGGCCGCTGACGCGGTGTTGGATCGTCCGCGACCGGGAGTGCTAGCTTAGGTTAACCTAAGTACGCAGAGTCAGGAGAGCCCGTCGTGGCAGAGCAGCCCGCACGCAAGGCACCGAAGGCCACCGAAGCCCGTGTGGTGCGCACCGAGCGGATCACTCCGCACATGGTGCGGGTCGTCCTCGGCGGTCCCGGTCTCGCCGGCTTCGACGCCGGGGAGTACACCGACCACTACGTCAAGCTGCTGTTCGCCCCGGAGGGGGTGGACTACCCGGAGCCCTTCGACATGGAGCGGATCCGGGCCGAGTTCCCCAGGGAGCAGTGGCCGACCACGCGGACGTACACCGTGCGGGCCTGGGATCCGGTCGACCGCGAGCTGACCGTGGACTTCGTCGTCCACGGCGACGAGGGCCTGGCCGGGCCGTGGGCCGCGCGGGCCCGGGCCGGCGAGACCGTGCGCTTCCTGGGGCCGGGCGGCGGGTACGCCCCGGACCCGGCGGCGGACTGGCACCTGCTCGCGGGCGACGAGAGCGCGCTGCCGGCCATCGCGGTGGCGCTGGAGCGGCTTCCGGAGGGGGCGCGGGTGCACGCCTTCCTGGAGATCGCGGACGCGGCGGAGGAGCAGAAGTTCGCCACGGCGGCGGGGGTGGACGTGACCTGGCTGCACCGGGGGGACCGCCCCGTGGGCGAGGCCTTGGTGGAGGCCGTGCGGGGCCTGGACTTCCCGCCGGGCGACGTTCACGCCTTCGTCCACGGCGAGGCCGGCTTCGTGAAGGAACTCCGCCGTCACCTGCGCCTCGACCGGGGCGTCCCGCGCGAACGGCTCTCCATCTCGGGCTACTGGCGCCAGGGCAAGACCGACGAGGCCTGGCGCGCGATCAAGCGCGAGTGGAACGAGCAGGTCGAACGCGAACAGGAACGCTGACCGCCCTCCCCCACACACCCCTGGGCCCCCGTCCGCCGCCTCCCCGGCAGCGCACGGGGGCCCTTGCGCGTGAGGACCGCACGGGCGGCGCGGGGCCCACCGCGCGGGAGCGGCGGTCTCCTCGAAACGGGCGTGCTCGACTGCGCCGCACGGGTGGGCCCGTCCGCGCCCCTCAGTCGCCGTCGGGTGACACCGGCCCGGGGGCCTCGCCCGGCGCCCCCTCGCGGCCGAAGAGACGGTCCGAGGCGTCGACGTGGGCCAGGCGGCGCAGCGACTCGAAGACGGCGTCGCCCAGGACAGTACCGACGACGACGCTTTCCACCAGGTCCTCGCGGGCCACATTGCGTGCCACGTACTCCAGGTCCGCGCGCGCCACCCTTTCCGCGGCCTCGGCGTAGACGTCCAGGACCTCCGCGAACCGGCCGTGGCCGACCTCTTCGAGGGCCTGGAGCGCCGCGACGAGGGCCTCCCCCGCCGGGTTGCCCTGGTACGCCCGCCACCCCCGCGCCGCGATGATCCCCTCCACCCGCGCGCGGGCCACGGCGGCGCTCCCCTCCGCGGCGCCTCCGTCCCCGGCACGCCCGTCCGAGGCGCGCTCGTACCGCGGGACCAGGCGGGCGGCGGCCTCGCCGAGCATCTTGTGCACGGGCTGTTCCGGGTCGTCGATGGCCGCGATCACCTCACGGATCGCCGCCACGGAGAGGCCGCCGACATCGAGGAGCGCCCTGATCAGCCGGAGCCGCCGCACGTGGTCCTCCTCGTACGAGGCCTGGTTCGGGCTCGTCAGCCGACCCGCGGGCAGCAGGCCCTCCCGGACGTAGAACTTGATCGTGGGCACCGAGACCCCGGTCCTGCGGCTCAACTCTCCGATGCGCACGGCGCGTTCACCTTTCCCGTTCCTCCCGGGCCTTGCCGGCCCACACTCCATCATAGATAGTGGGGCTATCAGATAGCAGCTAGTGCCACTATCTATTACTTGGGGGATCCGTATGTCCTCGTACCTGCCCGTGGCCGATCGCCGTCTCCATCGGCCCCTCCTGTGGTTCGCCGGAACGATGGCCGTGTTCGCCCTCGTCTGCGTCGGCGGGCTCGTCCTCGACGACCGGACACTCGTGGGCGCGCCGATCTGGTCCAAACCGCTGAAATTCGCGGTCTCGTTCATCGCCTACGCCCTCTCCCTCGCCTGGATGCTGTCGCTGCTGCCGCCCACCGCCCGGCGGGCAGGCCGGTGGGCGGGCACCGTCATCACCGTGGCCGGTGCGGTGGAGATGGTCCTCATCACCCTCCAGGTGGTACGGGGCACCCAAAGCCACTTCAATCAGGCGACGCCCTTCGACGCCGCCGTCTTCCGGATCATGGGCCTGACGGTCGTCGTGCTCTGGGTGGCCGCCCTGGTCGTCGCCGTGCTGCTGCTGCGCGCCCGGATGCTCGACCGCGCCACCGCATGGGCCGTCCGCCTCTCCTCCTTCCTCGCCCTCGCGGGCGCCGCCATCGGCTTCCTGATGGTGCGGCCGACCCCGGAGCAGCGGGCGGCCGAGAACCCGCCCGTCGTCGGCGCCCACAGCGTCGGCGTCCCGGACGGCGGCCCCTCCATGCCGGTGACCGGGTGGGCGACGACCGGCGGCGACCTGCGCGTCGCCCACTTCTTCGGGATGCACGCGCTTCAGCTGCTCCCCCTCCTGCTGCTCGTCCTCACCGTGCTCGCCCCCCGCTTCGGCCGGCTCGCCGACGAACGGATCCGGCTGCGGCTGGTCGTGACCGCAGCCGGGGCGTACACGGCGGTCTTCGCCCTGTTGACCTGGCAGGCACTGCGCGGTCAGCCCCTGCTGGAACCGGACGGCCTCACCCTCGCCACCGCCGGGGTGATCCTCCTGGCCGCCGTGGCCGGTTCCGTCCTCTCCCTCCGCTCTCCCGCGCGGTCCCTGCCCGCACCGCCCGCCCCCGACCCGGGCCCGGCGGGGTCTGCCAGGATGCGTTCATGACCTTCCTCGACCGGGCCGTCGGCGCCGTTCTCGGTGCGGCCGTCGGTGACGCTCTGGGCGCCCCCTTCGAGTTCGGGCCCCCGGGGG
This sequence comes from Streptomyces sp. NPDC126503, assembly GCF_040302405.1. Taxonomy (NCBI): domain Bacteria; kingdom Bacillati; phylum Actinomycetota; class Actinomycetes; order Kitasatosporales; family Streptomycetaceae; genus Streptomyces; species Streptomyces sp. NPDC126503. Next base: position 29,033 of record NZ_JBEORS010000020.1, read on the forward strand.
CGTACCGTGCCCGCTTTCCCGACGGCATCGGAGAGCCGTGCGGTGGCGGCGGCTGGGATCCGGGGGAGGCGACGGACGACACACAGATGGCCGTTCTGGTCGGTGAGTCCCTTCTCGAACGTGCCGGACTGGATCCGCCGGACCTGTTCGGCCGGTTCCGGCGGTGGGCTGCGGCCGACCCCAAGGACATCGGCCTGCAGACCGAGCGGGTGCTCCTCGGCCACGAGCCGTGGGACCGGGCCGCGGCGCTCGACTTCCAGGTGGAGGGGTGGGCGGCAGGCAACGGCTCGCTGATGCGGGCCTCGACCTCCGCCGTGTACTTCGCTCCGGAGGGCCGGGCGGCGACCATGGACGCGGCCCGGCGGATCGCCGCCCTCACCCACGGCGACCCGGCGACCTGGGAGGGCACGGCGCTCCTGCACGAACTGGTACGCGTGGCACTCCTCGGCGGTGACCCCCTCGGCGCCCTGCCCCACGCGCTCGCCGAGGTCGCCCCCGCCCAGCGCGAACGCTGGGCGGCCGTCCTCGCGCCCGACTGGTCACCGGCGGACGCCACCGAGTTCAACGGAGCCGTCTGGCCCTGCCTCGGCTCCGCCGTGTGGGCGCTGCGCACCACCCACGGCTTCGTGGAGGCCCTGACGGCCGCCGTCGACCTGGGCGGGGACACCGACACCGTGGCCGCCGTCACGGGCACCCTGGCGGGCGCGGTGTACGGGGCAGGGGCGATCCCGTCCTCCTGGACCGACCCCCTTCACGTCCCGCTGCCCGGCTTCGGCGGACGCGTGCTCCGCGTGGACGGGTTGCGCGCCCTTGCCACGGCGCTCGCCTCCGCCCACCCGGCGGCCCCTGCCCCTTGAGGTCCGGTCAGGTCCTCGTCCGCACCGTGGCGATCACCTCGCGGTCCGGCTGGAGGGTCAGGCTCGGGACCGGGCGTATCTCGTCGGCGGCCACGTCCACCTGGTGACGGCGGGCCAGGACCGCCAGGACGAGGACTGCTTCGACCAGGGCGAAGCGCGTGCCGAGGCAGACCCGGGGGCCGCCACCGAACGGGAACCAGGCGTACTCGGGGATCCGTTCGGCGGGCTCGCCGTCCTCGTCGGTGAGCCAGCGCTCGGGACGGAACGCTTCCGCGTCGCCGTACCAGCGGGGGTCGCGGTGGGTGGCCCACTGGCTGGACCAGACGCGGGTTCCGGCCGGGACGGGGGTGCCGCCGAGGGTGGCGCCCTCCTTGGCGATGCCGGTGATCAGCCAGACCGTCGGGTAGAGCCGGAGCGTCTCCTTCACCACCGCCTGCGTGTACGGCAGGGAGGCGTAGTCGTCGTGTCCGGGCTCGTGGTCCGCGAGGACCCGGTCCAGCTCCTCGGTGAGGGCGGCGCGGACCCGGGGGTTGCGGGAGAGGAGGTACCAGGCCCAGACGAGGGTGGAGCTGGTGGTCTCGTGTCCGCCGATGTACAGGGTGACGGTCTCGTCGCGGATCTCCCGGTCGGAGAGGGGGGCGCCGGTCTCGTCCCGGGCGGCGAGGAGCCGGCTGAGCAGGTCGGGCCGGTCGGTGTCACCGGCCCGGTGGCGGGCGACCACCCGGGACACCTCGGCGTCGATGACGGCGGTGGCCCGCTTGACGCGGGCGCGCCCGGGGGTGGGCACCCAGTCGGGCAGCAGGGCGCCGATGCCGCTGAATTCGGCGCCGATCTCCTTCTGGGCGATGTCCATGGCCCGGCCGATGGCCTCGGTGTCGGCGGCCGTGTCCACGCCGAAGATGGTGCGGACGGCGATGAGCTGGGTGAGTGCCGCCATCTCCTTCTTGATGTCGACGCGCTGCCCGTCCGTCCACCGGTCGGCGAGGGCGACGGCGCATTCGCTCATCGTCGCCGCGTACGAACGGACCTGCTTGGGGCGGACGGAGGGCTGGACGAGGGAGCGTCTGCGCCGCCAGTCGGCGCCCTTGGCGACGACCACGCCGTTGCCGAGGAGGGTGCGGAAGGCGATGCCGAGGTCGGGCTGGTCGAAGGTCCGCTCGACCTCCGTGAGGAGTTCCCCGATGGTGTCCGGGTCGGCGACGAAGAGGGCGGGCCGGCGCCCGAAGCGCCAGCGGACCATGTCTCCGCGGGCCCGGAGCTGTTCGAAGAAGGCGAGGGGGTTCTTGCCGAAGGCGGGCAGGTTCCCGAGGAGCGGCACGCCGCGCGGACCCTCGGTGATGGTCGCGGTCGGCTGCGCGCGTGTCCCGGTGCCGGGACCTGTCTGCGTGGTCACGTACGTCCCCTCCCCAACTGACGGTGCCCTGTGCGTGTGTGCGAGTCCATGCAAGCCGACCGCCCGCCCCCGCGCCAGCCCTGTGGACAACCGCCTGTGGACGAACGACCGGCGCCAACACTCCGCCCGCGCGGTCCCGTTAACGGCGAAGGGCCCCGGCGCGACAACGCGCCGGGGCCCTTCCCCTCGACCGGGCCGGTACCGTCCCGGTCCCTGTCCCACCCGTGTCGGACAGCCCGTCAGCTCACCGAGCTGTAGGCGACGACCCCGCGCAGCAGCCCCTCGACGGCCTTCCGCGCGTTCTTGGAGACGGTGCTGTTCTCCGCCGGCGCGGCCGCCGCGATCTGGCCGAGGACGTCGATGACCTGCTTGCACCAGCGGACGAAGTCACCGGCCGGCATCCCGGCCTCCCGCAGCACCTCGTCGAGGCTCTTGTCGGAGGCCCACTGGTAGGCCGCCCAGGCGAAGCCGAGATCGGGCTCACGCTGTCCGACGCCCTCCGCCTGGTTGATCCTGAACTCCTCCTCCAGGGCGTCGAGACGGCCCCAGATGCGGACCATCTCGCCGAGGGCGGCCTTCGCGTTCCCGGTGGGCAGCTTGGGTGCGACGGCGTCGTCGGCCTGGCGCGACTCGTACACCAGGGCCGAGACGCAGGCGGCGAGTTCGGCCGGCTTGAGGCCCTCCCAGACCCGTTCGCGCAGGCATTCGCTCGCCAGCAGGTCCAGTTCGCCGTAGAGGCGGGCGAGCCGCTTGCCGTGCTCGGTCACCTCGTCGCCGCGCAGGTAGTCGAGTTCGGTGAGGAGCGCGACGATCCGGTCGAAGGTGCGGGCGATGGTGTTCGTCCGGCCCTCGATGCGCCGCTCCAGCTGCCGGGTGTCGCGCTGCAGCCGGTGGAAGCGCTCGGCCCAGCGGGCGTGGTCCTCGCGCTCGTCGCAGCCGTGGCAGGGGTGGGCGCGGATCTCGGTGCGCAGCCGGGCGATCTCGCGATCGTCCGCGGCCGCGGCGCGCTGTCTGCGGTGCCGCTCGGGGTTGAGGTGTGCGGCCTTGGTGCGCAGGGCCGAGGCGAGGTCGCGGCGGGACTGCGGTGAGCGCGGGTTGAAGGACTTGGGGATCCGCATGCGCTCCAGGGCTTCCACCGGGACGGGGAAGTCGATGGAGGCGAGCCTCTTGACCTGCCGCTCGGCGGTGAGGACCAGCGGGCGCGGCCCGTCGTGGTACTCGAGGCCCCGGTGGCCGTTGGTGCGCCCGGCGGGGATGCCCGGGTCGAGGACCAGCGCGAGGCCCGCGAACTTGCCGGTGGGGACGTGGATGACGTCTCCGGGCTTGAGCTTCTCCAGCGAGGCGGCGGCCTGGGCCCGGCGCTGGGCGGCGCCCTGCTTGGCCAGTTCGGTCTCGCGGTCCTTCAGCTCGCGGCGGAGCCGCGCGTACTCCTCGAAATCACCGAGGTGGCACGTCATGCCCTCCCGGTAGCCGGCGAGCCCCTCCTCGTTCTTCTGGACCTGGCGGGAGATGCCCACCACGGAGCGGTCCGCCTGGAACTGGGCGAAGGAGGTCTCCAGGAGCTCGCGCGAGCGGTGCCGGCCGAACTGGTCGACCAGGTTGACCGCCATGTTGTACGAGGGCTTGAAGCTGGAGCGCAGGGGGTAGGTGCGCGTGCCGGCGAGGCCGGCGAGGTGGCCCGGGTCGAGGCCGCGCTGCCAGAGCACGACCGCGTGACCCTCGACGTCGATGCCGCGGCGGCCGGCGCGTCCGGTGAGCTGGGTGTACTCGCCGGGGGTGATGTCGGCGTGCTGCTCGCCGTTCCACTTGACGAGCTTCTCCAGGACGACGGAGCGGGCGGGCATGTTGATGCCGAGGGCGAGGGTCTCGGTGGCGAAGACGGCCTTGACGAGACCGCGTACGAAGAGTTCCTCGACGATCTCCTTGAAGGTCGGGAGCATGCCGGCGTGGTGGGCGGCGATGCCCCGCTCCAGGCCTTCGAGCCATTCGTAGTAGCCGAGGACGTGGAGGTCCTCGGTGGGGATCGACGCGGTCCGCTCCTCGACGATCTCGCGGACGCGGCGGCGGGCCTCGTCGTCGTTGAGGCGCAGTCCGGCGTAGAGGCACTGCTGGACGGCGGCCTCGCAGCCGGCGCGGCTGAAGATGAAGGTGATGGCGGGCAGCAGGCCCTCGGCGTCGAGGCGCTCGATGACCTCGGGGCGGCCGGGGGTCCAGATGCGGGAGCGCTGGCGGCGCTCGCGCTCGCGGTCGGCCTCCCGGACCATCTTGCCGCGGCGCCGGTCGCGCGGGTTGTACGTGCGCGTGTTCTCGGTGCGGGCGAGGCGGAGGAGGTCGGGGTTGACCTCGCGGCGGGCGGCGCCGCGGCCGCCGTGGTCGGTCTCCTCCTCGAAGAGGTCGTACATCCGGCGGCCGGCCAGGACGTGCTGCCACAGGGGTACGGGGCGGCTCTCGGAGACGATGACCTCGGTGTCGCCCCGGACCGTGTCCAGCCAGTCGCCGAACTCCTCCGCGTTGGAGACGGTCGCCGAGAGGGAGACGAGGGTCACCGACTCGGGGAGGTGGATGATCACTTCCTCCCAGACGGCTCCCCGGAACCGGTCGGAGAGGTAGTGGACCTCGTCCATCACCACGTAACCGAGGCCGGAGAGGGCCTGGGACCCCGCGTACAGCATGTTGCGGAGGACTTCGGTGGTCATGACGACGATGGGGGCGTCGCCGTTGACGCTGTTGTCACCGGTCAGCAGGCCGACCTTCGCGTTGCCGTACCGCTTGACGAGATCGGCGTACTTCTGGTTCGACAGCGCCTTGATGGGGGTCGTGTAGAAGCACTTGCGGCCCTGGGTCAGGGCGAGGTGGACGGCGAACTCGCCGACGATGGTCTTGCCGGAGCCCGTGGGGGCGGCGACGAGCACGCCCTTGCCCGCCTCGAGCGCCTGGCAGGCCTCGATCTGGAAGGGGTCCAGACCGAACTCGTACATCTCGCGGAAGGGGGCCAGCGCCGTGGCCTGCTCGGCGTTGCGGGCGCGAGCGGCCGCGTACGCCTCGGCTGGTGTGAGGTCCTCTGTCATCTTGTTCTCGAGCCTACCCGCCCCCTCCGACACTGACGCGATCTTTATCCCGGGGGATGCGGCCCGTGAGCGAGCGGGCACGGTGGGTGCGACGGCCGGGGGCGGGGATGTCGCCGCTCATGGAAAGGTCCCCCCGGACGGAGTCCGGGGGGACCTTGCGAGCGCGGCTCAGGTGATGTCGTCGTATCCGCCGGGGCGCTGGGCTCCGCGCGCCTCGGGCTCGGAGGCCGCCTGCTCCGGCAGGGCGGGGACCGTGGTGACGGGTTCGACGGCGCCGACCGCCTCGGGGGTGAGGTCGAGCACCGAGGCCTGGTCGTCGTCCAGTTCCGCGTCGGGGTTGTTGCGCCGGCGCCGCCGGTCGTTCAGGAGCGAGAAGGCGACGGCCCCGAAATAGAGGACGGTGATGGGCCCGGCGAGGGCGATCATGCCGACGGGGTCGGTGGTGGGGGTGATGACGGCGCCGAAGACGAAGACGCCCATGATCACGCCGCGCCACCAGCCGGCCATGCGGCGGCCGGTGAGGACACCGGTCAGGTTGAGCATCACCAGGATGAGCGGGAGCTCGAAGGCGAGGCCGAAGACGAGCACCATGCGCAGGGTGAAGTCGAGGACGTCACCGAGCGAGAGGATGTTCGCGGAGCCGCTGGGCGTGAGGCTGATGAGGACCTTCACGCTGATGGGGAGGATGAGGTACGCGAGGTAGGCGCCCGCGCTGAACAGCGGGACGGCGGCGCCGACGAAGGCGTACGTGTACTTCTTCTCGTTCCTGTGCAGTCCGGGCGCGACGAAGGCCCACAGCTGGTACAGCCAGATGGGACTGGCCACGACGAGGCCCACCGTCAGGGACAGCTGGATCGTCGTGCTGAAGGGGGCCATCAGCGTGTTGAAGGAGACGATCGCGCAGTTGCCGCCGTCACTGGTGACGCCCGGTGCGCAGGTGGGCACCGATTTCGTCAGGAACTGCATCAGCTCCTCGCTGTACACGAGGGCAACGACCGTCACCGCCGCGACGGCCAGGAGGCCTTTCGCCAGGCGGTTGCGGAGTTCACGCAGGTGTTCCACGAGGGGCATGCGGCCCTCGGGATCCCTCTCCTGCTTGCGGGCAGACTTGAGCAACCCACGTCCTCATCTCGTGCGGCAGGCCGCCGCCCGGTGCGGCGGCCGCGGCGGACCGGGTCAGCGCTTGGTGGTGTCCGAGGGCTCCGTCACGGGACGCGAGCTGGTCACGTCACCAGGAGCGGCCTGGATGGTACGCGGCGCGGGCTGCGGGTCCTGGGCTCCGGGGTGCGGCGGGTCGGCGGGCGCGCTCTGCTGTTCCTCGGACTTCATCGCCTTGGCCTCGCTCTTGAGGATGCGGGCCGACTTGCCCAGGGAGCGGGCCATGTCCGGGAGCTTCTTGGCGCCGAACAGCAGGATGATGACGACGAGGATGAGGATGATCTCGGTGGGGCCGAGCCTACCCATAGCTGTTTACCTTCTTCACCGAGGCGACATGGACGTGCGGTGCCCGGCGGGTCGGACGGGGTCCGGCCACCGCGCTGTCTGCGATCGTAACCCGCACGAGTAAACGCGGGGCAATGCCCGTGCATACGCGCGATTGCGTCCGCCGTGGAGCGCCGGCGGGGTCTTCCCGCAGCGTACGGCTCCGACTCAGCGCAGGGCCTCGCCTGTTCGGGCCAGGTCGGTGGCGGCGTCCTCGAGTTCCTCGGCGGCCTGCTGGATGCGCTGTGTGGTGCGGGCCACTTGACGGCCGAGGCGCTGGACCTCCACGAAGACCTTGATCCCGAGGATGCCGAGGACGGCGAGGCCGAGGAAACCGAGGGCGATGGCGAGCATGGGCCAGAACATGTGCTGAGCCTAGACCGTCGTCGGCCGCGTTCAGGCGGTGGTGCGGGGCGTGGTGTGGAGGCGGAGGGTGCGGACGCCCCCGCCGGTGAGCAGTTCCACGATCCGTTCGCCGGCGGGCTTGCGGACGGCGCTGCCGCAGGCGGGGCAGGTGAAGGAGTAGAAGGTGGTGCGGCGGCTGGCGCCGATGGCGAGGCGCAGGGCGGAGGGGGAGAGTTCGAAGCGGGAGCGGCAGTCGGGGCAGGCCGCCTTGAAGAGGACGGGGGCCGTCGGCGCCATCAGGCCGGACATCACGGACATTCAGCTCATCTCCCTCGGCTGCCGCATCTCTCTGGGCCGACGCGTCCCGCTCGGCCCGTCTCCTCGCGGGCGAAGCGTCGCGTCCGGCCCCCATGTCCCTGGTGGCCGGCGGCCGTGTTCCTCGCGTCCGGCGCGCTCGCCCGGGGACACGCGCTCCGGCGCGTCCCTGACGGCACGTCGGTGCCGGCGCCGCCGGGGCCCGCGGTGTCACCCGACCAGGGCCCCGGCGGGGCCTCAGATCCCGTCGTACGCTGCGAGCGCCGCCGCGGCCGCCTCCCGGGCGCTGTCGGCGAGCGCCGCCGGGGCGACGATCCGCCCGTCACTGCCCAGGCGCAGGCCGAGCCGGCGCAGCGAGGCCGGGTCGGGCGTGCGCAGGGTGATCCGCAGCCCGCCGTCGGGCAGCTCCTCGGCCTTGTCGTGCGGGTAGTACTCGGCGACCCAGCGGCCGCCGGGACCGACCTCGACCACGACCTCCGGGTCGTCCGCCGACGGCTGGACCAGTCCCTCCGAGAGGTCCCGCAGCTCCAGCTCGGGCGGCGCGGCGTGCTCGTCGAGGATCCGGATCTCCGCGACCCGGTCCAGGCGGAACGTCCGGCGCGCCTCGGAGAGGCGGCACCAGGCCTCCATGTAGGTGTGCCCGACGGCGAACAGCCGGATCGGGTCCACCTCCCGCTCGGTGAGTTCGTCGCGAGCGGGCGAGTAGTACCGGAGCCAGAGCCGCTTGCGCTCGGAGATGGCCCGGTCGACCTCGGCGAAGACACCGCCCTCGGACTCGAAGGTGACGGAGAGCCGGGAGCTGGCGCCCGCCGCCTCGCCGGCCGCCGCCTCCAGCTTGGCGGTGGCGCGCAGCAGTGCCTCCCGGTCGCTCTCGCGCAGCCCGGGGAGGGTGGCCACGGCCCGGGCCGCGACGAGCAGCGCGGTGGCCTCGTCGGCGGCGAGCCGCAGCGGGGCGGCCACGTCGTCCGGGTTGTGCCACCAGATGCGGTCGCCGTCGGTGTCGATGTCGAGCAGGTCACCGCCGCGGAAGCTGGTGCCGCACATGGGCAGCACGTCCAGGTCCGAGATCAGCTCGTCCTCGGTGATCCCGAAGGCCCGCGCCACGTCGGCGACGTGCGCCCCCGGGCGCTCGCGGAGGTAGGTGACGAGGGACAGCATCCGCCTCGTCTGGTCGATCGCGTTGGCCGCCATGCGGTACGCCTCCCCTTCAGCCCTTGGCCACGGCGCGCAGCCGGTCCACCACATCGGCCCGCAGATCGGCGGGTTCCAGTACGACGACGTCCGGGCCGAACTCGACGAGCCAGGCGTCGAGGCCGTGCCCGTACGGGATCTCCAGCTCGTCCCAGCCGTCCGCGCCCTCGCGCACGGACTGGGCGCGGGCCCGCAGCGGGTAGCCGCAGCCGGCCCGGAGCCGGATGCGCGCGGAGCGGGTGGCGGTCTCCCCCGCCCAGCTCTCCACGGTCTCCCGGACCGTGACGACGTCGGGGACGGGCGCGGTGAAGGCGCCGGCGCGGGAGCGGACCTTGCCGGTGATCCGGGACAGACGGAAGACGCGCTCGGCCCCGCGGTCCCGGTCCCACCCGGCCAGGTACCAGTGTCCGCGCCAGCATTCGAGGGTCCAGGGCTCGACCTGGCGGGTCTCGGGGCGGGCGGAGTTGGCCTTGCGGTAGTCGAAGACGACGGGCCGGCGGTCGCGGCAGGCGAGCATGAGGGGTTCGAAGGCCGCCTCGTGGACGGGGATGCGCGGTTCGAGGGCGCTGGGCTGCGCCTCGTACGTGTCGTCGGCCTCGGGCATGCCGGCGGCCCGGAGTTTCTGGAGGGCCCCGCTGGCGGCGCCCGCGAGACGGGCCTGCTGCCACACCTTGGCGGCGAGGCCGAGCGCGGCGGCCTCCTCGGCGTCCAGGGTGATGGGCGGCAGGCGGTTGGAGTCGCGGCGGGCCAGGTAGCCGGTCTCGCCGTCGAGGTTCTCGACCGTCTCGATCACCAGGCCGAGCTCGCGCAGGTCGTCCTTGTCCCGCTCGAACATGCGGTTGAAGGCCTCGTCGCCGGCGGCTTCCAGGTAGGCCTCGATGGAGCCCCGGAGCTCACGCTTGCTCAGCGGGCGGCGCGTCCCGAGCAGGCACAGCGCCAGATTCATCAGCCGCTCGGCCTTGGCAATCGCCATCGACGCCCTGCACCCACTTCCCCGGTCTTCCGTTCTCGGACGTCCGACCGTACCGCCCCGGGGTGTCCGGGCAAAAGCCGAGGGCCCCCGCCTCGGGAAGCGGGGGCCCTCGGGCGACCGGAACCGGTCACGCGGTGCGCGGGTCAGCGCTTGGTGACGGCCACGAGGTCGCAGACGAAGATCAGCGTCTCGCCGGGGCCGATCTTGCCGCCGGCGCCGCGGTCGCCGTACGCGAGGTGCGCGGGGATGACGAGCTGGCGGCGGCCGCCGACCTTCATGCCCTGCACGCCCTGGTCCCAGCCCTGGATGACCTGGCCGACGCCGAGCTGGAACTCGAGCGGGGTGCCACGGTTCCAGGAGGCGTCGAACTCCTCGCCGGAGTCGAAGGACACACCCACGTAGTGGACCTTGACCAGGTCGCGGGCCTCGGCGACCTCGCCGTCGCCCTCCCAGATGTCCTTGATCTCCAGATCGGCCGGCGGCTCGCCGCCCGGGAAGTCGACCTCGGGCTTCTCGATGCTCACTGCAGTGTGCTCCTCAACTGATGGATCGCGCGCACGGTGACCCGCGCGACCCGGACAACCTACCCTGCGGGTGCCCCGCTGGCGGGGACCCCGCTACTGCTTGGCCAGGATGTCCACGGTGAAGACCAGGGTCGACTTCGCGGGGATCGGACCCTGCGCCTGGTCGCCGTAGCCGTCGGCGGGCGGGACGACGAGCAGCACGCGGCTGCCGACCTTCTTGCCCTCCAGGCCCTTGCTCCAGCCCGGGATCACGCCGGCCAGCTGGAAGGTGGCCGGAACGCCGCCACGGGCGTAGGAGCTGTCGAACTCCTTGCCGTCCTTCCACAGGACGCCCTTGTACTGGACGGTCAGGGTGTCGGTGGACTTGACCGCCTCGCCCTTGCCCTCGATCACGTAGTTCGAGACGAGCTTGGCGGGCTCGTCCGTCTTGGGAACGGTCAGCGAGGGAGCCTTGCCGTCCGTGTTCGTGCCGACCTTGGGCAGGTCCTTGTTCTCCTGGGCGACCTCGGTGCCGGAGGCGGCCTTGGGGATCGTGGTCGCCTTGAGGATGTCCACGACGAAGACGAGGGTGGCGTTGGGCTTGATGTCACCCTGGCCCTGGGCGCCGTAGCCGAGCTCCGGCGGGATGCCGATCTCGACGCGGCTGCCGACCTTCTGGCCCTCCAGGCCCTGGTCCCAGCCCTTGATGACCTGGCCGGCGCCGAGCGTGAGGTCGAAGGGGCGGCCGCGGTCGAAGCTGTTGTCGAAGGGGGTGGTGGAGTCCCAGGCCTGGCCCAGGTAGTTCACCTGGAGCGCGTCGCCCTTCTTCGTGACCGCGCCCTTGCCCTCGCTGACGACGTTGACCTTGAGTTCCTTCGGCGGGTCACCCTCGCCCTTGGCGAGGGTCGGCTTCTCCCCGAACTTCGCGCCCGCGGTGATCGCGGGCAGTCCGTTGGTCATCGCGGCGGTTTCGGAGCCCTTTTCCTCCGTGCCGCAGGCGGCTGTCGAGAGCAGCAGCAGCGGGACGGCGAGAAGGCCGGCAAGTCGGCGCACGTGTTCCTCAGATCTCAGACGGCACTGTAGTTGTCCCGACACTCTAGGGGACCTCGCTGTGACGTCGAAGGGCCCCGCACACCAGAGGTGCGGGGCCCTCGCGCTGTCGTACGACCGCCGTGGCCGCGTACGACTCCACGCGGCCGGCGGCGGCCTCGTACGGCCGGCGGTCCTACATTCCGGCGATCAGCTTCTCGACCCGGTCGTCGACGGAGCGGAACGGGTCCTTGCACAGGACCGTCCGCTGCGCCTGGTCGTTCAGCTTGAGGTGCACCCAGTCGACGGTGAAGTCCCGCCGCTGCTCCTGGGCCCGCCGGATGAAGTCGCCGCGGAGCCGGGCGCGGGTGGTCTGCGGGGGCACCGACTTGCCCTCGAAGATCTTCAGGTCGTTGCAGATCCGGGCCGCCTGGCCGTTCTTCTGCAGCAGGTAGTACAGGCCGCGGCGGCGGTGGATGTCGTGGTAGGCGAGGTCTATCTGCGCGACCCTCGGGTTCGACATGGTCATGTTGTGCTTGGCCCGGTACCGCTCGATGAGCTTGTACTTCATGACCCAGTCGATCTCGGTCTCGATGCGGTCCAGCCGCTCGGACTCGATCGCGTCGAGGGCCCGGCCCCACAGCTCCAGGACCTGGGCGATCGTGCCGGAGCGGATGCCGCGCCGGTCGACGAAGTCGGAGGCCTTGTCGAAGTACTCCCGCTGGACCTCCAGGGCGGAGGCCTCGCGGCCGCTGGCCAGCCGGACCTTGCGCTGGCCGGTGATGTCGTGGCTGACCTCGCGGATGGCCCGGATGGGGTTCTCCAGGGTCAGGTCGCGCATCACGGTGCCGGCCTCGATCATGCGGAGCACGAGGTCGGTGGCGCCGACCTTGAGCAGCATGGTCGTCTCGGACATGTTGGAGTCGCCGACGATCACGTGGAGGCGGCGGTAGCGCTCGGCGTCGGCGTGCGGCTCGTCGCGGGTGTTGATGATGGGCCGCGAGCGGGTGGTCGCGGAGCTGACGCCCTCCCAGATGTGCTCGGCGCGCTGGGAGACGCAGTAGACGGCGCCGCGCGGGGTCTGGAGGACCTTGCCCGCGCCGCAGATGAGCTGGCGCGTGACGAGGAAGGGAATGAGGATGTCCGCGAGCCGGGAGAACTCTCCGTGCCGGGCGACGAGATAGTTCTCGTGGCAGCCGTAGGAGTTTCCAGCCGAATCGGTGTTGTTCTTGAAGAGATAGACGTCGCCCGCGATTCCCTCCTCGTGCAGGCGGCGTTCGGCGTCGACGAGCAGGCCCTCGAGAATGCGCTCGCCGGCCTTGTCGTGGGTGACCAGTTCGGTCACGTTGTCGCATTCCGGTGTGGCGTATTCCGGATGCGAACCCACGTCGAGGTACAGGCGGGCGCCGTTCCGCAGGAAGACATTGCTGCTGCGGCCCCATGACACGACACGGCGGAAGAGGTAGCGCGCCACTTCGTCAGGTGACAGTCGGCGCTGTCCCCTGAACGTGCACGTGACGCCGTACTCGTTCTCCAGCCCGAAAATGCGGCGGTCCATGTCTGAACATTACGCCTGAGGGCGTGCGCTGAAACCGGGTTGGACGTTCCCGTTCTGATCGTTTTCCTTCAGCGGGCGTTCTTTTCGGTGTGCACGGCCTCCGGGGCGCCCCCCGGGTCGGCGTGTCGCGCGGCGTCGCCAGGGCCCGCGGGGGCGGCCGGGACGGTTCCGGTGCCCGGGTCGAGGGGGACCCGCAGGGCGCGGCCGGTGGCCAGGAGCACCAGGAAGGCGACCAGGCCGCCTGCCGCGGCCACCGCGAACCCGGTGACCGTTCCGGCCAGTTCGACGGCCGGGCCGGCGACGGCGGAGCCGAGGGCGGCGCCGACGCCGAAGGTGGTCACGAGCCAGGAGAAGGCCTCGGTCACGGTGCCGCGCGGGGCGTGCCGGTCGACGACGACGAAGGCGCAGGCGAGGGCGGGCGCGAGGAAGACGCCGGACAGCACGGAGAGGCCGGTCATGGCCGCCGGGCCCGGGGTGAGCAGCAGGGGCAGGTAGCAGACGGCGAGGAGCAGGACGAGGCCGCGCAGCCGCCGCTCGGGGGCTCCGGACCACTGCCGGGCGCCGTAGAGGACGCCGCCGGCGAGCGCGCCGAGGCCGAGCGCGGCCATCAGCCAGCCGTAGACGCCGGGGGCGCCCCGGTCGTCGGCGTAGGCGACGGCGGAGACGGTGATGGAGCCGAGGGCGAGCCCGACGAAGAAGAAGGAGCCCAGCAGGGCGAGGAGGCCGGGTGACCGCAGGGCGCCGAGCCAGTGGGCCTCGCGGGGCGCGGAGCGCCAGGCGCGGGACGGCTCGGAGAGGACGACGGCGAGGGCGCCGAGGACGCCGAGGGCGTTGATCACGAGCAGGGCGGCGGCGGGTGAGCGCAGGGCCACGAGAAGCGTCACCAGGAGCGGGCCGACGGTGAACATGACCTCCTGGGCGACCGCGTCGAGGGCGTACGCGCGGTGGACCCGGTCCTCGCGGCCGAGGACGCTCGGCCAGAGGGCGCGCAGACCGCCCTCCAGCGGCGGGGTGAACAGGCCGGCGAGGACGACGGCGGCGTAGGCCAGGGGCAGGTGGCCGATGCCGGTGAGGGCGAAGAGGGCCATGCCGAGGGCGGAGAGGACCGCGGCGGGCAGCTGGACGCGGGGCTGGCCCTTGAGGTCGACGGCACGTCCGAGGAGCGGCTGCCCGACGGCGTTGGCGACGCCGTACGCGGCGATGAGGCCGCCCGCGAGGGTGTAGCTGCCGCCCTGGTCGCGGACGAAGAGGGTCATCGCGACGGGCCCGGTGCCGTTGGGCAGCCGGCCGACGAGGGTGCCCGTCAGCAGGCGGGCCGCGTGCGGGGCCCTGAGGATGTCCAGATAGCCGCCGTGTGCCGGGGCCTCGGTGGCCATGTCGGTCTCCCCTCCCCCGGAACGCGCCGAGGTTTTACGTATAACTTCGCAGTCATACGTACCATGTCGGCGGTACGACGGTCCACCCGCGGCGCCCCGCGGACCCCCTCACCCACCGCCCCGGAGGCCCCCGTGCAGACCCCCGAACCGACCGGCGGCGCCCGCCCCACCAGCCGGGACGTGGCCCGCGCCGCCGGGGTCTCGCAGGCCACCGTCTCCCTGGTGCTCGGCGACAAGTGGCGCGGGCGGGTCTCCGAGCGCACCGCGGGGTCCGTGCGCGAGGCCGCCGCCGCGCTCGGCTACCGGCCCAACCTCGCCGCCCGCAACCTCCGTCTCGGCCGGACGCGCACCGCCCTGCTCGTCGTGCCGGCGCTCACCAACGAGTTCTTCGCGCGCGTCTACACCGGCGCCGCCGCCGTCGCCGCCCGGCACGGCTTCGGCGTGGTCCTCTACCCCTCCCCCGAGGGCATCGGTCCGGCCAGGGACCCCTTCGCCTCGGCCCGTGCCGCCCTGGACGGGATCATCGCCTCCTCGATGGCGGCGGACGCCCTGGAGGCCTTCCGGGACACCGATCTGCCGCTGGTCATGCTGGACAGCGACCCCTCGGACGGCGGAGCAGCCGCCCACGTCAACCTGGACGTCGCCGACGGCATGCGCCAGGTGGCGCGGCACCTCCGGGAGCTGGGGCACACCCGGTTCGCGCACCTGGCCTCCGCCGTGCCCTCCTGGACCTTCGACGTCCGGGCCGCCGCGCTCGCCGAGGCCCTCGCCGGGCTCTCCGTACGCACCGTCCGCGCCCCCCTGGACGTGCACGGCGCCATGGCCGCCACCGAGCGGGCGCTCGCGGAACCCGGCCCCCGTCCGACCGCGCTCGTCTGCGACGACGACATCCTCGCCGCCGGCGCCTGCAAGGCCCTGCGCCGCCTGGGCCTGCGGGTCCCCGAGGACGTCTCCGTCACGGGCTTCGACGACCTCGCCCTGGCGACCGCCGTGGAACCCGAGCTGACCACCGTCTCCCTGCCCGCCGAGCGCATCGGCGAGCGGGGCATGGAGGCGCTCCTCGCCGTCCTCGCGGGCGAACCGGCGCGGCCCGGGCTGCTGCCGGTCAGCCTGGCCGCCCGTGGCTCCTCCGGCCCCGCGCCGACTCTGTGAGGGCACGGGCCCGGCACGCCGAAGGGCCCCGGTCCGGGGACCGGGGCCCTTCGGTACGGACGGGGCCTACTCCTCCGGGGCCTCGTCGGAGGGCTCGTCCGTCTTCGTCACCGCCGCGTTGTCCGCCTGCAGGAGGCGGGAGAGCTGCCGGCCGACGATCCGCTTGAACTTGCGCTGCTGGGGGCGCGTACGGTCCAGGACGGCCACCTCCAGGCGCTCGGCGGGGATCTCCCGCTCCGTGCCGTTGGTGTCGCGCGAGAGGGCCTGCACGGCCAGCTTCAGCGCCTCCGCGAGCGACATGCCGTCGCGGTGCCGCTGGTCGAGGAAACCGCTGATCTGCTCCGCGTTGCCGCCGACCGCGACCGAGCCGTGCTCGTCCACGATCGAGCCGTCGTGCGGCAGCCGGTAGATCTGGTCGCCCTCGGGATCGGTCCCGACCTCGGCGACGACCAGCTCCACCTCGTACGGCTTCTCGCCCGCGCTGGAGAAGATGGTGCCCAGGGTCTGCGCGTAGACGTTGGCCAGGCCGCGTGCCGTGACGTCGTCGCGATCGTAGGTGTAACCGCGCAGGTCGGCGTAGCGCACGCCGCCGATGCGGAGGTTCTCGTACTCGTTGTACTTGCCGGCGGCGGCGAACCCGATCCGGTCGTAGATCTCGCTGAACTTGTGGAGGGCCCGCGAGGGGTTCTCGCCGACGAAGACGATGCCGTCCGCGTACTGGAGGACGACGAGGCTGCGGCCGCGGGCGATGCCCTTGCGGGCGTACTCCGCCCGGTCGGCCATGGCCTGCTGGGGTGAGACATAGAACGGCGTTGACACCGGCTACCGTCCCTTTCTTCCGGTCTGAAGGGCTGCTACGGGCGACGACGGGTCAGAGCAGGGCCGCGCGCGGGCCGTCGGGCTGCTCCAGGCGCCGCTCGGTGACCGATCGGGCCAGCGCGGAGGACTCCTCCTCCGTGAGCCTGCGGAAGCCCTCCTCGGTGATGACGGTGACGATCGGGAAGATGCGCCGGGCCAGGTCGGGGCCGCCGGTCGCCGAGTCGTCGTCCGCCGCGTCGTACAGCGCCTGGACGACCAGGGTGGTGGCCTGCTCCTCGGTCAGGTCCTCGCGGTAGAGCTTCTTCATCGAGCCGCGCGCGAAGATGGAGCCCGAGCCGGTGGCGGCGAAGCCGTGCTCCTCGGAGCGGCCGCCGGTCACGTCGTAGGAGAAGATGCGGCCCTTCTCCCGGGCCTCGTCCCAGCCCGCGAAGAGCGGGACGACGGCGAGACCCTGCATGGCCATGCCGAGGTTGCTGCGGATCATGGTGGAGAGACGGTTCGCCTTGCCCTCCAGGGAGAGCGTGGCGCCCTCCACCTTCTCGAAGTGCTCCAGCTCCAGCTGGAACAGCTTCACCATCTCGACCGCGAGACCCGCGGTGCCGGCGATGCCGACCGCGGAGAACTCGTCGGCCGGGAAGACCTTCTCGATGTCGCGCTGGGCGATCATGTTGCCCATGGTGGCCCGCCGGTCACCCGCGAGCACGACGCCCCCCGGGAACGTCGCGGCCACGATGGTGGTGCCGTGGGGCGCCTCGACGATCCCCTCCGGCAGCTTCCGGTTGCCGGGGAGCAGGTCGGGCGAGTGGTTCGACAGGAAGTCCATGAACGAGGACGAGCCCGGCGTCAGGAAGGCCGCCGGCAGACGCCCGATGCTACGAGGGTTGGCTTCCACGCGATTCCTTCCGGGTGGGAGAGACCCGCCGTGGGACACGCGGGCCGATCTTGCTTGCTGTGCACGGACCTTACCCGTAGCACGGCGTGTCATCCGTCCCCGGGCCCACGGCTTCTTCCGGGGCTCCGGGGACGGAGGACGACGAGGGCGGGAGCGGCTACTCGCCGCCCTTCTGGACGAAGGAACGCACGAAGTCCTCGGCGTTCTCCTCGAGCACGTCGTCGATCTCGTCCAGGACGGAGTCCACGTCCTCGTTGAGCTTCTCCTGGCGTTCCTTGAGGTCGGAGCTCGCCTCCGTGGTGGTCTCCTCGACCTCCTCCGTGGAACGCGTCGCCTTCTGCTGTCCGCCGCCGGTGTCCTTGGTCGCCATATCCCTCACCCCGCTCGAAATCGGCCCGCTCGGTTGAGTCCGTACAAGATCAGACCCTACTAGCCGGGTCTGACATCGGCCCCTCGATTTCCGTTTTTCTCCCGCGGCTTCTTCCCGCGGCCGGGCACTGTTCCCATGATTCCCGGTGCCCGGCCATTTCAGGCGCGCATTCCGGTCACGAATCAGCCCCCGGAAAGCACGCGCACCAGTTCCTCGGCCGTGCGGCAGCGGTCGAGGAGCGCCTTCACGTGCTCCTTGGTGCCGCGCAGCGGTTCCAGGGTCGGCACGCGCTGGAGGGAGTCCCGGCCCGGCAGGTCGAAGATCACCGAGTCCCAGGAGGCCGCGGCGACGTCGTCGGCGTACTGCTCCAGGCAGCGGCCCCGGAAGTACGCCCGGGTGTCCTCCGGCGGGGCCGTCTCGGCCCGCTCGACCTCGGCCTCGTCCAGGAGCCGCTTCATGCGGCCGCGGGCCACCAGACGGTTGTAGAGGCCCTTGTCGGGGCGCACGTCCGCGTACTGGAGGTCCACCAGGTGAAGCCGGGCCGCGTCCCAGTCGAGGTCGTCGCGCCGCCGGTAGCCCTCCATGACCTCCCGCTTGGCGATCCAGTCGAGTTCGCCGGCCAGGCTCATGGGGTCGTTCTCGAGCCGGGTGAGGGTGTCCTCCCAGCGGCTGAGGACGTCCTTGGTCTGCTCGTCGGCGTCCGCGCCGTACCGTTCCTCCACGTACTTCCTGGCCAGCTCGAAGTACTCCATCTGCAACTGGACCGCGGTGAGTGTGCGGCCGCTGCGCAGCGTGACGAGGTACTGGAGCGAGGGGTCGTGGGAGACCTCGTGGAGGGTGCGGACCGGCTGGTCGACGGCGAGGTCGACGGTGATGAACCCGTCCTCGATCATGGACAGCACCAGCGAGGTCGTGCCCAGCTTGAGGTAGGTCGAGATCTCGGAGAGGTTGGCGTCGCCGATGATCACGTGCAGGCGCCGGTACTTCTCGGCGTCGGCGTGCGGCTCGTCCCGGGTGTTGATGATGGGGCGCTTGAGGGTGGTCTCCAGGCCGACCTCGACCTCGAAGTAGTCCGCGCGCTGGCTGATCTGGAAGCCGTGCTCGCGGCCGTCCTGGCCGATGCCGACCCGGCCGGCGCCGGTCACCACCTGGCGGGAGACGAAGAAGGGCGTCAGGTGGCGCACGATGTCCGAGAAGGGGGTCTCCCGCTTCATCAGGTAGTTCTCGTGCGTGCCGTAGGAGGCGCCCTTGTTGTCGGTGTTGTTCTTGTAGAGGTGGATCGGCTGGGCGCCGGGGAGCTGGGCGGCCCGCTCGGCGGCCTCGGCCATGATCCGCTCGCCGGCCTTGTCCCAGAGGACGGCGTCACGGGGATTGGTGACCTCGGGGGCGCTGTACTCGGGGTGGGCGTGGTCCACGTAGAGCCGGGCCCCGTTGGTGAGGATCACGTTGGCCAGGCCGATGTCCTCGTCGGTGAGCTGACTGGAGTCGGCGG
Organism: Streptomyces sp. NPDC126503; assembly: GCF_040302405.1. Classification (NCBI taxonomy): domain Bacteria; kingdom Bacillati; phylum Actinomycetota; class Actinomycetes; order Kitasatosporales; family Streptomycetaceae; genus Streptomyces; species Streptomyces sp. NPDC126503. The sequence goes on from NZ_JBEORS010000020.1 coordinate 47,848, forward strand.
CCTCGCGGGCGAGGTCGAAGCCGCGGGCGTCCCGCAGCGGGTTCTCCTCCTCGAAGTCCCAGCGGGCGCGGCGCGCCCGGTGCATCGCGGCCGCGTAGGCGTTGACGATCTGGGACGAGGTGAGCATGGCATTGGCGTTCGGGTGTCCGGGGACGGAGATCCCGTACTCCGTCTCGATGCCCATTACTCGCCGTACGGTCATGCGGCCCTCCTTGCCCGGCGGCGCTCACTGTGCGCGTCTCGGCGGTACCGATGAGCCTAGATCGGCTCCGCGCTGGTGGGGAGATCACTTGCGGTATTTCCCGGTGCTGCCGGGAGGAATTTCCGGGTGGAACGCGCCGGCTGCGGATGCCCGCTTTCCGGACATCCGCAGCCGGCGCGCGTTCCTACAGGTACTGACCGGTGTTGGCCACCGTGTCGATGGAGCGCCCGGTGTCCGCGCCCTGCTTTCCGGTGACGAGGGTGCGGATGAAGACGATCCGCTCGCCCTTCTTTCCGGAGATACGGGCCCAGTCGTCGGGGTTGGTCGTGTTGGGCAGGTCCTCGTTCTCCTTGAACTCGTCCACGCACGCCTGGAGGAGGTGGGAGACCCGGATGCCCTTCTGGTTGTGGTCGAGGAAGGCCTTGATGGCCATCTTCTTGGCCCGGTCCACGATGTTCTGGATCATGGCGCCGGAGTTGAAGTCCTTGAAGTACAGGACTTCCTTGTCGCCGTTGGCGTACGTGACTTCGAGGAACCGGTTCTCCTCGGATTCCGCGTACATCTGCTCGACGACGGACTGGATCATTCCGTGCGCCGCGGCCGCCTTGGAACCGCTGTGCTCGGAGACGTCGTCCGCGTGGAGCGGCAGATTCGGCGTGAGGTACTTCGCGAAGATGTCCTTGGCGGCCTCCGCGTCCGGACGCTCGATCTTGATCTTGACGTCGAGCCGGCCGGGCCGCAGGATCGCGGGGTCGATCATGTCCTCGCGGTTGGAGGCGCCGATGACGATGACGTTCTCCAGGCCCTCCACACCGTCGATCTCGGCGAGCAGCTGGGGGACGATGGTGTTCTCCACGTCCGAGCTGACACCGGAGCCGCGGGTGCGGAAGAGGGATTCCATCTCGTCGAAGAAGACGATCACGGGGGTGCCCTCGCTCGCCTTCTCCCGCGCACGCTGGAAGACGAGGCGGATGTGCCGCTCGGTCTCACCGACGTACTTGTTGAGGAGCTCGGGGCCCTTGATGTTGAGGAAGTACGACTTCCCCGCGGGCTGACCGGTCACCTCGGCGACCTTCTTGGCCAGGGAGTTGGCCACGGCCTTGGCGATCAGCGTCTTGCCGCAGCCGGGCGGACCGTAGAGCAGGATGCCCTTCGGCGGCCGCAGTTCGTGCTCCTTGAAGAGGTCCGGGTGGAGGTAGGGGAGCTCGACCGCGTCGCGGATCAGTTCGATCTGGTTGCCCAGGCCGCCGATCTTGTCGTAGTCGACGTCCGGGACCTCCTCCAGAACGAGCTCCTCGACCTCGCTCTTGGGGACCACCTCGTAGACGTAGCCGGACCTGGGGTCGAGCAGCAGGGCGTCGCCGGGGCGGATGGTGACGTCCAGCAGAGGCTCGGCGAGCCTCACCACCCGCTCCTCGTCGGTGTGCCCGATCACCAGGGCGCGCTCGCCGTCCTCGAGGATCTCCTTGAGGGTGACGATGTCCCCGGCGCGCTCGAACTCCATGGCCTCGACCACGTTGAGCGCCTCGTTGAGCATGACTTCCTGCCCCCGCTTGAGCTCGTCGAGCTCGACGCTGGGGCTCACGTTCACCCGGAGCTTGCGGCCCCCGGTGAAGATGTCGCACGTACCGTCCGCGTTCGCCTGCAGGAACACCCCGAAGCCGGCCGGCGGCTGGGCGAGCCGGTCGACCTCCTCCTTGAGGGCCACGATCTGGTCGCGGGCCTCACGGAGCGTACTGGCGAGCCGCTCGTTCTGCGCGGACACGCCGGCCAGGTTCGTCTGCAGCTCGACGATCCGCTCCTCGAGAATCCTCGTGTGACGCGGAGAGTCGGCGAGCTTGCGGCGCAGGACGGCGATTTCCTGCTCGAGATAGGCAACCTGGCCGGCGGGGTCTTCAGACCCCCGCCCCGGCCGGATGCCGCGGTTGATGTCGTCGTCGTGGGCTGCCACGGTCCTCACCTCCTCCAAGGGGAGCTGGACGCTTCCTGACCCTACCTGCGTGGGTGGTGATTGAAACCCCTAGATCAAAAAGACTCCGGGGTGTGTCCGATCTTCACCCTTGCGCTTCCCCTCTTGTCATGGGGAATACCCACCCTTCACCGTCTGAAAGCGGGCGGTTGTATGGTCGTGAGTGGTCAACACCCGTCAGAGGTGGCCCGACTTATCGCGTGAAGCAGAAACGGCAGGAGACATGACCGTGCAGAACGAGGCCCCGGCCGTGGGCGCCGGAGAGGCGCTGGAGGTCTGGATCGACCAGGACCTGTGCACGGGGGACGGCATCTGCGCGCAGTACGCTCCCGAGGTCTTCGAGCTCGACATCGACGGGCTCGCGTATGTGAAGAGCGCCGACGACGAGCTGCTGCAGGAGCCGGGGGCGACCACGCCGGTGCCGCTGCCCCTCCTCCAGGACGTGGTGGACTCGGCGAAGGAGTGCCCGGGCGACTGCATCCACGTCCGCCGGGTGGCGGACCGGGTGGAGGTGTACGGCCCCGACGCGGAGTGACGCGTCAGGCGCCCGCGCCGGCGGGGGCGGTACGGAGGAAGACGCCGCCCCGCCACTCCCAGCCGACCTGCTCCTTCTCGTCGGGGCAGCAGCGCGGGACGTCGGGGGACGAGTAGCCGAGCAGGGTGGCGCGGACCGCCCCGTCGCGGATCGCGAGCTCGGTGACGTGCCGGTGGAGGCGGGGCTCCAGGAGGGTCGCCACCACGCGGGCGGGCGCGCCGGGCTCCTTGCCGCGGGTCAGGACGTAGAGGCCGCCGGGCGGGGTCCCGATGCCGGATTCGCAGTGCGCGGTCGCGACGGTCTCCGGGTTTCCGTCCCCGTCGAGGTCGCCGACGGCCTGCCGGCCGACGACGGTACGGCCCGCCGGTCCGCACTCCAGGGGGAAGGTGGCGTCCGCGGCCGCGGGGGCGGGCGCGGGACGGGCGGAGACGGGCGCTCCGGCGGTGGCGGTGGCTCCCGCGGGGCCCGGCTGGAGGAGGCCCGCGAGGGCGACGACCGCGGCGGTGGCGGTGGCCGTGGCCAGCCAGTGCGCCGGCCGGGCGTGGGTGTGCGCGAGGTCCACGGGGTCCGGGGCGGCGGAGGGCTGCACGCGAGGGGTCTCCTGTGAGGTGGTGCCGAGGGAGTTGCGGGCATCGTGCCACACGTCACAGGGGGAGGGAACAGGCGGGGTCGGCGCACCGGGGCGAACAGCGGGACGCCGCCGCCCGGTTCCGCGCGCGGGGCGGGAACGGGGCGGCGGCGTGCCGGTGATGTCGGGACGTCAGCCCTTGTTGGGGCCTTCGTAGTCCTCGCCGTACGCGCCCTTGGCGGGGCGGCGGCGGCGCATCGGGGGCTCGACCCCGTCCGCGAGACGGCGGGCGGTGACGAGGAAGCCGGTGTGGCCGATCATGCGGTGATCGGGGCGGACGGCCAGGCCCTCGACGTGCCAGTTGCGGATCATGGACTCCCACGGCTGCGGCTCGGCGTAGCAGCCGAACTCGCGGATGGACTCCACGGTGCGGGCGAGCTGGGTGGTGGTCGCCACGTAGCAGCAGAGGATGCCGCCGGGGACGAGGGCCTTGGAGACGGCCTCCAGGCACTCCCAGGGGGCGAGCATGTCCAGGATGACGCGGTCGACGTCGGTGTCGGACAGGTTGTCCTGGAGGTCGCCGACGGTCAGCTGCCAGGCCGGGTGCGGGCCGCCGAAGTAGCGCTCGACGTTGCCCTTGGCGATCTCGGCGAAGTCCTCGCGGCGCTCGTAGGAGTGCAGCATGCCGCTGTCGCCGATGGCGCGGAGCAGGAAGCTGCTGAGCGATCCGGAGCCCACGCCGGCCTCGACGACGCGCGCGCCGGGGAAGATGTCGGCGAAGGCGAGGATCTGGCCCGCGTCCTTCGGGTAGACCACGGCGGCGCCGCGGGGCATGGACAGGACGTAGTCGGGGAGCAGGGGGCGCAGCGCGAGGTAGGCGACGTTTCCCGTGGTACGGACAACACTGCCCTCGGGAGCACCGATCAGCTCGTCGTGGGGGAAGGAACCCTTGTGGGTGTGGAAGTTCTTCCCGGCCTCGAGCGTGAACGTGTAGTGGCGTCCCTTGGGGTCGGTGAGCTGGACCTGGTCCCCGACCTTGAAGGGCCCGCGACGGCGGGCGGCACCGGTCGGTTCGGACATGTGAACAGAGTACCGGGCTTACGAGGACGGTCGTGCCATGGCCTTGACGAAGGCCCGCTCGACGTCGGTGGTGGACAGGACGCCGTAGATCTCGCCGGTCTCCTCGACGACCAGGTACTCGGTGGCCGGGCAGGCGCGGAGGTGGTCGAGGAGGGGCTGTCCGGTGAGTTCGGCGGGGACGCGCATGCCGTCGGTGAGGTCCTGGGCGAGGGTGCTGACGGCGACCCAGGGGCGCCGGTGCTGGGGCACGGCGGCGATGGCGGCCTCGCGGACGATGGCGGTGGGGGCGCCGGTGCCGTCGACGAGCACCAGCGCGCGGGCGCCGGCGTCGTTGGCGCGGCGCAGGGCCTCGGAGAGCGGGGTGGCGGGCTCGACGGGGATGGCGCGGCGGGTGAGGCTGCGGGCGGCGAGCTCGGGCAGGTGCTCCCGGAGGCGGGCCATGCGGAGGCTGTTGCCGGCGCCGGTCCAGATGATGGCGGCCAGGATGGCGGCGAGGAGGGCGTCGGTGACGGTGTCCAGGCCGCTGATGTCCTCGGTGGAGTTGCCGAGGAGGCCGGTGCGGGTGAGGAGGGGGACGCCGACGAGCACGCCGACGGCGAGGGCGCGGCCGACCCAGGCGGCGGCGACGGTGCCGCTCATGGGCTTGCCGGTGATCTTCCAGACGACGGCGCGGAGCATGCGGCCGCCGTCGAGGGGCAGGCCGGGGAGCAGGTTGAAGATCGCGACGATCAGGTTGGAGATCATGAGGCCGGCGAGGAGGACGCCGGGGACGGTGCCCGGCTCGACGGCGTACAGGGAGAGGTAGAACACACCGGCGAGGAGAAGGGAGAGCAGCGGGCCGACGAAGGCGAGGACGAATTCGCGGCCGGGGGTCTCGGTCTCCTTCTCGATCTCGGAGACGCCGCCGAAGAACTGGAGCCGGATGCGGCGCACGGGGAGCCGGAAGCGGAGCGCCGCGAGGGTGTGGGCGAGCTCGTGGACCAGGACCGAGGCGTAGAAGGCGACGGCGAAGAAGAGGGAGACCAGGTAGCGGGCCGCTCCGAGTTCGGGCAGGACGCGCTCGATCTGGTCGCCGAAGACCCAGGTGATGAGGGCGGCGACGAGGAACCAGCTGGGGGCGACGTAGACGGGCACGCCGAAGGGCCGGCCCATCAGGATCCCGCCTCCGGGCTCCTTGGTCCGCTGCGGCTTGGGCTCGTCCTGGTTCACGGGTTCCTTTCGTCGCGGGCCGTGACCGCGTCGCTGTGTCACGGGTCGATCATGCAGTGCGACGGGGTCCCAGGTCGATGGTATGCGGCTCGCTGTCGGTGGCGGGTCGTAGGGTCTTCGTCATGAGTACGAGCGAGCAGGAGCCGGCGGTGGCCGCCGGGACGGCGGAGCGGGGGGCCTTCCCCGTGCCGTCCGGTGCGCCGGTGCCGGGGGTGCCCGGGCCGTCGGTGCCGTCGGTGCCGTCGGTGAGTACGGGAGCGGCCGCGGAGGCGGCCGGGGCACCGGAGGCCGGGGCGGACGGGCGGGCGGGGGCCCGGGCGCCCGTGTCGCTGTCGCCCTCGCGGGCGAGCGACTTCATGCAGTGTCCGCTGCTGTACCGGTTCCGGGTGATCGACCGGCTGCCGGAGAAGCCCAGCGCCGCGGCGACGCGCGGCACGCTGGTGCACGCGGTCCTTGAGCGCCTGTTCGACGACCCGGCGGCGGAGCGGACGGTGCCGCGGGCCAAGGCGATGATCCCGGGCCAGTGGGACCGGCTGCTGTCCTCGCGCCCGGAGCTGGCCGAGCTGTTCGCGGAGGACCCCGAGGGCGAGCGGCTGGCGGGCTGGCTCGGCGAGGCCGAGCGGCTGGTCGAGCGGTGGTTCACGCTGGAGGACCCGACGCGGCTGGAGCCGGCCGAGCGGGAGCTGTTCGTGGAGACGGAGCTGGAGTCCGGGCTGCGGCTGCGCGGGGTGATCGACCGGGTGGACGTGGCGCCCTCGGGCGAGGTGCGGATCGTCGACTACAAGACGGGGAAGGCGCCCCGGCCCGAGTACAGCGAGGGCGCGCTGTTCCAGATGACCTTCTACGCGCTGGTGGTGTGGCGGCTGAAGGGCGTGGTGCCGCGCCGGCTCCAGCTGGTGTACCTGGGCAGCGGGGACGTCCTCACGTACGACCCGGTGGAGGCGGACCTGCTGCGGGTGGAGCGGAAGCTGCACGCGCTGTGGGACGCGATCCGTACGGCGACGGAGACGGGCGACTGGCGGCCGCGGCCGACGAAGCTGTGCGGCTGGTGCGACCACCGGGCCCTGTGCCCGGAGTTCGGGGGCACCCCCCCGGTGTATCCGCTGGAGATCGCCTCCGTGCGCCCGCCGGAGCCGGGCGGATCGGAGCAGGGCAGAATGGGCGGGGACCCGTCCGGGCCCTGAGCCCGGCCCGGCTGACAGCCGGTACCCGTCCGTGAAGGAGCCCTTGTGACGATCCGTGTCCTCCTGGTCGACGATCAGCCCCTGCTGCGTACCGGCTTCCGCATGATCCTGGAGGCGGAGCAGGACATCGCGGTCGTGGGTGAGGCCGGTGACGGCCTCCAGGCCCTGGACCAGGTGCGGGCGCTCCAGCCGGACGTGGTCCTGATGGACATCCGGATGCCGCGGATGGACGGGGTGGAGGCGACCCGTCAGATCACGGGGCCCGGCCGGGAGGGTCCGGCGAAGGTCCTGGTGCTGACCACCTTCGACCTGGACGAGTACGTGGTGGAGGCGCTGCGGGCCGGGGCGAGCGGTTTCCTGCTGAAGGACGCCCCGGCGAACGAGCTGGTGCAGGCGATCCGGGTGGTGGCGGCGGGCGAGGCGATGCTCGCTCCGTCGATCACGCGCCGGCTGCTCGACAAGTACTCGGCGCATCTGCCGACCGGCGAGGAGCAGGTGCCGGACGCGCTGGCCACCCTGACGGACCGTGAGGTGGAGGTGCTGAAGCTGGTGGCGCGGGGCCTTTCGAACGCGGAGATCGCGGCGGACCTGTTCGTGAGCGAGACGACGGTGAAGACCCATGTGGGGCACGTGCTGACGAAGCTGGGTCTGCGCGACCGGGTGCAGGCGGCGGTGTACGCGTACGAGAGCGGGCTGGTCCGGCCGGGCGGCGGCCAGTAGCCGCGTCCCGGGGACGGACGAGCGGGGGCCCGGCGCGCGGGGTGCGCGCCGGGCCCCTGCTGTCGTACGGGACGGGTCAGCCCTTGCGGATCTCCCAGAAGCGGAAGACGGTCGAGGCGTCGAGGGTCCACTCCAGGCCGGTGATCTGGCCCCGGGCGACGGCGTACTGCTTGCCCTGCCAGAGCGGGAGGAACGGGACCTCCTCGGCGACGAGGTCCTGGATCCGGCCGAACTCGGCGGCCGTGGCCGCGCGGTCGGCGACGGCGGAGGTCTTCGGGATGAGGCTGCCGGTGATGGCGGCGTTCTCGTAGTGGTTGCCGAGGACGTTGCCCTCGCCGAAGAAGGGGCCGGTGAAGTTGTCGGCGTCCGGGTAGTCCGGGACCCAGCCCTTGACGTAGACGCCGTACTTGCCGGCGGCGATGTCCTTCTCGTACTGCTCGAACGGGATGGACTTGACGTCGGCCTCGAAGAGGCCGCTGGCGTTGAGCTGGCCGGCGATGGCCTTGAGCTCCTGGTCGGTGGCCGGGCCGTAGCGGCTGGGGGTGGACCAGAGGGTGAGCTTGACCTTGCCGGTGACGCCGCCGTCGCGGAGCGCCTTGCGGGCCTTGGCGGCGTCGGGAGTGCCGTAGGTGTCGTAGAAGGCGGTGTTGTGGCCCGCGATGCCCGCCGGGACGATCGAGTAGAGCGGGGTGGCGGTCGACTTGTAGACGTCCTGGACGAGGGCCTCGCGGTCGACGAGGTGGGCGATGGCCTTGCGGACGGCGAGCTTGCCGGCGACCGGGTCCTTCATGTTGAAGACCAGGTGCTGGACCTCGGCGCTGCTGCCCTGGACGACCTCGACGCCCTGGTCGCCGGTGGAGGCGGACTCCTCCAGGGTGGCTATGTCGTCGGCGGCGAGGCCTCGGTAGGCGACGTCGATCTCGCCGGCGCCGAAGGCGCGGGAGAGGGCGGTGCGGTCGCCCTGGTAGAGCTTGAGGGTGACGCCGCCGTTCTTCGGCTTGGCGGTGCCCTGGTAGCCGGGGTTGGGCGAGAAGACGGCCTCGGTCTCGCCGAAGGAGTCGAGCTTGTACGGGCCGGAGCCGACGGCCTTGCCGTCGGTGCGCAGGGCGTCGGCCGGGTACTCGCGGTGGTCGACGATGGAGCCGGCGCCGGAGGCGATCTTGCTGGGGAAGGTGGCGTCCGGCACCTTGAGGTGGAAGACCACGGTCCGCTCGTCCGGGGTCTCGATCCGGTCGATGGTGGCGAGCAGGGGCGTGGGGCCGGAGGGGGCGCCGATCTTGAGGGCGCGCTCGAAGGAGAACTTGACGTCCTCAGAGGTGAGCGGGTTCCCGTTGGAGAACTTCAGGCCGGGGCGCAGGGTGCAGCGGTAGACCTTGCTGCCGGCGGCGAAGCCGCACTTCTCCGCGGCCTCGGGCTCCGGCACGGAGGCGCCCTTGGGGAAGGCCAGCAGGGACTGGAAGACGTTGTTGAACAGGAGCCAGGAGCCGGGGTCGTAACCGGCGGCCGGGTCGGTCGCGAGGATCTCGTCGGACATGCCGACGCGCACGGTGCCTCCGGCTCCGTCGGCGCCCGCCCCCTGTTCGGTTCCGCAACCGCTGAGGAGGGCGGCGGACAGGCCGGCGGCGAGCGGGGCCGTCAGCCACTTGGTGTGTGCCTTCACAGAACTTGCCTCTTGATCTCTTGCCAGGCCGGCCGCGCGCGGTGCGCGGCCGGAACAACGAAGGGGTCAGGCGGTGCCGCGGCCCAGTTCCCAGAGCAGCAGGTCGGAGGAGGTGTTGAGCGCGTACTCGACTCCGGTGACGTCGGCGCGGGAGGCGACGTACTGCTTGCCCTGCCACAGGGGGAGGACGGGCACGTCCTGGGCGACGATCTTCTGGATCTGCCCGTAGACGGGGGTGGCGGCGTTGCGGTCGGCCTGCCGGCGGGACCGCGGGATGAGCTGGTCGCGGACGACCTTGTTGACGTACGGGGAGTTCAGGAAGTTGTCGCGGTCGAGGAAGGGCGCGATGTAGTTGTCGGGGTCCGGGTAGTCGGGGAACCAGCCGAGGCCGTAGACGGCGTAGTCGCCGCGCTTCTGAGCGGTGCGGAACCGGGACCACTCGGCGCCCTTGACGGTGACGTCGAAGAGCTCGGTGGCGACGAGCTGGTTCTTGAGCGCCTCGAACTCCTGGGCGGTCTCGGCGCCGTAGTGGTCGGTGGTGTAGTGGAGGGTCAGCTTGACCGGGGTCGGGACGCCGGCGTCCTTGAGGAGCTTGGCGGCCCGGGCGGTGTCGGGCTCTCCGTACACGTCGAAGAAGGGGGTGGCGTGGCCGGTGATGCTGGTGGGGATCAGCGAGTAGAGCGGCTCGGCGGTGGGGCCGTAGACCCGGTCGACGAGGGCGCCGCGGTCGATGACGGCGGCCATGGCCTGGCGGACGGCCTTCTCCTGGACGGAGGGGTCCTTGGTGTTGAAGCCGAGGTAGCGGATCTCCAGGCCGGGCACCTCGGTGACGTGGATGTCGTCGCGGGAGGTCTCGGTCAGGTCCTTGATCTGCTCCTGGGAGAGCGAGCGGGCCATCATGTCGATGTCCTTGCTCTCCAGGGCGGCGCCCATGGTGCCCGCGTCGCCGAAGGTGCGCAGCTCGACCCGCTCGTTGCGCAGGGTGATGTCGCCCTTGTAGCGCGGGTTCTTGGTGAAGACGAAGCGGGTGGCCTTCTCGCCGTCGCGCTCGGCCTTCATGGTGTAGGGGCCGGAGCCGTCGACCTCGAAGCCGTCGCGGAGCTTGTCGGCGGCGTACTTGTCCTTGCTGAGGATGCCGGCGACGGGGGTGGAGAGCTTGTACGGGAAGGTGGCGTCGGGCGTCTTGAGGTGGAAGACGACCTCGTCGCCCTTGGTCTCGACGGTGTCGATGTTGGAGAGCAGGGCCGCGGTGCCGTTGTCCGACTTGATCTTCAGGACGCGCTCGACGGAGTACTTGACGTCCTCGGCGGTGACGGGGGTGCCGTCGGCGAAGGTGAGGCCCGAGCGCAGGGTGCAGCGGTAGCTCTCGCTGACCTTGTCGGTGAAGCCGCAGCTCCGGGCCGCCTCGGGGACGGGCTCGCCGCCGCCGCGCGGCACGTGCAGCAGGGTCTGGACGGTCTGCCGCAGGATGTTCCAGGCGCCGGTGTCGTAGGCGAAGGCCGGGTCGAGGGGGGCGGGGGCGTCCTCGGTGGCCGTGAACTGGTCCGTGGTACCGACGACGATGGCTCTGCTCTCCTCCGAGGCGCCGCAGGCGGCGAGGAGGGGGGCGAGCAGTCCGGCCACGGCCGGCATCACCAAGGTCTTGCGGTTCATCAGGGACGTTCTCCTCACCCGGCACGGGGGTACAGCGGTCTGTGGACACTCCGCCGCCGGCCGCCCGGTCGGGGCGGGAGCGATCGGGCCGGGATGTGCGATCGTTCCTGTGTTCACGGCGGTGTGGGTGTGCGCCGGTGCACGCGGTTATGCGGCGAAGTACTCGCGAAAGATTAGTGCGCCGCAGGGGTATTGCCGGACCGGGGGCCCGGTGCGGGGGTAATCGCAGGGTGATCATGAATGCGCGGCGGTCGATAGTCATGCGGGGGTGCGATGCGGACGCCGGTGATCGAAACGGGACACATGGGGTCGCTCCGCGCCCGCTTTTCGGACGGGGAACGGGATCAGGCCACCCACCGCCGAGCACGCTGCGTGACGAAGGTCACGTGGCGCGTTCACGGTGAATGGCCTGATCGTTTTTGGTACGGGAATGCGGGAATCCCACGTGCCGCCGGTACCACGGGTAAGCCTCAGGAAATGCTCAGATTCCCGTGATCAGCGTGCGCAGGAACGGTACGTCGACCTCTTCGAGGGAGCGCACCACGACCCGGCCGGGCAGCGGCGGGATGGGGGCGACGGAGGGGACGGCCACCACCCGGCATCCGGCGGCCTCGGCGGCGGCCACGCCCGTCGCGGTGTCCTCCACGACGGCGCACAGGGCCGGATCGGCGCCGACGCGACGGGCGGCCGTCAGGTACGGCTCCGGGTGCGGCTTGGTCCGGGCGACCTCGTCGCCGGCGACGGTGAGGGTGAAACGGTCCGGGCCGAGCGAGGCGAGGACCCGGTCGATGATCCGCCGGTGGGAGGCGGAGACCAGGGCGGTGGGGATGTCGTGCCGGGCGAGCTCGGTCAGGAGGCGCTCGGCGCCCGGCATGAGGGGCACGCCCCGGGCGATGCGCTGCTCGAACCTGTCGTTGAGCAGGACCGTCAGCTCCTCCAGGGTGATGTCGGCGCCGGTGGCCTCGATGAGGTAGCCGGCGCTGCGGGTCATCGGGCCGCCGACCACGACGTCCCGCCAGGCCTCGTCCAGCCGGTGGCCGAGATCGGCGAAGACCTCCACCTCGGCGTCCCACCAGAAGCCCTCCGTGTCGACGAGGGTGCCGTCCATGTCGAGGAAGACCGCCTGCAGGGCGGAGCTTCCGTTCGGACGGAACAGGGACGCGGGGACCGTACTGGTCATCCGGCACACCTCCATGGAGGGACGAGAAGGCCGGCCCCCGCTCCCCCGGGACGGGGAGAAGGACCGGCCTGCACTGGACCGACCAGTGTACGTCGCCGCCCGCGCGTGCGCCGGTATTTGCGCCCGCGCGGGCGAAGGGGGCTGCCGCGAGCCGCCCCGGGCGGCTCGGGGGCCTCAGCGCGCGTTGAAGTACTTCGCCTCGGGGTGGTGGAGCACGATGGCGTCGGTGGACTGCTCGGGGTGGAGCTGGAACTCCTCCGAGAGGTGCACCCCGATCCGCTCCGGGCGCAGCAGTTCCGCGATCTTCGCCCGGTCCTCCAGGTCGGGGCAGGCGCCGTAGCCGAGGGAGAAGCGCGCACCCCGGTACTTGAGGTCGAACATGTCCGCCACGTCCGCCGGGTCCTCGGCGGCGAAGCCCAGCTCGGCGCGGACCCGCGCGTGCCAGTACTCGGCGAGGGCCTCCGCCAGCTGCACGGACAGGCCGTGGAGCTCCAGGTAGTCGCGGTAGGAGTCGGAGGCGAACAGCTCGGCGGTGGCCTCACCGATCCGGGAGCCGACGGTGACGACCTGGAGGCCGACGACATCGGTCTCGCCGGAGTCCTCCGGGCGGAAGAAGTCGGCCAGGCAGAGGCGGCGCCCGCGGCGCTGGCGCGGGAAGGTGAAGCGGGTCCGCTCGTTGCCCGCCTCGTCCAGGATGATCAGGTCGTCGCCCTTGGAGACGCACGGGAAGTAGCCGTGGACGACGGCCGCCTCCAGCAGGTTGTCGGTGTGGAGGCGGTCCAGCCAGCCGCGCAGCCGGGGCCGGCCCTCGGTCTCCACCAGCTCCTCGTACGTCGGTCCGTCCCCGGCCCGGCTCTGCTTGAGGCCCCACTGCCCCTTGAAGAGGGCGCCCTCGTCCAGCCACGAGGCGTAGTCCTTGAGCGGGATGCCCTTGACCACGCGGGTGCCCCAGAACGGCGGGGTGGGCACCGGGTTGTCGGTGGCCACGTCCGAGCGGCCGCCGGGCTCCGGCTCGTCCACCTGGAGCGCGGCGGAGCCCCTGGCGACCCGGCGCTGCTTCAGCTCGGGGAGTACGGCTCCGGGGACGCCGCGCTTCACGGCGATCAGGGCGTCCATGAGGCGCAGCCCCTCGAAGGCGTCGCGGGCGTAGCGGACCTCGCCCTGGTAGATCTCGTGGAGGTCCTGTTCGACGTAGGCGCGGGTGAGGGCGGCGCCGCCGAGGATGACCGGGTACTTCGCGGCCAGGTCGCGCTGGTTCAGCTCCTCCAGGTTCTCCTTCATGATCACCGTGGACTTCACCAGCAGGCCGGACATGCCGATGACGTCGGCGTGGTGCTCCTCGGCGGCTTCGAGGATGGCGGAGACGGGCTGCTTGATACCGATGTTGACGACGTTGTAGCCGTTGTTGGAGAGGATGATGTCGACGAGGTTCTTGCCGATGTCGTGGACGTCGCCGCGGACGGTGGCGAGGACGATCGTGCCCTTGCCCTCGTCGTCCGACTTCTCCATGTGGGGTTCGAGGTGGGCGACGGCCGTCTTCATGACCTCGGCGGACTGGAGGACGAACGGCAGCTGCATCTGGCCGGAGCCGAACAGCTCGCCGACGACCTTCATGCCGTCGAGCAGCGTCTTGTTGACGATGTCGAGCGCCGGCGTCGTCTCCAGGGCGGCGTCGAGGTCGGCCTCCAGACCGTTCTTCTCACCGTCGATGATCCGTCGCTTGAGGCGCTCCTCCAGGGGCAGGGCGAGGAGCTCCTCGGCCTTGCCGGCCTTGAGGGACTTGGCGGTGGCGCCCTCGAAGAGGGCCATCAGCTTCTGGAGTGGGTCGTAGCCCTCGGCCCGCCGGTCGTAGATCAGGTCCAGCGCGGTGGTGACCTGCTCCTCGTCGAAGCGGGCGATCGGGAGGATCTTGCTCGCGTGGACGATGGCGGAGTCCAGGCCCGCCTTGACGCACTCGTCGAGGAAGACGGAGTTCAGCAGGATGCGCGCGGCCGGGTTGAGGCCGAAGGAGATGTTGGACAGGCCGAGGGTGGTCTGCACGTCCGGGTGGCGGCGCTTCAGCTCGCGGATCGCCTCGATCGTGGCGATGCCGTCCTTGCGGGACTCCTCCTGGCCGGTGCAGATGGTGAAGGTGAGGGTGTCGATGAGGATGTCCGACTCGTGGATGCCCCAGTTGCCGGTGAGGTCGGCGATGAGCCGCTCCGCGATCTCGACCTTCTTCTCGACCGTCCGCGCCTGGCCCTCCTCGTCGATGGTGAGGGCGATGAGGGCGGCGCCGTGCTCCTGGGCAAGGCGGGTGACCTTGGCGAAGCGGGACTCGGGGCCGTCGCCGTCCTCGTAGTTGACGGAGTTGATGACGGCCCGGCCGCCGAGCTTCTCCAGGCCGGCGCGGATGACCTCCACCTCGGTGGAGTCCAGGACGATGGGGAGGGTGGAGGCGGTGGCGAAGCGTCCGGCCAGCTCCTCCATGTCGGCGACGCCGTCGCGGCCCACGTAGTCCACGCACAGGTCGAGCATGTGCGCGCCCTCGCGGATCTGGTCGCGCGCCATCTCGACGCAGTCGTCCCAGCGGCCCTCCAGCATCGCCTCGCGGAACTTCTTCGACCCGTTGGCGTTGGTCCGCTCGCCGATCGCCAGGTACGAGGTGTCCTGGCGGAACGGCACGGTCTGGTACAGCGAGGCCGCGCCCGGCTCGGGACGCGGGTCGCGCGGCGCCGGGGTGAGGTCGCGGACGCGCTCCACGACCTGCCGCAGGTGCTCCGGGGTCGTACCGCAGCAGCCGCCGACGAGGGAGAGCCCGTACTCGCGGACGAAGGTCTCCTGGGCGTCCGCCAGCTCGGCGGGGGTCAGGGGGTAGTGGGCGCCGTCGGCGGTGAGGACGGGCAGGCCCGCGTTGGGCATCACGGACAGCGGGATGCGCGAGTGGCGGGCGAGGTAGCGCAGGTGCTCGCTCATCTCGGCCGGGCCGGTGGCGCAGTTCAGGCCGATCATGTCGATGCCGAGCGGCTCCAGCGCCGTCAGGGCGGCGCCGATCTCGGAGCCGAGGAGCATCGTGCCGGTGGTCTCGACGGTGACGGAGACGATGACCGGGACGTCGGCGCCGAGGGCGTCGAGGGCGCGGCGGGCGCCGATGACGGAGGCCTTGGTCTGGAGGAGGTCCTGGGTGGTTTCGATCAGCAGGGCGTCGGCGCCGCCGGTGAGCAGGCCCTCGGCGTTCTGCTGGTAGGCGTCGCGCAGGACGGTGTACGGGGCGTGGCCGAGGGTCGGCAGCTTGGTGCCGGGACCGATGGAGCCGAGGACCCAGCGCTGCCGGCCGTCGGCGGCGGTGACCTCGTCGGCGACCTCGCGGGCGATGCGGGCGCCGGCCTCGGACAGCTCGTGGACGCGCGGGGAGATGTCGTACTCGCCGAGGGCGGAGTGGTTGGCGCCGAAGGTGTTGGTCTCGACGCAGTCGACGCCGGCGGCGAAGTACTCGCGGTGGACCGAGGCGACGATGTCGGGCCGGGTGACGTTCAGGATCTCGTTGCAGCCTTCGAGGTTCTGGAAGTCCTCGAGGGTGGGGTCCTGGGCCTGGAGCATGGTGCCCATGGCGCCGTCGGCGACGACGACGCGGCTCGCGAGGGCCGCGCGGAGCGTCTCGGCACGGTTGCGGCTGTCGGCGGAAGGGGTCGGCAACGAGGCCATGGATGTGCTCCCTGGGATGCGACGGCTGTCGGCTTTGCCCGCTCGGAGGAGCGTGCACGGGGTCAGCGTAACCGCGAGCGGCCCGGGGTGGACACGGCGTCCCACGAGGCGGACGGCATCCTGTGTGCGAGGACTCCCGGTACGGCCCCTTCTTCACCGACACTGTCAGGTGTGACGCAAGGTCGGCATGGACCGATAGTGTTCAGCATTGTCGAACAGCACGATGAGGGAGAAGGGCCGGGCGATGGCGAAGAACATCCAGTCGCTTGAACGGGCGGCGGCGATGCTGCGACTGCTCGCGGGCGGCGAGCGCCGGCTCGGCCTGTCCGACATCGCGTCCTCTCTGGGACTGGCCAAGGGGACGGCCCACGGCATCCTGCGCACCCTCCAGGCGGAGGGCTTCGTGGAGCAGGAGCCGGCCTCGGGCCGGTACCAGCTGGGCGCGGAGCTGCTGCGGCTCGGCAACAGCTACCTGGACGTGCACGAGCTGCGCGCCCGGGCGCTGGTCTGGACGGACGACCTGGCCCGGTCCAGCGGCGAGAGCGTGCACCTGGGCGTGCTGCACCAGCAGGGCGTGCTGATCGTGCACCACGTCTTCCGGCCCGACGACAGCCGCCAGGTCCTGGAGGTGGGGGCCATGCAGCCCCTGCACTCCACGGCCCTGGGCAAGGTCCTGTCCGCGTACGACCCGGTGGCGCACAGCGAGGCCGTGGAGGCGGAGCGGGAGGCGTTCACGCCCCGTACGACGACGGAGCTGGGGTCCTTCGAGGAGCTGCTCGACATGACCCGGGCGCGGGGCTGGGCGGCGGACGTGGAGGAGACCTGGGAGGGCGTGGCCTCGGTGGCCGCGCCGGTCCACGACCGGCGGCGGATGCCGGTGGGTGCGGTGGCGGTCACGGGCGCCGTGGAGCGGGTGTGTCCGGACGGGGAACTGCGTCCCGAGCTGGTGGCGGCGGTGCGGGACTGCGCCCGCGCGGTCTCCCGGGACCTGGGGGCCCGCCGCTTCTGACACGCGGAGCGACCGCCCCCGTACGCTGCGGACCACTGTCTCGAACCCGCCGGTAACGATCGCGTTATCGGCGGGTTTTTCCCTTCCCAGGGCCTTGACGCGCTGTTAACCCGGGGGCAAAACTTCCGTTCATCGGTCGGCATTGTCGAACAGCTACCGGCAATACACGTTAGAGTGTGGCAGTGCCAAGGGCCGGAAACGCCCTCCCACGAGGGCGCGGACCACCGGAGAAACCCGGAGTTCGCCTTCCCCCTGGACGAAGGACAAAGGAGTCGCGGGTGTCCAGCTCCGACATCTTCCTCGGCGAGACCATCGGTACCGCCGTACTCATTCTTCTCGGCGGTGGTGTCTGCGCCGCCGTGACGCTCAAGAGCTCGAAGGCCCGGGGTGCGGGCTGGCTCGCGATCACCTTCGGGTGGGGCTTCGCCGTGATGACGGCCGTCTACATGACGGCTTCCCTCTCCGGAGCCCATCTGAACCCCGCCGTCACGGTCGGCATCGCGTTCAAGGACGGCGACTGGAGCCACGCCCCCGTCTACTTCGCCGGCCAGTTCCTCGGCGCGATGATCGGTGCAGCGCTGGTCTGGGTGGCGTACTACGGACAGTTCCGGGCCCACCTCACCGACCCGGAGACCGTCGGCGAGAAGCCGATCGAGGGCCCCGGCCCGGTGCTGGGCATCTTCTCCACCGGGCCCGAGATCCGCAGCGCCTGGCAGAACCTCGCCACCGAGATCATCGGCACCGTCGTCCTGGTCCTCGCCGTGCTCACGCAGGGCCTCAACGACAGCGGCAAGGGCCTCGGCGTCCTCGGCGCCCTGATCACGGCCTTCGTCGTGGTCTCGATCGGCCTCTCGCTCGGTGGTCCGACCGGTTACGCGATCAACCCGGCCCGCGATCTCGGTCCGCGCGTCGTGCACGCCCTGCTGCCGCTGCCGAACAAGGGCGGCTCCGACTGGAGCTACGCCTGGGTCCCGGTCGTGGGACCGCTGATCGGTGGAGCCCTCGCCGCGGGTATCTACTCCCTCGCGTTCGCCTGAGCCGTCCTCTTCCAGACTTCCCTTGGAGCACATCGTGACCGACGCACACACCGCGGGCCCCTTCATCGCGGCCATCGACCAGGGCACCACCTCCTCCCGCTGCATCGTCTTCGACAAGGACGGCCGGATCGTCTCGGTCGACCAGAAGGAGCACGAGCAGATCTTCCCCAAGCCGGGCTGGGTGGAACACGACGCCGCCGAGATCTGGGCCAACGTCCAGGAGGTCGTCGCGGGCGCCCTCGACAAGGCGGGCATCACCTCCGCCGACGTCAAGGCCATCGGCATCACCAACCAGCGCGAGACCACCCTGCTCTGGGACCGGAACACCGGTGAGCCCGTCCACAACGCCCTCGTGTGGCAGGACACCCGCACCGACACCCTCTGCAAGGAGCTCGGCCGCAACGTCGGCCAGGACCGCTTCCGCCGCGAGACCGGCCTGCCGCTGGCGAGCTACTTCTCCGGCCCCAAGGTCCGCTGGCTGCTGGACAACGTCGAGGGCCTGCGCGAGCGCGCCGAGCGCGGCGAGATCCTCTTCGGCACCATGGACTCCTGGGTCATCTGGAACCTCACCGGCGGTGTCGACGGCGGCGTGCACGTCACCGACGTCACCAACGCCTCCCGCACCATGCTGATGAACCTCCACGACATGGCCTGGGACGAGCGCATCCTGTCGTCGATGGAGATCCCGGCCGCCGTGCTGCCGGAGATCCGCTCCTCGGCCGAGGTGTACGGCACGGTCAAGGGCGGCGTCCTCGACGGCATCCCGGTCGCCTCCGCGCTCGGCGACCAGCAGGCCGCCCTCTTCGGCCAGACCTGTTTCGCCGAGGGCGAGGCCAAGTCCACGTACGGCACCGGCACCTTCATGCTGATGAACACCGGTGACAAGATCATCAACTCCTACAGCGGCCTGCTGACCACGGTCGGCTACCAGATCGGCGACCAGAAGCCGGTCTACGCCCTGGAAGGCTCGATCGCCGTCACCGGCTCGCTCGTCCAGTGGATGCGCGACCAGATGGGCCTGATCAAGTCCGCCGCCGAGATCGAGACCCTCGCCTCCTCGGTCGAGGACAACGGCGGCGCCTACTTCGTGCCGGCCTTCTCCGGCCTCTTCGCCCCCTACTGGCGCTCCGACGCCCGCGGTGTCATCGCCGGTCTCACCCGGTACGTCACCAAGGCGCACATCGCCCGCGCCGTCCTGGAGGCCACCGCCTGGCAGACCCGCGAGATCACCGACGCCATGACGAAGGACTCCGGCGTCGAACTGACCGCGCTGAAGGTCGACGGCGGCATGACCTCCAACAACCTGCTGATGCAGACCCTCTCGGACTTCCTGGACGCCCCCGTGGTGCGCCCCATGGTCGCCGAGACCACCTGCCTCGGCGCCGCCTACGCCGCCGGCCTGGCCGTCGGCTTCTGGCCGGACACCGACGCCCTGCGCGCCAACTGGCGCCGCGCGGCCGAATGGACCCCTCGCATGGACGCCGAGAAGCGTGACAGCGAGTACAAGAGCTGGCTGAAGGCCGTTGAACGCTCCATGGGCTGGCTCGAAGAAGAGAACTGACGAGGAGTAATTCGAGATGACCACCCCGCAGACCGTTCCCGCCCTCGGAGCACGCCCCGCCGCCGGTTCGCTCCCGACCCGCGCCGAGACCAGAGAGCAGCTTGCCAAGGCGACGTACGACCTCCTGGTGATCGGCGGCGGCATCCTGGGGATCTCCACCGCCTGGCACGCCGCGCAGGCCGGTCTGCGGGTGGCCCTGGTGGACGCCGGCGACTTCGCCGGCGCCACCTCCTCGGCCTCCTCCAAGCTGCTCCACGGCGGCCTGCGCTACCTGCAGACCGGCGCGGTGAAGCTCGTCGCCGAGAACCACTTCGAGCGGCGGGCGGTCTCCCGCCAGGTGGCCCCCCACCTGTCCAACCCGCTCACCTTCTACCTGCCCGTCTACAAGGGCGGCCCGCACGGCGCCGCCAAGCTGGGCGCCGGCGTCTTCGCGTACTCCGCGCTCTCCGCCTTCGGCGACGGCGTCGGCCACCTCCTCTCCCCCGCCAAGGCCGCGCAGGACGTGCCGGAGCTGCGGACGGACGACCTCAAGGCCGTGGCCGTCTACGGCGACGACCAGATGAACGACTCGCGCATGGCCCTGATGACCGTCCGGGCCGCCGTCGACGCCGGCGCGGTCGTCCTCAACCACGCCGAGGTCACCGGACTGCGCTTCACCCGCGGCCGGGTCACCGGCGCGGAGCTGAGGGACCGGCTCTCCGGCGACGAGTTCGGCGTCTCGGCCCGGCTGGTGCTCAACGCCACCGGCCCGTGGGTGGACCACCTGCGCCGGATGGAGGACCCGAACGCGGCCCCGTCCATCCGTCTGTCCAAGGGCGCGCACCTCGTCCTCAAGCGCACCTCCCCCTGGAAGGCGGCGCTGGCCACCCCGATCGACAAGTACCGGATCACCTTCGCCCTCCCCTGGGAGGACATGCTGCTCCTCGGCACCACCGACGAGGAGTACGAGGGCGACCCGGCCGAGGTCGCGGTCAACGACAAGGACATCGCCCAGATACTCGACGAGGCCGCCTTCTCCATCCGCGACCAGCAGCTCTCGCGCGATCTGATCACGTACTCCTTCGCGGGTCTGCGGGTGCTGCCGGGCGGGCCCGGCGACACCTCCAAGGCCAAGCGCGAGACGGTCGTCACCGAGGGCCGCGGCGGGATGCTGTCGGTGGCCGGCGGCAAGTGGACCACTTTCCGCCACATCGGCCGCACGATCATGAAGAAGCTGGAGTCGCTGCCCGGCCGTCCGCTCGGCGAGGACTACGAGCCGGTCGCCACGCTGCCCAAGCGGCTGCCGTTGCCCGGCATCGCCAACCCGAACGCGGTCGCGCACCGGCTGCTCGTGGACGGTCCGGCGCCCGGTCCGCGGATGGCCGCCGACACCGCCAAGCACCTGGCGACGCACTACGGCTCGCTCTCCTTCGAGATCGCCCGCATGGCGAACGAGAACCCGGAGCTGGCCCGCCGGATCCACCCCGACGCCCCGGAGATCTGGGCGCAGGTCGCCTACGCCCGGGACCACGAGTGGGCGGAGACGGCGGACGACGTGCTGCGCCGCCGTACGACGCTGACCATCCGGGGTCTCGCGACGGACGAGATCCGCGCCGGGGTCGAGTCGATGCTGCGGAAGTGACGTCCCGTAACTCCCGTGCGCCGAGGGGCGGTTCCTCCTGGAGGGGCCGCCCCTCGGGCGTGCCGTGTGCGGCGGCCCGATCCTGGGTAGCCGATCAAGGCCGCACGGGCCTGCGGGGAAGTCCGGGGGCTGCGGGCGGGCCGCCGGAAAGCCGTAAGGTTGGTCCGTACGACAGGAACTTCGAAAAGGAGGCGCTGGGTGATCGAGCTCGAGGGGGTTCCCGAGCTGATCGACCCGGTCATGGTGGCCGCGTTCGAGGGCTGGAACGACGCCGGCGACGCCGCCTCCACCGCGGTCGCCCATCTGGACCGGGAATGGAAGGGCGAGGTCTTCGCGGCGCTCGACGCCGAGGACTACTACGACTTCCAGGTGAACCGGCCGACGGTCTTCCTGGACAACGGTGTCCGGAAGATCACCTGGCCGACGACCCGGCTCTCCGTGGTGCGGGTCGGCGGGGACAAGCCCCGTGACCTGGTGCTGGTGCGGGGGATCGAGCCCTCGATGCGCTGGCGGTCCTTCTGCAACGAGCTGCTGGGCTTCGCCCACGAGCTGGGCGTGGAGATGGTGGTGATCCTCGGCGCGCTGCTGGGCGACACCCCGCACACCCGTCCGGTGCCGGTCAGCGGGGTGACCTCCGATCCGGACCTGGCGCGGACGATGGACCTGGAGGAGACCCGGTACGAGGGCCCGACGGGCATCGTCGGCATCCTCCAGGAGGCGTGCACCCACGCGGGCGTACCCGCGGTGAGCCTGTGGGCTGCGGTGCCGCACTACGTGTCGCAGCCGCCGAATCCGAAGGCGACGCTGGCGCTGCTGAACCGCCTGGAGGACCTCATCGGGCTGCGCATCCCGCTGGGTGAGCTGCCGGAGGACGCGCGGGCCTGGCAGCTGGGCGTGGACCAGCTGGCGGCCGAGG
Source organism: Streptomyces sp. NPDC126503 (assembly GCF_040302405.1). NCBI lineage: Bacteria > Bacillati > Actinomycetota > Actinomycetes > Kitasatosporales > Streptomycetaceae > Streptomyces > Streptomyces sp. NPDC126503. The sequence continues at coordinate 69,636 of NZ_JBEORS010000020.1, forward strand.
ACAGCGAGGTCGCCGAGTACGTGCAGACGCTGGAGGAGGCGCGGGACACCGCCGAGCTGCCGGAGGCCTCGGGCGAGGCCATCGCCCGGGAGTTCGAGCGCTATCTGCGGCGGCGCGACCCCGGTGCGGGCCCCGGCGCTCCCGGTCCTGGCCCCGGGGTGGCCACGGAGGGCGGCGACACGTCGTACCTCCGGGACGCGGCCGGAGGGCGCACCCGCCCGCCGAAGCCGGACCAGCCGGGGCCGGAGGCCGTACCGGGCGTCGAGTCGCCGGCCGAGACGGCCCAGGACGACCAGGGCGACCAGGCCGGCCCGGACGGCCGGCCCCGGCCGGACGGCGAGGACGGCGGCTCCGAGGAGGAGTGACGGTACGAGAGGAGGGGGCGCCCCGGTCGGGGCGCCCCCTCCTCCGTGTCCGGACCGGAAACCGGCCGGGGGTCGGCCTACAGGGCGACGCCGAGGAGGGCGTCGACGGCGCGGGAGACGAGACCGGGCGCGGACTCGTCCGTACCGCCCTCCGCGTGCTGCAGCGCGGCCCAGCGGTCGACCGCCGCGAGCGCCTTCGGAGCGTCGAGATCATCGGCGAGCGCCTCGCGGAGCTCCTCGACGAGGGCGTCCGCGGAGGGGCCGTCGGGGCGGGAGACCGCGGCGCGCCAGCGGCCGAGGCGGTCCACGGCGTCCTGGAGGACCTGGTCGGTCCACTCCCAGTCGGCGCGGTAGTGGTGGGAGAGGAGCGAGAGCCGGATGGCGGCCGGGTCGACGCCCTGGCGGCGGAGCGCGGAGACGAAGACCAGGTTGCCCTTCGACTTCGACATCTTCTCGCCGTCGAGGGCCACCATGCCGGCGTGGACGTACGCCTTGGCCATCGGGTACTCGCCGGTGAGGCTCTGGGCGTGCGAGGCGCCCATCTCGTGGTGCGGGAAGATCAGGTCGGAGCCGCCGCCCTGCACGTCGAAGCCCATGCCGAGGTGGTCGAGGGCGATGGCGACGCACTCGATGTGCCAGCCGGGGCGGCCGGGGCCGAGGGTGCCGCCGTCCCAGCTCGGCTCGCCGTCGCGGGCGGCCATCCACAGCATCGGGTCGAGCGGGTTCTTCTTGCCCGGACGGTCCGGGTCGCCGCCGCGCTCGGCGGAGAGGTGGCGCATCAGGTCGGAGTCGTAGTGCGAGACCGAGCCGAAGTGCGGGTCGGCCTCGACGGAGAAGTAGATGTCGCCGTCGAGTTCGTAGGCGGCGCCGGAGTCGCGCAGCCGCTCGACCAGCGGAACGATGCCGGGTATGGCTTCGACCGCTCCGATGTAGTGCTGCGGCGGCAGCATCCGCAGGGCCGTCATGTCCTCGCGGAAGAGGGCGGTCTCGCGCTCGGCGAGGCCGGTCCAGTCGATGCCGTCGCGGATCGCGCGCTCCAGGAGGGGGTCGTCCACGTCCGTCACGTTCTGGACGTAGTGCACCTGCCGCTTGGTGTCGAGCCACACGCGCTGCACGAGGTCGAACGCGTTGTAGGTCGCCGCGTGACCCATGTGGGTCGCGTCGTACGGCGTGATGCCGCAGACGTAGAGACGGGCGACGGGGCCGGGGGCGAGGGTCACTCGTCCGCCGGTCGCGGTGTCGTGGATCCGGAGGTCGCGGCCCTTGCCGGGAAGGGCGGGGACCTCAGAAGCGGGCCAGGCATGCATGACCCGAGCGTAACCGGACAGCCGTTCCGGATACGAACCGGAGGGGAGATCTTGACCGATTAGACGGTCTTGCACGTCAGGGCCGCGCGTGCATACCCCCAGGGTCCCAGGCCACGGCCGGAGAAGTGGCCGAAACAATACGGTCCGGCCCGACTGTGACGGACGCCTCGCCGCCCGGCCCGCCGGCCGCCGCGCAGTACGTCAGGTCCGTGCTCCGGCGCGCCCGTCGTGCCGTGGCTCAGACGGGGGGCCAGGGGATGGCGGGCCACTGCCCGGACGGCTCCGGATGCCGCCGGTGCTCGCGCAGCGCCCCGACCCTGGCGCGCAGCGCCTCGATCTCGGCGGCGGTGAGCAGCCGGGCCAGCCGCGCCGCGAGCGGCTCCCCCGGGGCCAGGGCACGGCCGAGGCCGTCGAGGACCTCCAGGGCCTCGGCGGGCAGCTCCTCCCCCGCCCAGCCCCACAGCAGGGTCCGCAGCTTGTCGTCCACGTGGAAGGTGACGCCGTGGTCGATGCCGTACAGCCGTCCGTCGGGGGCGGGCAGCAGGTGGCCGCCCTTGCGGTCGCCGTTGTTGATGACGGCGTCCAGAACGGCGAGCCGCCGCAGTTCGGGGCTGTCGGCGTGGACGAGGAGCGCGGTGCGGCCCTCGCCGACCTCGGCCGGCCCGACGGCCTTCCAGCCCTCGCCGGGCTCCGCGTCCTCGGTGAGCGCGAGGAGCCGCGCCTCGGGGTCGGCCTCGATCCACAGCTGGACCATGCCCTCGCCGTACGGCCCGTCCCGGAGCACGGTCGGCGGGACCAGGCCCCAGCCGGTCGCCTCGGAGATCTCGTAGGCGGCGACCTCGCGCTGCGCCAGCGTGCCGTCGGGGAAGTCCCACAGGGGCCGCTCCCCCGCGACCGGCTTGTAGACGCAGGCGGCCTCGCGGCCCTCGTGGGCGACGGAGCAGTACAGCACCGCGTTCGACGCCTCGCGGACCCGGCCGCGGACGGTCAGCTCACCGCGGGCGAGCAGTTCGACGGCCGGCAGGGTCTCGGGGCTGCTGCTGCTCATGCTCCGCGACGGTACCCGTTCTGGCGGGGGCACACATGGCCTTCGGGGTCGAGCGGGAGGCTGCACAGGGGGCACGGCGGCCGGCCGGCGTTCACCACGTCCAGGGCGCGCTTCGCGAACGCCCGCGCCTGGGCTCCGGTGAGGCGCACGCGGAGCATCGGCGGGCCGTTCTCCTCGTCCTGGAGCAGCCGTTCCTCGGCCGCGGCGAGGTCCTCCTCGGAGTCCGCGTCGAGTTCGACGAGCGCCTGCGCCTCCACGATCATGCGCTGCTCCTCGCCGTCCCAGGCGAGCGCCATGGTGCCGACCCGGAACTCCTCCTCGACGGGCACGTCGAGGGGGGCGGTGTCCGCGATGTCGGTGGGGGCGACGGCCGGGACGGGGGCATTGCCCCCGGTGCGGCGCACCACCTCGTCGAGGAGTTCGTCGATGCGCTCGGCGAGGGCCGCGACCTGTGCCTTCTCCAGGGCGACGCTGGTGACCCGGCCGGCGGCGGAGGCCTGGAGGAAGAAGGTGCGGCGGCCAGGCAGCCCGACCGTACCGGCCACGAAACGCTCCGGTGGGTCGTAGAGGAACACCTGACGGGACACGTTCCCGGCTCCTTGCGTCTCGACGTCGTACTACAGCGGCGCGTCCACCCTACTGCGGGAAGGGATCACGGTGCGCCCGCGCCGCCCCCGACCTCCGCCGCCCCGCCGTCGCCGGGCGTCTCGCGGGGGGCGAGAGCCGCGAAGTCGCCGGTGTCGCCGAGCCGGACGAGGAAGGGCCGCAGCCGGGTGTAGCGGATGACGGTGACCGAACAGGGGTCGACGTGGACGCGCTGGAAGAGGTCGAGGTGGAGTCCGAGCGCGTCGGCGACGAGGGACTTGATGATGTCGCCGTGGGAGCACATCGCGTAGACGGCGTCCTCGCCGTGCTCGGCCTCGACGCGCGCGTTCCAGTCGCGTACGGCCTCGACGGCGCGGGCCTGCATGCCGCGCATGGACTCGCCGCCGGGGAAGGCGGCGGCGGAGGCGTGGGCCTGGACGACCTGCATGAGGGGCTCGTCGGCCAGTTCGGCGAGCTTGCGTCCCGACCAGTCGCCGTAGTCGCACTCGTTGATCCGCTCCTCGATGTGGAGCGGCAGACCGGGCCGGGCGTCCAGGAGCGGCCGCACGGTCTCCCGGCAGCGCTGGAGCGGGCTGGAGACGACGGCGGCGAGGGGCACGTCCGCGAGGCGGCCGGGCAGGGCGGCGGCCTGCGCGACCCCGCGCTCGTCGAGGGCGACGCCGGGGGTGCGCCCGGCGAGGACCGCGGAGGTGTTGGCGGTGGAGCGTCCGTGCCGGACGAGGATCAGCGTGGCCATGTCCGCCAGCGTAAGCGGCGTGCCGCGCGAGCGGGGCACGGAAGGGGCGACCGCTCCCGGCCTGGGCCCCGGGGCCGGCCCGCCCGGTGTGGGGAGGCGAGGCGCGGGTACGGGCGGAGGACGGACGGCTACGGATGGAGGCGACGGGTGCGCGGCAGGCGGTACGGGACACGGCGGGAGTGCGGGGCGGGACCGGGCGGGGGAGAATACGGCGCGTGATCGTGGACTCCGCCCTCTACCGGGACGGGCGCCGTACCGACGGCCCCGCCGACCTCTCGCAGGCCCTCGCCGAGGCGCGGGCGACGGGCGACGCCTTCCTGTGGGTGGGCCTGCACGAGCCGACCCACGCCGAATTCGACCACGTGACGGCCGAGTTCGCGCTGCATCCGCTGGCGGTCGAGGACGCCCTGAAGGCGCATCAGCGGCCCAAGCTGGAGGTCTACGACGACTCCCTGTTCGCGGTGCTCAAGCCGGTGGTCTACGAGCCGGAGAGCGACCGGGTCTCCTCGGGCGAGCTCATGGTCTTCATGGGCGACTCGTTCGTGGTGACGGTCCGGCACGGCGAAGGCGCCCCCCTCGCCGCCGTGCGCAAGCGCCTGGAGGCCGACCCGGAGGTGCTCCGGCACGGTCCGACGGCGGTGCTGTACGCGGTGAGCGACGCGATCGTGGACCACTACATCGACGTGGCGGCGGAGCTCCAGGTGGACCTGGAGGAGCTGGAGGCCGACGTGTTCGCGCCGACCGGGGGCAAGGCGGGCAACACGGCGGAGCGGATCTACACGGCCAAGCGGCAGGTCCTCGAGTTCCGGCGGGCCAGTGGCCCCCTGGCCGGGCCGATGTCCCGCCTGACGGCCGGCACGGTGCCGTTCGTGAACGAGCGCTCCCAGCCGTTCTTCCGCGACGTCAACGACCATCTCACCCGCGCCAACGAGCAGGTCGAGGGGCTCGACCGGCTCCTTTCGGACGTGCTGTCGGCACATCTGGCACAGATGGGCGTGCGGCAGAACGACGACATGCGCAAGATCTCCGCCTGGGCCGCCATGGCCGCGGTCCCCACGATGGTCGCGGGGATCTACGGCATGAACTTCGACCACATGCCCGAGCTGCACTGGGAGTGGTCCTATCCCGTGGTGATCGTCCTGATGGTGGGGACGGTCCTCGGGCTGTACCGGCTGTTCAAGAGCCGGGGCTGGATGTGACGCGCCCGGCCCGGCGCTCCCGGGGCCGTCCCGGGTCGGAGGGCCGGGGGGCGGCGCGGGCTCGGCCGAAGGAGTGAGGCCGGAGCCGTAACCCCGGGCGCGGTGGCGCGTTGAGCTGCGTGACGGCCGTGGCGGGGAAGACCCCCCGAGCCCCCACCACGGCCGCAGGCTTTCTCCCGCTCCCCCGTGCCCGGTCAGGCGAGTCCGGCCCGCTCCAGGGCCTCGACGCCCGCCCGCAGCGCCGCCAGCCGCTCGTCCAGGGTGAACCCGGCCGGGGAGAGTGTGAGGGTGGTGACGCCGGCCGCCGCGTAGGCGGTCATGCGGTCCGCGATCCGCTCGACCGGGCCGAGCAGCGCCGTCCGGTCGATCAGGGTGCGCGGCACGGCCGCCGCCGCGCCCGCCTTGTCGCCGGCCAGGTACTTCTCCTGGATCTCGGCGGCCTCCTTCTCGTAGCCCATGCGCCGGGCGAGCTGGTTGTAGAAGTTCTGCTCGCGGCTCCCCATGCCGCCGACGTACAGCGCGGTGTACGGGCGGAAGACGTCCGCGAGGGCGTCCACGTCCTCACCGAGGGCGAGGGGGAGGGTCGGGCAGACGTCGAAGCCGTCCATGGTCAGCCCGGCCTTCTCGCGGCCCGCGCGCAGATGGCGCAGCGTCGTCTCCTCCAGGTGCTCGGCGGAGGGGAAGATCAGCAGCGCGCCGTCGGCGATCTCGCCGGTCTGCTCCAGGTTCCTGGGGCCGATCGCGGCGATGTAGAGGGGGATGTGCTCGCGCTGCGGGTGCACGGTGAGCTTGATCGGCTTGCCGGGGCCGCCCGGCAGCGGCAGGGTCCAGTGCGCGCCCTCGTACGTGAGCCGCTCGCGGGTCATGGCCTTGCGGACGATCTCGACGTACTCGCGGGTGCGGGCGAGCGGCTTGTCGAAGGCGACGCCGTACCAGCCCTCGGAGACCTGCGGGCCGGAGACGCCGAGGCCGAGCCGGAAACGGCCGCCGGAGAGCGAGTCCAGGGTGGCGGCGGTCATCGCCGTCATGGCGGGCTGCCGGGCCGGGATCTGCATGATCGCGGAGCCGACGTCGATCCGTTCCGTCTTCGCCGCGACCCAGGACAGGACGGTGGGGGCGTCGGAGCCGTACGCCTCGGCCGCCCAGCAGACGTCGTAGCCGAGGCGGTCCGCCTCCTGGGCGACGGCGAGGTTGTCGCCGTCCATGCCGGCGCCCCAGTAGCCGAGGTTGATGCCGAGCCGCATTCCACGCACCCCTTACCCATCGGTAACGTCCCTGTGGTCCGGACTCTAGCGCGGGGTCCGGGCTTCCGGCAGGGGACCGTTGTCCACAGGCTCTCTCCGCGTGGTGCCCTGGCCAGTAATCTCGCGGCCATGGAGCAGAGGCATCTCGGACGTACCGGCCTGCGCGTGTCGCGCCTCGGACTCGGCACCCTCACCTGGGGCCGGGACACCGACGAGCACGACGCGGCCGAGCAGTTGAAGGCCTTCTGGGACGCGGGCGGGACGCTGGTCGACACCGCCGACGTGTACGGCGGCGGCGAGGCGGAGTACCTGCTCGGCCGTCTGATGGAGCGCCTGGTGCCCCGGCGGGACCTGGTCCTGGCCACGAAGGCGGGCAGCGTCCCCGACCCCGACCGGCGCACGGACGGCTCGCGCGGCCATCTGCTCGCCGCGCTCGACGCCTCGCTCGCCCGCCTCGGCACGGACCACGTCGACCTGTGGCAGCTGCACGCGTACGACCCGCACACCCCGCTCGAGGAGTCGCTGCAGGCGCTCGACATCGCGGTGCGCAGCGGGCGCGCCCGGTACGCGGGCGTGGCGAACTTCTGCGGCTGGCAGCTGGCCAAGGCGGGCACCTGGCAGCTCGCCGGTGACCGGACCCGGCTGGCGGGGGCGCAGCTGGAGTACTCGCTGCTCCAGCGGGGCGTGGAGCGCGAGGTGCTGCCGGCCGCGCTCGACCTCGGGATGGGCCTGCTGCCGTCCTCGCCGCTGGGCCGGGGGGTCCTGACGGGCAAGTACCGCAGCGGTACGCCCTCGGACTCGCGGGGCGCCTCCGGGACGATGGCCCCCTTCGTGGAGCCGTACCTGGACGAGGCGGCGAGCCGGATCGTCGACGCGGTCGCGACGGCGGCGGACGGGCTCGCGACGACCCCGCTGCACGTGGCGCTCGCCTGGGTCCGCGACCGGCCGGGCGTGACCGCGCCGATCGTCGGGGCGCGCACGGCGCGGCAGCTCGCGGCCTCGTTGTCGGTGGAGACCCTTAGTCTTCCTGACGAGATCTGCCGGGCGCTGGACGACGTGTCGGCGCCCGTGCACCGCTATCCGGATCACGACTGGAGCACCTTGTGACCGAGCCTTCCGGGGAGACCGTGCCCGAGGCACCCGCGGACGTGGAGCCTGCCGACGCCCTCGGGGAGCGGGAGCCCGAACGGACCGGGGCCGCGGCCCCCTCCGCCACGGGGTCCGGCTCCACGAGACCGGCCGACGCCCCGGCCGGAGAGCCGGACACGCCCGACGGCGCCACCGACCAGGAGGAGGCCGCCGGGGAGCCGGCCGAGGCCGGGGACGACGGGGAGGACGGAGCCGAAACTGTCGCCGTGGAGGCCACCGGTTCCGAGGCGGGAGCCGATGCCCCCACGGAGGCGGCCGGCGGGGAGACCCCCGCTGCCGGTCAGCTGAGTGAGGCGGAGGCCGAGATCGCCGCGCAGCGGGAGCTGCGGGCCCGGATCGAGGCACGGAAGGCCGAGAAGGCCGGTCCCGTGGAGAGCGGGGCCAAGCTGAGCGGGACGGCCGCCGATCTGCTGGCCGCCGTACGGGCGGTGGAGAGCGGCAAGGCCTCCGGCGAGGCGTTCTACGAGGCGCCCGAGCCCGCCCCCCGCCGCCCCGCGCCCGCGGCCGCCCCGGCCGTGACGGTACGGCCCCCCGCCCCGCGGACGGCCGCCGCGCCCGCGCCCGCCACCACCGCGGCCGTGGCGGAGGTCCTGGCCGCCGGTGGCGCTCCCGAGGCGCTGGCCGGGCCCGTCGCCGCCGCGCTCGGGGAGAGTGCGGCGGGCGCGCTGCGCGAGGACCCCTGGCAGCTGCTGGCCGTCCCCGGGGTCCGCCCCGAACAGGCGGACGGCTTCGCGCGGGCGCTGCTCGGCGGTGCGTGCGGACCGGACGACCCGCGCCGGACGGTCGCCCTGACCGTGTGGCTGCTGGAGCAGGCCGCCGTCCAGGGTCACACGGCGCTGGACGTCGAGGCGGTACGGGCCGGGCTCGCCCGGCATGCCGTGCCCGATCCGGACAAGGCCGTGGAGACCACCGTCGCCGAAGGAGCCGTCCTGGTCTTCCAGGAGGAGGAGCAGGAGGAGGCGGCGGAGGACGACTCCGAGGGGAGCGGCGCCGGGGAAGCCGAACCGGAGGAGCCCGGGACGGAGGCGGCCGGCGTGCCCGTCCTGCTCGGGCTCGACCGGTACGCGCTCGCCGAGGAGAGCCTGGCCGACGGTCTGGCCCGGCTGGTGCGGACGGCCACGCCGGACACCTGGGAGGGGTCCGAGCTGGAGCGCGCCGCCGGGGCGCACGGCCTCGTGCTGCACACCGGCGGGGAGGCGGCCCGCGCCGAGGCGGTGGCGCTCGCCGCCGCGGCCGGCGCCCGGGGCCTGCGGTCCCTGGTGACCGTGCACAGCCCGGAGGGGCTGGGGGCGCTCGGTGACGGCGGAGCGCCGGCGGTGACGCTCGCCGCGCTGCTGTCCGGTGCGGCCGGTCCGGGCCGGGACGAGGAGGGCGCCCTCGCGCTGGACCTGCTGGTGGTGCTCGACGCTCCTCAGCTGGACGTGGAGGCGGGCGCGATGCTGGTCGAGTCGCTCCCGGACGGCTGCCGGCTGGTGCTGAGCGGCGACCCGGGTGTTCTGGGCTCCGCCGGCGCCGGGCAGGTCTTCGCCGACGCGCTCGCGGCCCGCGTGTGCCCCCGGGTCGCCTCCCGGGTTCCGGACCCGGGGCCGCTCGGGGAGCTGGTCTCCGGCGTGGGCGCCGGGGAACTGCTCCAGGTGGAGGCCCCCGGCAAGGAGATCGTCATCGTCCCGGTGCGGGACGCCGGCGAGGCCGTGCACCGGACGGTCCAGCTGGTCGCGGACTCGGTTCCGCGCGCGCTCGGGGTACCGCCCGAGCGGACGCAGGTGATCACGGTCGGCCACGGCGGCTCCGCCGGTACGCGCGCGCTGAACGCGGCGCTCAAGCAGCGGCTGAACCCGGGGCCCGGCCGGTTCGGGGGCTACGACCCCGGTGACCGGGTGGCGTACGCGCCCGCTCCCGGCCGGACCGTGAGCGGAACCGTCCTGGGGGCGGACCCGGAGGGCCTGCGGCTGCGCTGCGCGGGCGCGGAGGTGCTCGTACCGAAGGAGCGGGTGGAGTCGGCGCTGCGGCACGGCTGGGCGCTCACCGCGCACCAGGCGGCCGGGGCGCGCTGGCCGGCGGTGGTCGTGGTGCTGCCGGGGGACGCGGCGCCGGGGCTGAGCCGGCCGTGGGTGTACACGGCCTTCGGCCGGGCGGAGCGCCATCTGTCGGTGGTGCACGGCGTGGACCAGGCGCTGCCCCGGGCGGTCGCCGAGCGCCCCGCCCCGGAGCGTACGACCCGGCTGCGGCCGCTCCTGGAAGGGCTGCTCGCCGCCGACGGGGAGTGAGCCGCCCCGGGGACGGCGCGGGGCCGGGACACCGTGGCGGTGTCCCGGCCCGTCGTGTCGGATCGGTCCGCCTAGACCGGCGCGGATCCCGGGGTGCCGGGGCGCGCGGTGCCCTCCTCCTCGTCCGCGTCCCCGAAGTCGTCCTCGTCGAAGACGGAGCTGACGTCGAAGCGGTAGAGGATCCGCTCGGGGTCGGCCTGCTCGAAGGGTGAGGCCAGCCACTCCCCCGGGTCGGGGAGATCGTCGGCCGCGGTGAGCCAGAGGGTGGAGTCACCCTCCTCCAGCCCGAACTCCTTGTGGCGGGACGCGATCTCATCGGCCTCGTACTCGCCGAAGACCACCCCGAGGGCGGCGGCCGTGCCCGTCGGGCCGTCCTCGTCCTCGTCGGGGTCGAGGTCGGTGATCCGGCGTGCCTGGGCGAGCAGGCGCTGCGGTTCCACCACGGCGTAGTCGCGCCGGATCAGGAGGCTGAGCGCGCGAGGTTCGTCAGGTCCGGCGTACGGCGGGAGGCTGTCGTCGGCTCCCGGGATCTCGAAGGGGGTGACTTCGTCATAGCGTTCGTAGAGGAGTTCGTCGTAGGCCTCGGCGGCGGTGGCGAGGACGTTGAAGGCCTCGTAGACGGCCGGGTCGTCGTCTCCCGTGCGGCGTTCGACCGCCGCGAGGTGACGGTCCAGTGCGGCTTTGACCGCCTCGGCGGCGGCACGTACCTCGGCAGCGGTGGGCTGCGCAGCATCAGACATGGGACAGACGCTATCCGTACCGGGCCGGTGCCCGCACAATAGATGCGATGCCGGAATACGAATTTGTCGACGTGTACGTGCCGCGCGGCGTCTCCCGTAAGGAGGCCACGCGGCTGCTGACCGACCATGCCGAGTACGGACACTGGGAGTTGGACCGCCTGAGCCTGCACCGGGACGGCAGCCGCAGGGTGCGGCTGAAGCGCCGGATCATCCGCCAGATCCGGGCGACCTGGTAGGACGCCGAGAAGGGGCCCCGCACACCGCGGGGCCCCTTCGCGTCGTACCCGGGTGCGGCCGTCAGGCGGCGCGGCGGGCGCGGCGGTAGATCAGCGAGCCGGCGAGCAGCAGGCCCACGCCGGCGGGAACGGCGACGCCGAGCGTTCCCGCACCGGTCTCGGCGAGCTCCTCGGTGCCGCGCGGCGGGGTGACACCGTGCGGGCCGGGGTTGTTCGAGCCGCCGTCGTCGCCGGGGCCGCCGGGCGTCCCGGGCGTGCCCGGGGTGGTCGGGGTCTCCGGCGTGGTGGGCGTGCCGGGATTCCCCGGGTTTCCGGGGTTTCCGGGGTTGCCGGGGTTTCCAGGATTGCCCGGGTTCCCCGGGTTCCCGGGATGGCCCGGGTTTCCGGGGTTCCCGGGATCGCCCGGATTCCCCGGGTTTCCGGGGTGGCCCGGCGGGGTCGGCTCGACGCCGTTGGCGCAGTTGTTGCCCGCGGCGGCGTTGCCGAGGCCGATGCCCGTGACGCTGTTGCCGCACACGTTCACCGGGACGTCCACGGGGACCTGGACGACGTTGCCGGAGCCCACGCCGGGAGAGCCGCTCGCGTGGCCGTCGGCCGAGGAGCCGTCCGGCTTGTCGGAGCCGTAACCGGAGTCCGAGACGTTGGCACACGTGTTGCCCATCGCCGGATTCAGGATTCCGACGACGTTGACGGTGTTTCCGCACACGTTCAGGGGAACGTGGACCGGCACCTGGACGGTGTTGCCGGACGCGATGCCGGGGGAATTCGCGGCCGCGCCGTTCGCTCCGGAATCGGCGTGCGCATGACCGCCGGCGAGGGCGAATACCCCGCCCGCGGCCGCAACGGTGATGAGGCCCTTGCGCGTGACCTGTCGCATAGCTGGTTGTCCTGCCTTCTCGGCTTCTCGCCTTTTCGGCTTCGAAAAGAGCGCCACCGGGCCGATGCCCGGGGCGGAATGGGCACCGGCCCCGGAGTGCATGGCGCGCACTCCGGGGCCGGACCGGCCCACGCCCTCACGGGGCGAGGCTCAACGTCAGGCGTTGACGCAGGTGTTGCCGAAGGCGGGGTTCAGCAGACCGATGATGTTGACCGTGTTGCCGCACACGTTCACCGGGATGTGGATCGGAATCTGGACGACGTTGCCCGAGACGATGCCGGGGGAAGCGATGGCCGCCCCCTGGGCACCCGCGTCGGCGACGGCCACGCCCGCGCCCGCGAGAACGAGACCACCGGTGGCAGCCGCAGCAGCGACGACCTTCTTGATCATTATTCCTCCTAGTTGGCAATGCGGTCCCAGCGGCGGACCGCATCACCTGTAACGAGGGGGAATGGTGGGGGCTACGGCCCCCATGTGCATTCACTCTTTCCGGTTAAAGTCATACACGCGGTCGAATTCAGCAGGCGTCGATGAAGCGGTCCAGAACGCGGACGCCGAACTTCAGACCGTCCACGGGAACGCGCTCGTCCACGCCGTGGAACATGCCCGCGAAGTCGAGCTCGGGCGGCAGCTGGAGCGGGGCGAAGCCGAAGCAGCGGATGCCGAGGTCGTCGAAGGACTTGGCGTCGGTGCCGCCGGACAGCATGTACGGCACGGCGCGGGCGATCGGGTCCTCGGCGCGCAGGGCGAGCTGCATGGCGTCGACCAGGGCGCCGTCGAAGCTGGTCTCCAGGGCCTTGTCGCCGTGCACGTCCTCGCGCTTCACGCGCGGGCCGAGGATCCGGTCGAGGTCGGCGAGGAACTCCTGCTCGTACCCGGGCAGGAAGCGTCCGTCGACGTGGGCGGTGGCCTGGCCGGGGATCACGTTCACCTTGTAGCCGGCGCCGAGCATGGTGGGGGCGGCGGAGTTGCGGAGGGTGGCCCCCACCATCTTGGCGATGCCGCCCAGCTTGGCGAGGGTGCCGTCCATGTCCTCGGGGTCGAGCGGGGTGCCGAGCGCGTCCGACAGCTCGTCCAGGAAGCTCCGTACGGTCTTGGTGACGCGCACCGGCCACTGGTGGCGGCCGAGCCGGCCGACGGCCTCGCACAGCTCCGTGATGGCGTTGTCGTCGTTGGTCATGGACCCGTGGCCCGCGGTGCCCTCGACGGTCAGCCGCATCCAGTGCATGCCCTTCTGGGCCGTCTCGACCAGGTAGAGCCGCAGGTTCTCGTTGACGGTGAAGGAGAAGCCGCCGACCTCGCCGATGGCCTCGGTGACCCCGTCGAAGAGGTCCCGGTGCTTGTCGACCAGGTGCCGGGCTCCGTAGGTGCCGCCGGCCTCCTCGTCGGCGAGGAAGGCGAGGACGATGTCGCGCGGGGGCTTGCGGCCGCTGCGCAGCCGGTCGCGGACGACCGCCAGGGTCATCGCGTCCATGTCCTTCATGTCGACCGCGCCCCGGCCCCAGACGCAGCCGTCGGCGACCTCGCCGGAGAAGGGGTGGTGGGTCCAGTCCTCGGCGTTCGCCGGGACGACGTCGGTGTGGCCATGGATGAGCAGGGCGGGCCGCGAGGGGTCCTCCCCCTCGATCCGGGCGACGGTGGAGGCCCGCCCCTTGTGCGACTCGATGATCTTCGGCTCGAGGCCGACCTCGGCGAGCTTCTCCGCCACGTACTCGGCCGCCGCCCGCTCCCCCGGTCCGGAGTGGTCGCCGTAGTTGCTGGTGTCGATGCGGATGAGATCACGACAGAGGTCGACGACCTCGTCCTCGCCGGTGATGCCCCGGGCGGTGCTCGACTCGCTCACGCTGCTTCCTCCCACTACGTGCCCCATGGCTGCTGATCACCTCCATCCTCCCGCGCCGCCCCCACCGGGCCCAAGGGCGCCGACCGTCCGACATGCGGCCGTCACATCCCCGGCGGCGCCCGGCGCGTCCGGGGGGTGCGCAGGGCGCTGACCAGGGGGTGGTGATCGACCACCCCGAATGTTTGCTATGGTTTTCCTCGTCGGAAGGGCCGAGCGGCCCGGAAGACCACAACACCTGTCCGGGTGGCGGAATGGCAGACGCGCTAGCTTGAGGTGCTAGTGCCCTTTATCGGGCGTGGGGGTTCAAGTCCCCCCTCGGACACCAGCGAAGGACCCCACGTCATGTGGGGTCCTTCTTGTTGTGGTCCGGTTGCGGCCCTGGGTACGACGGGAGGACGCGTGAGACGCGGAACGAAGGCTCCCCCCTCTCCCCTGCCCCAGCGGGAGGGGATCGACGCGGTGCGGGTGCGGCTGCCCGAGGATCCCGAGGGGGCGTGGGCGACCGTCGGGGACCATCTCGTGGCGCGGTACGCCGGGGCCGTGGGGTCCGGGCGGGTCGCGGAGATGCTGCGCGAGGGCCGGTTCGTGGGGGTCGGCGGGCCGGTGCGCGGGGACGAGCCGTACGCGGCGGGGACGTACCTCTGGTTCCACCGGGACTTCCCGGCCGAGGAGCGGGTGCCGTTCGAGGTGGGGGTGGTCCACCGGGACGAGCGGATCGTGGTGGCGGACAAGCCGCACTTCCTGGCGACGGTGCCCCGGGGCCGGCACGTGACGGAGACGGCGCTCGCACGGCTGCGGCGGGAGCTGGGGCTGCCCACGCTGCAGCCGGCGCACCGGCTGGACCGGCTGACGGCGGGGCTGGTGCTGTTCGTCGTACGGCCCGAGGACCGGGGGGCGTACCAGACGCTGTTCCGGGACCGGGCCGTGCGCAAGGAGTACGAGGCGGTGTCGCCGTACGATCCGGCGGTGGAGCTGCCGGTGACGGTGCGGAGCCGGATCGAGAAGGAGCGCGGGGTGATGGCCGCCCGGGAGGTGCCGGGGGAGCCGAACGCGGAGAGCCGGGTGGAGCTGCTCGCGCACGGGGGCGGGCTGGCCCGGTACCGGCTGGTGCCGGTGACCGGGCGGACGCATCAGCTGCGGGTGCACATGAACGCGCTCGGGCTGCCGATCCTGGACGACCCGGTCTATCCGGTGGTCCGGGAGGACGGGCCGGAGGACTACGGGCGGCCGCTGCGGCTGCTGGCGCGGTCGCTGGAGTTCACCGACCCGTTCTCGGGCGTGGTGAGGCGGTTCGAGAGCCGACTGCGGCTCGGTGGCCCCGGGCCACGCGGCGGAGCCGCGTAGTCAGCGCTGCCATTCCTCGAGGTGCGGGGCCTCGGCGCCGATGGTGGTGGTCTCGCCGTGGCCGGTGCGGACCACGGTCTCCGGGGGGAGCGTCAGGAGCCGGGTCCTGATCGAGTCGATGATCGTGGGGAAGTCGGAGAAGGACCGGCCCGTCGCGCCGGGGCCGCCCCGGAAGAGGGTGTCGCCGGTGAAGACGGTGCCGAGGTCGCGGGCGTAGAGGCTGACGGCGCCGGGGGCGTGGCCCGGGGTGTGCAGGACGGTGAGGTCCGTGCCGGCGATGGTGAGGACCTGGCCGTCGGCGAGTTCGCCGTCCGGGGTGTGGTCGGGGTGGGTCTGCTTCCACAGCGGCTGGTCGGCGGGGTGGAGCAGGATGCGGGCGCCGGTGGCGGCGGCGAGCGCGGGTGCCGCGTCGATGTGGTCGTCGTGGGCGTGGGTGCAGACGATGGCGCGCAGGGTGCGGCCGTCGAGGGCGGCGAGGATGGCGTCGGCGTCGTGGGCGGCGTCGATGACGATCGCCTCGGTGTCGTCGCCGACGATCCAGACGTTGTTGTCGACCTCCCAGGTGCCGCCGTCGAGGCTGAAGGTGCCGGAGGTGACGAGGTGGTCCACGCGGGCGGCCATCACAGCACCACCACCGAGCGCAGGACGTCGCCCTCGTGCATGCGGGCGAAGGCCTTCTCGACGTCGCCGAGGCCGATGGTCTCGGTGACGAAGGCGCCGAGGTCGATGCGGCCCTGCCGGTGCAGGTCGACGAGCATGGGGAAGTCGCGGGAGGGCAGGCAGTCGCCGTACCAGGAGGACTTGAGCGCGCCGCCGCGGCCGAAGACGTCGAGGAGGGGCAGTTCGATCGTCATGTCGGGGGTGGGGACGCCGACGAGGACGACGGTGCCGGCGAGGTCGCGGGCGTAGAAGGCCTGGGCGTACGTCTCGGGGCGGCCGACCGCCTCGATGACGACGTCGGCGCCGAATCCGCCGGTGAGTTCGCGGACGGCCTCGACCGGGTCGGTGTCGCGGGAGTTGACGGCGTGGGTGGCGCCCATGGCGCGGGCGGTGTCCAGCTTCCGGTCGTCGATGTCGACGGCGATGATCTTCGCGGCGCCGGCGAGGCGGGAGCCGACGATGGCGGCGTCCCCGACGCCTCCGCAGCCGATGACGGCGACGGTGTCGCCGCGGCCGACGTTCCCGGTGTTGAGGGCGGCGCCGATGCCGGCCATGACGCCGCAGCCGAGGAGGCCGGCGGCGGCGGGGGCGACGCCCGGGTCGACCTTGGTGCACTGGCCGGCGTGGACGAGGGTCTTCTCGGCGAAGGCGCCGATGCCGAGGGCCGGCGAGAGCTCGGTGCCGTCGGGGAGCGTCATGCGCTGCCGGGCGTTGTGGGTGTCGAAGCAGTACCAGGGGCGGCCGCGCAGGCAGGCCCGGCACTGTCCGCAGACGGCCCGCCAGTTGAGGATCACGAAGTCGCCGGGGGCGACGTCGGTGACGCCCTCGCCGACGGTCTCGACGATTCCGGCGGCCTCGTGGCCGAGCAGGTAGGGGAAGTCGTCGCCGATGCCGCCCTGCTTGTAGTGGAGGTCGGTGTGGCAGACGCCGCAGGCCTGGACGCGGACCACCGCCTCGCCGGGGCCCGGGTCGGGGACGGTGATCGTCTCGACCCGCACCGGTTCGTTCCTGCCGGGGGCGACGACCCCCAGGACCTGCTGTGGCATCGCCAACTGTCCTTCCGCCGGACGGATCTTGTGAACCTCCTGCGTACCACTTTCCGCGGAAGAATGGCGAGACCCCCGCAGGCGGCGCCTGCGGGGGTCCCGTCGGTTCGGCGTGGGGGAGGTCAGTCGCGGGAGGCGGCGGCGGTGGCGCGGACCCGGCCGCGGACCAGGAACCAGCCGCCGACGAGGGCCGCGGCGATGAGCGGCAGACACGCGACGGTGGTGCGGCCCACGCCGCCGTCCATCCACATGAGGACGACGACGGAGGCCAGGAAGCCCAGGGTCACGATCTGGGTGTAGGGGGCCCAGGGCAGGTTGTAACCGGGGCGGGTGAGCTTGCCCTCCTTGGCGCGGCGGTAGAACAGCAGCGAGCAGAGCATGATCATCGCCCAGGTGCCGAGGATGCCGATGGAGGCGAAGTTGATGACGAGCTCGAAGGCGTCCTCGGGCATGACGTAGTTGAGGGCGACGCCCAGGACGCCGAAGCCCGCTGTGAGCAGGATGCCGCCGTAGGGCACGCCGCCCTTGTTCATGACGCCGGTGAACTTCGGCGCGGAGCCGGACAGCGACATGGAGCGCAGGATGCGGCCGGTGGAGTAGAGGCCGGAGTTGAGGCTGGAGAGGGCGGCGGTGAGGACGACGAGGTTCATCACGCCGGCGGCGCCGGGGACGCCGAGCTTGTCGAAGACGGTGACGAAGGGGCTCTGGTCGCCGGAGTAGGCCGTGTACGGCAGGAGGAGGGCGAGCAGGACGACGGAGCCGACGTAGAAGAGGCCCACGCGCCACATGATCGAGTTGATCGCCTTCGGCATGATCTTCTCGGGGTTCTCGGTCTCACCGGCGGCGACGCCGCACAGTTCGACGGAGGCGTAGGCGAAGACGACGCCCTGGACGAGCAGCAGCATCGGCATGACGCCGTTGGGGAAGATGCCGCCGTTGTCGGTGATGGTGGAGAAGCCGGGGGTGTGGCCGCCGACGTCGTGCGAGGTCACGACGAGGAAGATGCCGACGAGCATGAAGGCGACCAGGGCGGCGACCTTGATGATCGCGAACCAGAACTCCATCTCGCCGAAGTACTTCACGGAGATGAGGTTGGCGGCGAGGACGACCGCGAGGGCGATCAGGGCGAGGATCCACTGCGGGACGTCGCTGAACATGGCCCAGAAGTGGGCGTAGGTGGCCGCCGCGGTGATGTCGGCGACGGCGGTGGTCGACCAGTTGAGGAAGTAGAGCCAGCCGGCCGTGTAGGCGCCCTTCTCGCCCATGAACTCACGGGCGTAGGAGACGAAGGCGCCGGAGGAGGGGCGGTAGAGCACCAGCTCGCCGAGGGCCCGCACCACGAAGAAGGCGAAGACGCCGCAGACCGCGTAGGCGATGAAGAGGGAAGGACCGGCGTTGGCCATGCGGCCGCCGGCGCCCAGGAAGAGGCCGGTGCCGATGGCGCCGCCGATGGCGATCATGTTGATGTGACGGGACTTGAGGTCCTTGCGGTACCCGGCGTCACCGGCGTCGATGTGGGGGGACGCCGCACCGGTGGCCGCCGGGGTGGCGGACAGCGGGTCGGCCGCAGTCGAGACGCGGTCACTCATGGAGTTGTTCGCCTTCGTGAGGGGGTGGGCTGTGCGGACCCGGCCGTGCCCTTGTGGGGCGTGCGGCACGGCCAGCGGACATCCTCACGGCAGGAGGGGGTTACTGACTGTGAGCGATTTCACTGAACGCCCGGATTTGAGCTAGTTCAGAGGTTACCGAGCGGTGAACTCCGGGCGGCCGGTCAGGGCGCGAGGACGTCCAGCTCCTTGAGGGCGCCGACGGCGATCTCACGGGTCAGGGCCTCGGCGCGGGCCGCGTCCCGCTCCCGTACGGCCTCGGCGACCTGGACGTGGAGGGTGACGGCGGCCGGGTCGGGGTCCTCGAACATCACGTGGTGGTGGGTGCGGCCGGTGAGGACCTCGGCCACGACGTCGCCGAGGCGGGCGAACATCTCGTTGCCCGAGGCGTTGAGGACGACCCGGTGGAAGGCGATGTCGTGGACGAGGTACGCCTCCAGCTGCCGGCCGCGCGAGGTGGCGACCATGCCGAGGGCCTCCTCGGTCAGCTCGCGGCACTGCTCGGGGGTGGCGTTCAGGGCGGCGAGGCCCGCGGCCACGGGTTCGACGGCCGAGCGGAGCACGGTGAGCGAGCGGAGCTGGCGGGGGCGGTCGGCGCCGGCCAGGCGCCAGCGGATCACCTGGGGGTCGTACACGTTCCAGCTGGCGGTGGGAAGCACGGTGACGCCCACCCGCCGGCGGGACTCGACCAGGTGCATGGACTCCAGGACCCGGACGACCTCGCGGATCACCGTGCGCGAGACGTCGAAGCGCCGGGCGAGCTCGTCGGTGCGCAGCACGGTGCCCGGGGGGTACTCCCCCGCCGTGATCGCGAGACCCAGGGTGGCCAGGACGTGGGAGTGGAGCCCCTGGGCCGGTGTCGTCATGGTGATCAGCCTAAGTCGCCCCGGCCGGGCGATCACAGCCGGGAATGAAAAGTACGACTTTTATGTCACAGACTCTTGAATACGTCGTACCCAATGGGTTTCATGAGCGCGACGGACCGATGTCGAAGAAGACAGCGAGGCACCCCCCATGAGCTCCACCCCCCACACCGCTCCCCCGGTCGTCGTCGTCATGGGCGTCGCGGGCACCGGCAAGACCACCATCGGTCCGAAGGTCGCCGAAGCCCTGGGCCTGCCCTACGCCGAGGGCGACGACTTCCACCCGGAGGCCAACGTCGCCAAGATGTCCGCCGGAGTCCCGCTGGACGACGCGGACCGCGCGCCGTGGCTCGACGCCATCGGGGAGTGGGCCCACCGCCGGGCCGGTCTCGGCGGTGTCGTCAGCAGCTCCGCGCTCAAGCGGAGCTACCGGGACCGGCTGCGGGCCGCCGCGCCCGGCGTCGTCTTCCTCCACCTCACCGGGGACCGCGCGCTGATCGAGGAGCGGATGGCCGCCCGCAAGGGCCACTTCATGCCGACCGCGCTGCTCGACTCCCAGTTCGCCACCCTGCAGCCGCTGGAGGACGACGAGGCCGGCGTGGCCGTCGACGTCTCCGGCACCCCCGCGGAGATCACCGCCCGCGCGGTCGACGCCCTGCGCCGCCTCGCCCGCTGATCCCTCCCGTCCCCCTCTGTTACGCCCCCACCTGCCCGTACGAAGGACACCACCGTGACCAGTCTCAGCGTCGAGGTCCTGGCAGCGGACGCCGTCGAACCGATCACCTCGGCCGGCAACGCCCAGCTGGGCATCGCCGTACTCGCCGGCATCGCCGTCATCGTCCTGCTCATCACCAAGTTCAAGCTGCACGCGTTCCTCGCGCTGACCATCGGGTCGCTCGCGCTCGGCGCGTTCGCCGGGGCGCCGCTCGCCGACGCCATCAAGTCGTTCACGACCGGGCTCGGCAGCACCGTCGCCGGCGTCGGCGTCCTCATCGCGCTCGGCGCGATCCTCGGCAAGCTCCTCGCCGACTCGGGCGGCGCCGACCAGATCGTCGACACCATCCTCGCCAGGGCCAAGGGCCGCGCCATGCCCTGGGCGATGGTCCTGATCGCCTCGGTCATCGGACTGCCGCTGTTCTTCGAGGTCGGCATCGTGCTGCTGATCCCGGTGGTCCTGCTGGTCGCCAAGCGCGGCAACTACTCCCTGATGCGGATCGGCGTCCCGGCCCTCGCCGGACTCTCGGTGATGCACGGGCTCATCCCGCCGCACCCCGGCCCGCTGGTCGCCATCGACGCGGTCGGCGCCAACCTGGGCGTGACCCTCGCCCTCGGCCTGGTCGTCGCGGTCCCGACCGTGATCATCGCCGGCCCCGTCTTCTCCCGGTACGCCGCCCGCTGGGTGGACGTCCCGGCGCCCGAGAACATGATCCCGGCGCGGCCCTCCGAGGACCTCGACCGGCGCCCGGGCTTCGGCGCCACCGTCGCGACCGTCCTGCTGCCCGTCGTCCTGATGCTGGTCAAGGCGCTCGTGGACATCGTGGTGGACGACCCCGAGAACGGGGTGCAGAAGGTCACCGACGTCATCGGCTCCCCGCTGATCGCCCTGCTGGCCGCCGTCCTCGTGGGCCTGTTCACCCTGGGCCGTGCGGCCGGTTTCACCAAGGAGCGCCTCTCCTCGACCGTCGAGAAGTCCCTCGCCCCGATCGCGGGCGTGCTGATGATCGTCGGCGCGGGCGGCGGCTTCAAGCAGACCCTGATCGACATCGGCGTCGGCCAGATGATCCTCGACTTCTCCAGGGACTGGTCGATCCCCGCCCTGCTCCTCGCCTGGCTGATCGCGGTCGCGATCCGGCTCGCGACGGGTTCGGCGACGGTCGCGACCATTTCGGCGGCGGGCCTGGTGGCTCCGCTGGCGGCCGGGATGTCCACCGGTGAGACGGCCCTGCTCGTGCTGGCCATCGGTGCCGGCTCCCTCTTCTTCAGCCACGTCAACGACGCCGGTTTCTGGCTGGTGAAGGAGTACTTCGGGATGAGCGTCGGCCAGACGATCAAGACCTGGTCGGTGATGGAGACGATCATCTCGGTGGTCGGCATCGTCTTCGTCCTGCTGCTGTCGCTCCTGGTGTAGCGGACGGCGAACGGGCGGAAAACCCGGGCGCCGAGGGCCGGTCACGGCTGACAGACTGTCGGCCATGACCGGCCCTCACGCGCTCCCGCCGTATCTGCTCGCCTTCCCCGGTCCCCTGCGGGACCAGCTCGTCGCCGCCGTGCTGCGCGGCGAGAAGGTCTCCACGACGGGACTGCTCGTCGAGTACGAGATCGAGGGCGAGGAACTGCCTCCGGTGGGCGAGCGGTCGGCGCTCATCGACTCCGCGGGCCGCGAGGTCGCGGTCCTGGAACTGACCGAGGTCCGGGTCCTGCCGCTCGGCGAGGTCGACCTCCAGCACGCGCTGGACGAGGGCGAGGGGTACACGTCCGTCGCCGAGTGGCGGGCCGGGCACGAGGAGTTCTGGCACGGGGCGGAGATGCGCGAGGCGCTGGGGGACCCCGGCTTCACGGTGGACGACGACACGATGATCGTGGCCGAGCGCTTCCGGGTGGTGGAACGGCTCCCGGTGGCGGAGGACTGAGGCAGCCCCTCACCCCGTACCTCAGCCGACCGCCTTCGCCGCCGCGCGGCCGGCCGCGCGGCCCGAGAAGAGGCAGCCGCCGAGGAAGGTGCCCTCCAGGGAGCGGTAGCCGTGCACTCCGCCGCCGCCGAAGCCCGCCGCCTCGCCCGCCGCGTACAGACCCGGCAGCGGTTCGCCGCCCTCCGTCAGGACGCGGGAGGAGAGGTCGGTCTCCAGGCCGCCGAGGGACTTACGGGTGAGGATGCCCAGGCGGACGGCGATCAGCGGACCGGCCGCCGGGTCGAGGATCCGGTGCGGGGCGACCGTGCGAATCAGCCGGTCGCCCAGGTACCGGCGGGCCCCCCGGATCGCCGTGACCTGGAGGTCCTTGGTGAAGGGGTTGGTGATCTCCCGGTCCCGGGCGGTGATCTCGCGGCGCAGGGAGGCCTCGTCGACGAGGTCCTCGCCGGTGATCCGGTTCATGCCGCGCACCAGGGCGGACAGGTCGTCCTCGACCACGAAGTCCGCTCCCCTGTCCATGAACGCCCGGACCGGTCCCGGCACGTCGGCGCGGGCGCGGACCAGGACGTCGCGGACGGACCTGCCGGTGAGGTCGGGGTTCTGCTCGGATCCGGAGAGGGCGAACTCCTTGCCGATGATCCGCTTGTTCAGGACGAACCAGGTGTGGTCGTGCCCGGTCCGCAGGATGTGTTCGAGGGTGCCCAGCGTGTCGAAGCCGGGGAAGAGCGGGACGGGCAGCCGCCTGCCGGTGGCGTCCAGCCAGAGCGAGGAGGGTCCGGGCAGGATGCGGATGCCGTGCCGGGCCCAGATCGGGTTCCAGTTCTCGATGCCCTCGGTGTAGTGCCACATGCGGTCGCGGTTGATGTGCCGGGCGCCGGCCTTCTCCGCGATGCCGAGCATCAGGCCGTCGACGTGCGCGGGGACGCCGGAGAGCAGCCGGGCCGGCGGGGTGCCGAGCCGGGCGGGCCACTGGGCGCGGACGAGATCGTGGTTGCCGCCGATGCCGCCGGTGGTGACGATCACGGCCTGGGCCCGCAGGGCGAAGGATCCGGCCACGGTGCGGCCGGTGGCGGTGCCGCGCGGGGCCGCGGACGGTTCCAGGATGTCGCCGGTGACGGTGTCGACCGCGCCCGCCGTGCGGCCGAGGCCGGTGACGCGGTGCCGGAAGCGGAAGCGGACGAGGCCGCGGGCGGCGCCCTCGCGGACCCGGCGGGCGAAGGGGGCCACGAGGCCGGGGCCCGTGCCCCAGGTGATGTGGAAGCGGGGCACCGAGTTGCCGTGGCCGTTCGCGTCGTAGCCGCCGCGCTCCGCCCACCCCACGACCGGGAAGAAGCGGACTCCGCGCGCGTGCAGCCAGGCACGCTTCTCGCCGGCCGCGAAGTCGACGTACGCCTCCGCCCACAGGCGGGGCCAGTGGTCCTCGGGCCGGTCGAACCCGGCGGTGCCCAGCCAGTCCTGGAGGGCGAGGGCGTGGCTGTCCCGGACGCGCATCCTGCGCTGCTCGGGCGAGTCCACGAGGAAGAGGCCGCCGAAGGACCAGTGCGCCTGGCCTCCCAGGGACTGCTCGGGTTCCTGGTCGAGGAGGATCACGGAGCGGCCGGCGTCGACCAGCTCGGCGGTGGCGACGAGTCCGGCGAGGCCGGCCCCGACCACGATCACATCGGCGTCGTAGGACATGGACCGCATCTTCGATACACGCGTGTATCGGCGTCAACGGTTTCACCGGGCCACTTCCCTCCCATTTTCTAATGTCGGGCATTAACATGGCTGCATGGCCAGAACCTCCGGGCCCGAGACCCGGGAGAAACTGATCCGCGCGGCCGAGGAGCTGTTCGCGTCCCGGGGCGTGGACGGAGCGCAGCTGCGCGAGATCGTCGCGCGCGCGGGACAGTCCAACCCCTCCGCCGTCCAGTACCACTTCGGCTCGCGCGCCGGACTGCTGGACGCGGTGATGGCCGGGCGCCAGGCCCGTACCGAGCGCGTCCTCGCGCCCCTCCTGGAGGCGGCCGGTGACGAACTGCGGGGCCTGGTCACCGTCCTGGTCACCGCCGAGGCGAGCGAGCTGCGCACCGAGCGGGGCCGCCGCTGCCTGCGGATCTCCGCGCAGCTCAGCCATGAGAGCGGGGTCCGTACCGGCACCCCCCACCCGACGCTCGCCGGCACCGCCTACTGGCGCCTGATCGAGCGGACGGGGGCCTGCCTGGCGGCCGCCGGGCTGCCCCGGCCGCTGCTCCTGGAGCGGCTGGACCTGGCGCTGACCGTGATCGGCGCGGCCCTCGCCGACCGGGCCCGGCAGTACCTCGACGGCACCGAGCCGCTCACGGACGAGGCGCTGTTCCTCGCGGACCTCGCCGGGACGACCACCGCGCTGCTCGGCGCCCCGCCCCCCGGCGCGCCCTCCCCCACGCCCTCCGGTCCGTCCGGTCCGGCGGAACCGACCGACTCCTCGTGAAGGAACCCCCATGAACGACCTCACCGGCAAGACCGTCCTCGTCACCGGCGGCGCCCGTGGCCTCGGCGCCGAGGCCGCCCGGCAGGCGGTGGCCGCCGGCGCGAACGTGGTGATCACCGACGTGCTCGACGAGGAGGGCACGGCCACCGCCGGCGCGCTCGGCGAGCGCGCCCGGTTCCTCCACCACGACGTGACCTCCGAAGAGGAGTGGGCGGCGGCGGTCGCGTACGCCGTGGCCGAGTTCGGCGGGCTGCACGGCCTGGTGAACAACGCCGGCATCTCCACCGGCGCCTTCCTGGAGACCGAGTCCGTCGAGCACTTCCGCAAGGTCCTCGACATCAACCTGACCGGCGTCTTCATCGGCATGAAGGCGGCGATCCCCGCGATGCGGGAAGCCGGGGGCGGCTCGATCGTCAACATCTCCTCCGCCGCCGGCCTGATGGGCCTCGCCCTCACCGCCGGGTACGGGGCCTCCAAGTGGGGCGTGCGCGGTCTGACGAAGATCGGCGCGGTGGAGCTCGGCACGGCCGGCATCCGGGTCAACTCCGTCCACCCCGGCATGACGTACACCCCGATGACCGCCTCCGTCGGCATCGAGCGCGGCCCGGGCAAGTACCCCAACACGCCCATGGGCCGGGTGGGTGAGGCCGACGAGATCGCGGGCGCGGTCGTCTTCCTGCTCTCCGACGCCGCCTCGTACGTGACGGGCGCGGAGCTGGCGGTGGACGGCGGCTGGACCACCGGGCCGACCGTGAAGTACGTGATGGGCCAGTGACGTGCCCGTACGGGAGGGGCCGGTGAGGTCCGGACCGCGCCTGCTTGGATGGCGGTATGAATCCCGCTGAGGAGATCCTTGACGTCGTCGACGAGCACGACCGGGTGATCGGGCGGGCCCCGCGCGCCGAGGTGTACGCGCGGGGCCTGATCCACCGCTGTGCCTTCGTCCGGGTGCGCGACGCCCGCGGCCGGACCTTCGTGCACCGCAGGACGGCGACGAAGCTGCTCTACCCGTCGCTGTACGACATGTTCGTCGGGGGCGTGGTCGGCGCGGGCGAGTCGTACGACGCGGCCGCCCTGCGCGAGGCCGAGGAGGAACTGGGGGTCGGCGGCCTGCCGCGGCCCGAACCGGTGCTGCGCTTCCTGTACGACTCCGGCGGCGTCGCCGGCAAGTGGTGGTCGGCCGTCTACGAGGTGCGCTGCGACCTGCCCGTGCGCCCGCAGGCGGAGGAGGTCGCCTGGCACGCCTTCCTGACGGACGAGGAGCTGGCGGAGCGGCTGCCCGGGGCGGCCGAGCCGTGGGAGTGGGTGCCGGACGGCCTCGCCGCGTACGAACGGCTGCGGGCGCGCGCCGGCCACCGGGGAGGGGCCACGGCGGACCGCCGGGGCGGCGGCGCGGCCGGTTAGGGTGCCCCGGTGAGCGATTTCGTGCGGAGTCTGCGGCTCTGGTTCGCGCCGGGGCGGGTCAGGGACGAGGGCGAGACCCCCGACTACCGCTTCTCGCTGGCCAACGAGCGGACCTTCCTCGCCTGGCTCCGCACCGCGCTCGCCCTGGTGGGCGGCGGCTTCGCCGTCGACCAGTTCCTGCCGGACCTGCGCTGGGGCGTACGGGTCGGACTGGCGCTCGCCCTGCTCGGGGCCGGCGCCCTGTGCGCGCTGCGCGCCGTGAACCACTGGGTGCGCTGCGAGCGGGCGATGCGGCGCGGTGAGGACCTGCCGGTGTCCCGCTTCCCGGCGGTGCTGAGCCTGGTGGTGGCGGTGGTCGCCCTCGCGATGGTGCTGGTCGTCGTCCTCGGCTGGGCCGAGGGGTGAGTGGGGAGGGCTCCCCCGGGCCCGCGCCGGCCGTGAACGGGGCCCGGGATCCCGGGCTTCAGCCGGAGCGGACCCGGCTGGCCTGGCGGCGTACCACCCTGTCGTGCACGGTGGTGGCGGTGCTCGCGGTGAAGCTGGCCGCGCAGGACGAGCCGTCGGCGGCGGGGCTGGCCGGCCTCGCGCTGTCGGCCCTGGTGTGGGTGGCGTTCCTGGCGGTCGCCCACCGGCGTATCCGCGCCCTCGACACCGCCCGGCCCCGGCCGCTCTCCCCCCGGGGCGCCCTGCTGGCCGCGCTCTGCACGGTCGCGCTCGCCGTGTTCGGGGCCGCTCTCCTCGGCTGACCGGCGGAGGTCACCCCCTCGAGGCCTGAGGTGCCTGAGGTGCCTGAGGTGCCTCAGGTGCATCAGGGAACGGTGACGACGACCTTGCCGTTCAGCCCGCCCTCCGCGTTGGCGCGCTGGGCGTCGGCCGCCCGCTCCAGCGGGAAGCTCTCGGCCACGCGGACGGTCAGCACGCCCTCGTCGGCCAGGCCGGCGAGGGCCGCCAGATCGTCCGGGTCGGGGCGGACCCAGAAGTACCGACCGCCGAGGCCCAGGACCTCGCCGTCGGCGACGGAGGCGATCCGCCCGTCCGGGGCCCGCAGACCTGCCGCGATCTTCAGGTACGGGCCGCCGATGGTGTCCAGGACGGCGTCCACGCCCTGCGGGGTGAGGGCGCGGACCTGCTCGGCGAAGCCGCGCTCCTCGAAGCGAACCGGCTCGGCGCCGAGCTCGGCCACCCGCGCCAGGCCCGTCTCCCGGGCCGCGCCGAGGACCCGGCAGCCGAGGTGCCGGGCGATCTGGACGGCCATGGAACCGACGCCGCCGGCCGCCGCGAGGACGAGCACGGTCTCGCCGGGGCGGACGGCCAGGGCGTGGTGGAGTACCTGGTAGGCGGTGAGGCCGACCAGCGGCAGCGCGGCGGCTTCCTCGAAGCCGAGGGAGCGCGGTTTGCGGGCGAGGGTCCGGACGGGCGCGGCGACGTACTCGGCGAAGGTGCCGCGCGCGAGGAAGTCCTCGCGGACGTACCCCATCACCTCGTCTCCCTCGGCGAACTCGACGACGGAGACGCCGGGCCGGACGACGACGCCTGAGACGTCCCAGCCGGGGACGACGGGGAAGACGGCCTGGATCATGCCGTCGAGGTAACCGGCCTGCGCCTTCCAGTCGACCGGGTTCACGGAGGCCGCCCGCACCCTGACCAGGACCGAGTCCGGGCCGACCTTGGGATCGGGCAGCTCTCCGTACTCCAGGACCTCGGGGCCGCCGTACCGGCTGTAGCTGATCGCTCTCATACCCCGACCCTCGCGGGGCCCGCCGGGGCTCGCAAGCCGGAACCGGCGCACGGTCGTACCGGGACGACAGCGGCGTACCGGACTAGCCTGGAAGCGTCAGCCGACCCCTCAGGGAGGCCCCGCCATGACTGTCCTCCACCACGAGCACCCCACCCACGAGCACGCCCACGGGCCCGGCTGCGGCCACTCCGCGGTGTCCCACGGGGATCACCTGGACTACGCGCACGACGGCCATCTGCACCGCGAGCACTCCGGCCACTGGGACGAGTGCGAGCCGTCCGGACACGTCTCCCACGAGGGACACGAGCACTGGCACGGGCCCGAGTGCGGTCACACGGCGGTGCCGCACGGGGACCACCTCGACTACGTGCACGACGGGCACCGGCACGCGGCCCACGACGACCACTGGGACGACCACTGACCCGGCCGTGACGGGCAGCGGCCCGGCCGCCCGCCCGGCCCCCTTCCCCGGTGCTCCGTTCCCAGGGCCCCCTTCCCCCTGACACTCCTCCCCCGGCCTCCTTCCCCCGGACCGGCCCTGCTGGCAGTCTTCCTCCGTCCGGTCGGTCCCGACCCCGGGGGAACCTCTTGTCCGTCTCCGATCCGTACGTGGTCGCTCTCGCGCCGCGCGTCCACGCCTTCGTCCAGCCCGACGGCGGCTGGTGCCTGAACAACGCCGGCTTCGTCGGGGACGCCCGCGAGTCGCTGCTCGTCGACACGGCCGCGACCGAGCGCCGCGCCCGGCTGCTGCGCGAGGCCGTGCTCGCCGGGGGCCTGCCGCTGCCCCGCACGATCGTCACCACCCACCACCACGGCGACCACACCTACGGCAACGGGGTGTTCCAGCCGGAGGCGCGGGTCGTGGGTCACGAGAACTGCCGCACCGAGCAGCTCGCGGCCGGCCACCAGCTGCACCTGCTGTGGCCGCGGACCGACTTCGGCCGGGTCGACATCCTGCCGCCCTCGCTGACCTACCGGGAACGGCTGACCCTGCACGTCGGGGACGTGGAGGTCCACGTCCTCCACCCGGGCCCCGCGCACACCACGGGCGACTCGATCGTCCATCTCCCGGAGCAGGGCGTGGTGTTCACCGGGGACCTGGTCTTCCACGGGGGGACTCCGTTCGTGCCCCAGGGCTCGCTCGGGGGTTCGCTGCGGGCGCTGGCGCGCCTGCGCTCCCTGGACGCGCCGACGGTGGTGCCCGGGCACGGGCCGGTCGCCGACCCCTCGGTCTACGACGCGACGGAGCGGTACCTGCTGTGGGTACGGGAGCTGGCCGCCGAGGGGTACGCGAAGGGGGACCCGCCGCTCGAGACGGCGCGGCGGGCGGACCCGGGCGAGTTCGGCGCCTGGCGGGAGAGCGAGCGGCTGGTGGCGAACCTGCACCGGGCGTACGCGGAGCTGGAGGGCCTGCCGGAGGGCTCGCCGCTCGACCCGGCGGTGATCTTCCGGGACATGGCGGCGATGAACGGCGGGGTGCCGGTGGCCTGCCACGCCTGATGCCGTGACGGCTTTCGCCAGGTGCGCGAAAGGGCCCCGCCCGGAGGCGGAGACCCTTTCGGGGGTCGGAAGGCGCCCTTCGGGTCCCGCCGGTCCGGGGGCTACCGGAGGGCGGGCAGGACCCGATCCGGGGTCAGCGGCAGTTCGCGGAAGCGGACACCGGTGGCGTGGTGCACGGCGTTGCCGATGGCGGCCGGGGTGCCGACGATGCCGATCTCACCGATGCCCTTGCTGCCCATCGGGTTGAGGTGGGGATCCTCCTCGTCGACCCAGTGCGCGTCGATCTCCGGCACGTCGGCGTTGCTCGGTACGTGGTAGGAGGCGAGGTCCCGTTCGGCGAAGCCCCCGAAGGCCGGGTCCGCGGTGCTGTGTTCGGTGAGGGCCATGCCCAGTCCCATGACCATGCCGCCGATGAACTGGGAGCGCGCGGTACGCGGGTTGAGGATCCGCCCGGCGGCGTAGACCCCGAGGAGCCGCCGCACCCGCACCTCCCCGGTGCCGGTGTCGACCCGCACCTCCGCGAAGTGGGCGCCGAACGCGTGACGGGCGAACGGCGGGGTCCGCCCGGCCTCCTCGGTGGTGTCGGCGGAGGCGGTGACCCCCTCGGCGGGCAGGGGGCCGGTGTGCCGGGCCAGCCTCTCGGCCAGGTGGGCGCAGGCCTGGTGCACGGCCCAGCCCCAGGAGGCGGTGCCGGACGAGCCGCCGGCGAGCGGGGCGCGGGGCAGGCGGGTGCTGCCGATGCCGATCGTCACCGAGCCGACGGCGACGCCGAGGGCGTCGGCGGCGATCTGGGCGAGGACCGTCCGGGCGCCGGTGCCGATGTCGGTGGCGTTGACGCGGATGTCGTAGCCGCCGTCGGGGAGGGCGGTGGCGGTGGCGGTGGACGGGGAGACGAGCACCGGGTAGGTGGCCGCGGCCACCCCCGTACCGGTGAGCCACCTGCCCTCGCGGCGGGTGGCGGGGCGGGGGTCGCGGTCGGCCCAGCCGAACCGGCGGGCGCCCTCGCGCAGGCAGGCGACGAGGTTGCGGCTGCTGAAGGGCAGGCCGCTGTCGGGTTCGGTGACGGGCTCGTTGCGCACCCGCAGCTCGACGGGGTCGATGCCCAGGGCCTCGGCCAGCTCGTCCATGGCCGACTCCAGCGCGTACATGCCGGGCGCCTCGCCCGGGGCGCGCATCCAGGAGGGGGTGGGGACGTCGAGGGGTACGACGTGGTGGTCGGTGAGGCCGTGCGGCGACGCGTACATCACCCGGGCGGGCACGCCGGCCTGCTCGACGAACTCCTTGACGCGGGAGGTGTGGGTGGTGACCTCGTGGCCGACGCCGAGGAGGGTGCCGTCGTGTCCGGCGGCGAGCCGGACCCGCTGGATCGTCGGCGCGCGGTGGCCGACGACGGCCGCCAGGTGGCCCCGGGGCAGGGCGAGCTTCACGGGCCGGCCGGTGCGGCGGGCGGCCATCGCGGCGAGCACGACGTGCGGGCGGGGGGTGCCCTTGGAGCCGAATCCGCCGCCGACGTGCTCGGAGACCACCGTGATCCGGTCCTCGGGCAGGCGGAAGAGGGCGGCGAGGGTCTTGCGGACCGGGCCGGCACCCTGACTGGAGTCGTACACCGTCAGGTGGGTCCCGTCGCCCTCGCCGTCCCAGCGGGCGAACGCCGCGTGCGGCTCCATCGGGTGGTTGTGCAGCGGCGGGATCCGGTAGGTGACGTCCACGCGGACGGGCGCGGCCGCGAAGGCGGCGTCGAGGTCGCCGCGCTCGCGCAGGGCGGGCTGGCCCCCGTTGGCCAGGTCGGGCCGGTAGGCGTCCGGATGGTGCTCGGTGAGGGTGACGTCGTGCGGTTCCGTGGCGTACGTGACGCGGACGGCCCGGGCGGCGGCGCGGGCGTCCGGAAGGGTCTCGGCCACGGCCAGGGCTACGTACCAGCCGCGGTGCGGCACGGCGTCGTCCTGGAGGACGGCGAGGGTCGGATCGCCGGCCTCGCCGAGACGCGGGGCGGTGCCGGGGGTGAGGACGGCGAGGGTGCCGGGCAGGGCGAGGGCGGCGGAGGTGTCGACGTCCGTCACCCGGCCGCGGGCCACGGTGGCGGGCACGGGCCAGGCGTAGGCGCAGTCGGGCGGCGTGTGGGCGTGTTCGCCGGCGTAGCGGGCGGTGCCGGTGACCTTGTCGCGGCCCTCGACCCGCTCGGTGGCGGCGCCGAGGGCGGGGGCGGGCGCGGCGGGCACCCGGGCGGGGGTGGAGTGCATCGCTGGTCTCCCGTTCAGGGGCGGTCGGCGGCCAGTTCGGACAGGACCCGGCAGGCGAGGTTGTGGGCGAGCGGCACCTTGAAGGCGTTGTCCCGCAGCGGCTGGGCCAGGGCGAGTTCGGTCTCCACGGCGTGGGCGATGTTCCGGTCGGTGGGCGTGGTGCCCAGGAGCGCGGTCTCGGCGAGCCGGGCCCGCCACGGCCGGTGCGCGAGGCCGCCGAAGGCGAGGCCGACCCCGCGCACGGTGCCGTCGTCGGCCAGGTCGAGGACGGCGGCGACGGAGGCGAGCGCGAAGGCGTACGAGGCGCGGTCGCGGGCCTTGCGGTACGCGGACGGCAGGCCGGCCGTGGCGGCCGGCAGGGCCACCGCCGTGATCAGCTCGCCGGGCCGGATGACGGTGTCCCGTTCGGGGTGGTCGCCGGGCGACCGGTGGAAGTCGGTCACCGGCACGGTCCGTTCGCCGCCGGGACCGTGCAGGTGGACGGTGGCGTCCAGGGCGGCGAGGGCGACGGCCATGTCGGAGGGGTGCGTGGCGACGCAGTGGGGCGAGTGGCCGAGGACGGCGTGGTCGCGGTGGACTCCCTCGCGGGCGCCGCAGCCGGTGCCGGGCTCTCGCTTGTTGCAGGGCATGGCGGTGTCCTGGAAGTAGGGGCACCGGGTGCGCTGGAGGAGGTTCCCGCCGGTGGTGGCGATGTTCCGCAGCTGCCCCGACGCCCCGGCGAGCAGCGCCTGCGACAGGACGGGGTACCGCCCGCGGACGAGGGGGTGGGCGGCGAGGTCGCTGTTGCGCACCGTCGCGCCGACGCGCACGCCCCCGTCGGGCAGTTCCTCGACGGTGTCGAGCGGCAGCCTGCTGACGTCGACGAGGGTCCCGGGCTCCTCCACGCCGTGCTTCATCAGGTCGACGAGGTTGGTTCCGCCGGCGAGGTAGCGGGCGCCCGGGCGTCCCGCGTGCGCGGCGGTGGCCTCCTCGACGCTGGTGGCGCGTACGTATCCGAAGGGCTTCACCGGGTCACGTCCTCGACGGCGGCGACGATGTTGGGGTAGGCGCCGCAGCGGCAGAGGTTGCCGCTCAGCCGCTCGCGGATCTCCTCCCGGGTCAGCTCCACCGGACCCCGCCCGGCCGGCCGGGCCGGGTCGGTGACGTGGGAGGGGTGGTCCGCCGCGGCCTCGGCGAGCACGCCGACGGCGGAGCAGAGCTGTCCGGGGGTGCAGTACCCGCACTGGAAGGCGTCGCGGTCGAGGAACGCCTGCTGGACGGGGTGCAGCTCGCCGCCCGCGGCCAGCCCCTCGACGGTGGTGATCTCGGCGCTGTCCTGGGCGACGGCGAGGAGCAGGCAGCTGTTGGCGCGCCGCCCGTCGACGAGGACGGTGCACGCCCCGCACTGCCCGTGGTCGCAGCCCTTCTTCGCCCCGGTCAGCCCGAGGTCTTCGCGCAGGACGTCGAGCAGGGTGGCCCGGTGGTCGACGGTGAGGTCTGTCGGAGCGCCGTTGACCCGGAGGGTGACGCGGGACCGGGTGTCGTCGCGGTCCGTGGCGGCGGGGCCGTGGGACCGGGCGGCGGCCCCGTCCGTGGCCGCGGGGTCGTGGGGCGGGTGTGGGGCGCTCATCGACGGGTCCCGTCGGTCTTGTCGGGGACGAGTTCGCCGTCGCCGCCGGGGAGGTCACCGATGCCGTGGGAGTCGTCGGGCTCCTCCGCGAGCCGCTGGTCGAGGCTCTCGCCCTCGCGCTGCTCACGGGCGGTCGTGCCGACGTGGTCGACGGCGAGGGGCCGCTCGGGCGGGGACCAGCCCTCGTCGTACGGGTCGGCCTCCCGGCCCGACAGCGTGTCCTCGGGGTCGAGGATGCCGTCGTCCTCCCAGCCCTCGGCGCCGTCCGGCTGGTGGACGTTGTCGCCCGTCGTGCTCCCGATGTCCATGGCGTCGCTCCCGTGTGCTGCTGATCACGTCCGCTGATCGCGTATCCAGCCTGGATCACGTCACACATTCCGGCATTCCGGGCGGCGCGGAACAGGAACCCCGCCCGTGGGCGGCCGTCCCCCGGGTCACTCCCGGTGATCGGCCCCGGAGGCGGACAGGTCCCAGGTGAGGAGCCGCTCGGCCTCCCGGCGGGTGACCTCGGCGAGCGTTCTCACCTCACCGGGGACGTCTCCGTGCTCGTCGACGAGCTGGTCGTATATGGGTGAGCCGAGCAGGGTGGGGCTGGTCATCACGGGACACTCCTGGGGCACGTAGCGCTACGGGGTGCCGGGGGCGGCCCCGGCGCCGTGACATCTGCCCCTGCTCCGCCGGTTCATGCGGGGCCGTGGGCGACGCGGGGCGCGCGTCAGGCGAAGCGCTGCGGGCGGCGGCCCTCAGGCCGTGCGGCCGGTGCGTGGGGGCGCAGGCCTGCGAGCGCGGGGAGGTACGGGTCGGGGGCGGGCGCGGAGGGTTCCGCGCGCGGCCCGGGCGCCCGTACGGCCAGGGTCGCGAAGGAGCGCCGGGGCTCGTCCGGCGGGCCGCGCGCGGAGTGGCTCCGCCGAGTGCGCGGCTGCGGGCTACCACCGGCGGGGTCGCCACGCGGGGTCCGCGGCCCGCATCGCCGCCGTGTCGTCGCGGTCGCGCATGCGGCCGTCGTCGTCGAGCCAGCGGCGGTGCAGCGCCTCCAGGGCCGGACGGTCGAGTTCGACGCCCAGGCCGGGGGCGTCGGAGACGGGGAGCCGGCCGTCGCGGAAGACGGGGCGGGGGGTGACGACGTCCTCGGTCTGCCACGGGTAGTGGGTGTCCGAGGCGTGGGTGAGGCCGGGCAGGGTGGCGGCGACCTGGGTCATGGCGGCGAGGCTGATGCCCAGGTGGGTGTTGGAGTGCATGGAGAGCCCGACGCCGTAGGTGCGGCAGAGCGCGGCGAGTTCGCGGGTGCGGTGCAGGCCGCCCCAGTAGTGGTGGTCGCAGAGGACGATCCGTACCGCTCCCCGGGCGAAGGCCTCGGGGATCTCCTCGAAGGTGGTCACGCACATGTTGGTGGCGAGTGGCACGCCGGTGCCGGCGGCGACCTCGGCCATGGCGGCGGTGCCGCTCGCCGGGTCCTCCAGGTACTCCAGGACGTCCTCGAGCGCGCGGGCGACGGCGAGCGAGGTCGGCACGGACCAGGCGCCGTTGGGGTCGAGGCGGAGCGGATGGCCGGGAAAGGCCTCGGCGAGGGCACGGATCGCGGCGACCTCCCGCTCGGGGTCGAAGACCCCGCCCTTGAGCTTGAAGGAGCGGAAGCCGTAGGTCCGCGCGAAGCGGCGGGCCTGCGCGACGACACCGGCCGGATCGAGGGCGGCGCCCCAGTCGTCCGCCGGCCCTCCGGCGCCCGGGTGGGCGGCCCAGCGGTGGAAGAGGTAGGCGCTGTACTCCACCTCGTCGCGGACCTTGCCGCCGAGAAGGGCGTGCACCGGCAGGCCGAGGGTCTTGCCGAGGGCGTCGAGGCAGGCGGTCTCGAAGGCGGACACGACGGAGAGGCGGAGCTTGGCGGCGGTCCTGACCCCGCGCAGCCCGCTCGCGTCGACCCCGGCCGCGGCCTCGGGCCGGGCCGCCCCGGCACCGGAGACGACACCGGTCGCGGTCTTGGCCACCGGCTCGAAGAGGCTGTTCACATGGGTGACCGAGCGGCCGGGGAGGGTCTCGGCCAGGGAACGGGCGATCTCCAGGTAGACGCCGTCGCCGTAGGTCTCCCCGAGGCCGACCACGCCTCCCCGGGTGACGACCTCCACCACGAGCCGGGGGGTGTAGGGCTGGTGAACGCCCTGGACGTTGAGCAGGGGCGGGTCGGAGATGAGGATCGGGGTGAGCCGGACTTCGTCGACGAGCAGCAGCTTCGCATCCATCCGTGAACGATATTCACGTACACGACCCGCTGGCCAGAGGGCGGGCGGAGCTTTCCACGGGCCACCCCTGGACGACATACCGACTGGTCGGTCATCATGAACGCCGACCGAAGCCGACCCGGAGGTACGCCCCATGAGTTCCGCCCCGCCGCCAGGCCTCGACCCGGACCGGCTGCGCCGCTTCCTCGACCGCGAGCGCCCGGGCCTGGTGGCCGGCCCCCTCGAAGCCCGGCTGATCGAGGGCGGCCGCTCCAACCTCACGTACACCGTGACCGACGGCACCGACGGCGGCCGGTGGGTCGTCCGCAGGCCCCCGCTCGGCCACGTGCTCGCCACCGCCCACGACATGCGGCGCGAGCACCGCGTCATCAGCGCCCTGAGCGGCACCGACGTGCCGGTCCCCGGGACGATCGTCCTGTGCGAGGACGAGTCGGTCCTCGGAGCGCCCTTCTACGTCATGGAGTTCGTCGAGGGGACCCCCTTCCGCTCGGCCCGCCAGCTCGCCCCGCTCGGGCCCGAGCGCACCCGGGCCGCCGTCCTCGGCCTGGTCGACACGCTCGTCGCCCTGCACGCCGTCGACCCGGCGGCGGTCGGGCTCGACGACTTCGGCCGCCCCGAGGGCTTCCTCGACCGGCAGCTGCGCCGCTGGGGCAAGCAGCTGGCCGCCTCGCGCGGACGCGAGCTGCCCGGCGTCGAGGAGCTGCACGCGGCGCTCGGCCGCGCCCTGCCCGCCTCGCCCGCCCCCACCGTGATCCACGGCGACTTCCGGCTCGACAACGTCCTCATCGGCGCCGACGACCGCGTCCGGGCCGTCCTCGACTGGGAGATGTCCACGCTCGGCGACCCGCTCACCGACCTCGGCCTGCTGGTCATGTACAGCACCCCGCTGGACCTGCCGGACTCCCCCGTCTCCACGACCGCCACCGCCGCCGGGCACCCGAGCGCCGCCGAACTGGTCGAGCGGTACGCGTCCGGCTCGGGCCGCGACACCTCCGCCCTCGCCTGGTACACCGCCTTCGCCTGGTTCAAGCTCGCCGTGATCCTGGAGGGCATCCACTACCGGTACACCCTCGGGCAGACGGTCGGCGCCGGCTTCGACCGCATCGGCGACCTCGTCCCCGTCTTCATCGAGCACGGCCTGACCACCCTTCAGGAGGGCTGATCCGCCATGGACTTCGCCTACGACGCCCGCACCGAGGACCTGCGCGGCAGGCTCCTCGCCTTCATGGACGAGCACGTGTACCCGGCCGAGGCCGTCGCGCACGAGCAGCACGCCCGCCTCGCCTCCCCGTGGGACACCCCGCCCGTGGTGGAGGAGCTCAAGGCCGAGGCCAAGCGGCGGGGCCTGTGGAACCTCTTCCTGCCGGACCCGGAGTACGGAGCCGGGCTCACCAACCTCCAGTACGCCCCGCTCGCCGAGATCACCGGCCGCAGCCCGCACCTGGCGCCCACCGCCCTCAACTGCGCCGCGCCCGACACCGGGAACATGGAGCTGCTCGCCCAGTTCGGCGACGAGGCGCAGCGCAAGCAGTGGCTGGAGCCGCTGCTCGCGGGCGAGATCCGCTCGGCCTTCGCGATGACCGAGCCCGAGGTGGCCTCGTCCGACGCGACCAACATCGAGACCCGGATCCGGCGCGCCTCCGACGGCACCGACACGTACGTCGTCGACGGCCGCAAGTGGTACATCTCCGGGGCGATGAACCCCGACTGCCGCGTCTTCATCGTCATGGGCAAGACCGACCCCGACGGCGCCGACCCGCGCCGCCAGCAGTCGATGATCCTGGTCCCCCGCGACACCCCCGGCGTCGAGGTCCGGCGCGCGATGCGGGTGTACGGCTACGAGGACCACTCCCACGGCGGCCACGCCGAGGTGGTGTTCGACGGGGTGCGGGTCCCGGCCGCGAACCTGATCGGCGAGGAGGGCGGCGGCTTCGCCATCGCCCAGGCCCGGCTCGGCCCGGGACGCATCCACCACTGCATGCGGCTGATCGGCATGGCCGAACGGGCGGTGGAGCTGATGTGCCGGCGCGCGGTCTCCCGTACGGCCTTCGGCAAGGCGCTCGCCCAGCAGGGCGTCGTGCAGAACTGGATCGCGGACGCCCGGGTGACGATCGAGCAGCTGCGGCTGCTGGTCCTGAAGACGGCCTGGCTGATGGACACGGTCGGCAACCGGGGCGCCCACACCGAGATCCAGGCGATCAAGATCGCCACCCCCCGGGCGGTGGTCGACATCATCGACAAGGCCGTGCAGAGCCACGGGGCGGGCGGTGTCTCGCAGGACTTCCCGCTCGCCGAACTGTGGGCGGCCGCCCGGACCCTGCGGCTCGCGGACGGCCCCGACGAGGTGCACCAGCGGTCGCTGGCGCGGCGCGAGCTGAAGCGGTACCTGTGACCGGCCGCCCCTGGGCCGGGCCCGGCGGCCCGGTCAGGGGCGGAGCGCCCGCAGGAGCAGGTCGGCGAGGTGGCCGGCGACCTGCTCGGGGGTGAGGGGGCCGTCGGGGCGGTACCAGGTGGAAAGGTGGTGGACGGAGCCGAAGTGGTAGTCCACGACCAGGTCGGCCGGGGTCGCGGCGGAGAACACGCCGGAGCGCTGGCCCTCCTCGATCAGGGCGCGGAACCGCTCGTGGTAGCGGCGGCGCTCGGCCCGCACCTGCTTGTTCTTCTCCGGGCTCAGGTGGTGCATCGAGCGGAAGAAGATGGCGGCGTCGTCCAGGTTCTCGATGGTCGTGACGACCACGTCGGCGGCGGCGCCGCGCAGGCGCTCCTCGACCGGCGCGTCGGCGCCCGCGAAGGCGTCGAGCCGCTCCTGCTGGAGGCGCAGGACCCGGGCGTAGACCTCCTGGAGGAGGTCCTCCTTGGAGCCGAAGTAGTGGTACAGGGCGCCCTTGGTGACCCCCGCGGCCTCCACGATCTCCTGGACGGAGGTCCGGTCGTAGCCCCGCTCCGCGAAGAGCCGGGTGGCGGCGGCCAGCAGCCTCTGGGGGACGGGGGTACCGCTCCCGTCCGTCGTCCTGGCCATGATGTTCCGCCGCCTTCCTTCGAGTCCGCCCCGTCCTGGACGACGGGGTTCTTGTCCGTAGATCTTCCCATCCGCCGCGCCGGACGCTACCGCGTGCCCGTCTCCCAGGCGCGCTGGAGGTGGTTCATGGTGCCGAGCCAGCGCTCGGGGTCGGTGGCCCGGTTGCGGTAGTAGCCGGCGACCTCGGGGTGGGGCAGGACGAGGAAGCGGTCGGTGGCGATGGCGTCGAGGAGGGCGTCGGCGACGTCCTCGGGGTCGATGGCGGTGGGGGCGAGGACCAGCTCGCCGGCCGATCCGGCGGCGGTGAGCATGTCGGTGCGGACGCCCTGGGGGCAGATGGCGTGGACCTTGAGGCCTCGGTGCCGGTAGGTGAGCGAGAGCCATTCGGCGAAGGCGTGGGCGGCGTGCTTGGAGACGCTGTACGGGGCGGCGCCGATCATCGTGAGCAGCCCGGCGGCGGAGACGGTGGAGACGAACCGGCCGCCGCCGCGCTCCAGCCAGTCGGGGAGCAGGGCGCGGGCCGCGCGGACGTGGGCCATGACGTTGACGTCCCAGGCGGCGGCCCAGACGTCCTCCCCGGCGAAGGCGTCGCCGGGCGAGGAGAGTCCGGCGTTGGCGCACCAGATGTCGACGGTGCCGCCGAGGGCCTCGCGGGCGTCGCCGACGACGGCGGAGGCATCGCCGGGGACGGCGGTGGCGCCGATCTCCTCGGCCACGGCCTTGGCCCGACCGGCGTCGATGTCGTTGACGACGACGCGGGCGCCCTCGGCGGCGAAACGGCGGGCGAGCGCGGCACCGATGCCGCCGCCCGCGCCGGTGACGACGACCCCGGCGCCGCGTACCGCGTCCCCCGCCGGGCCGGTGCCCGGCTCCGTACCCCTGCCGCTTCCCGTGTTCCCGCTCATGGCAGACCCCACCTCTCCGCTGTGACGACCCGGGCAGACTAACCGGTCGGTATGGACTCGCGGAAGACCGGACCGCACGCCTCGTTCCCCGGAGCCGTCAGGGGCGCTAGCGTGCGTGCCCATGTCACGCGCCCCGGCCGGGGACGGTCATCAGGGAGGTTTCCGCATGAGCCTGTCGCGTCGGAGTCTGCTGGCCGCCGGGGGCGCCCTCGGCGCCGCGGCCGTGTCCGCCCCGCCCGCCGCCGCGGAGTCCGCCGCCGGGCCCGGCGGGCCCGGGAGGGTGCGGACCGGCTTCGAGCGGCTCGCCGCGGACGGGTACGCCCTGCTGGCCGGTGAGCGGGTCGGCGTCGTCACCAACCCGACCGGGGTGACGCGGGACGCCCGGCACGTGGTGGACGTCATGCACGCGGACGAACGGGTGGACCTCGCCGCCGTCTTCGGCCCCGAGCACGGTTTCCGGGGCACCGCGCAGGCCGGTGGCTCCGAGGGCCGGTACGACGACCCGGCGACCGGTCTGCCCGTGTACGACACGTACCTGAAGAGCGGGCAGCCGCTCGCGGACGTCTTCACCGCCTCCGGCGTCGACACGGTCGTCTTCGACATCCAGGACGTGGGCGCGCGGTTCTACACCTACATCTGGACGCTGTACGACTGCATGGCCGCCGCCGCGCTGGCCGGGAAGCGGTTCGTCGTCCTGGACCGGCCGAACCCGGTCACCGGGCGGGCGGCCCTCGGCCCGGTCCTGGACCGGGCGTTCGCGACCTTCGTGGGCCGGGAGCCGATCGCGCAGGCGCACGGCATGACCGTGGCGGAGCTGGCGCTGCTGTTCAACGGCGAGTTCCTGGCCCGTCCGGTGCAGCTGGAGACGGTACGGATGACGGGGTGGCGGCGCGCGGAGTTCTTCGACGCGACCGGCCTGCCCTGGGTGCCGCCGAGCCCCAACATGCCGACCCCCGAGACCGCCCTCGTCTACGCGGGCACCTGCCTCTTCGAGGGCACCAACCTCTCCGAGGGGCGGGGCACCACCCGCCCCTTCGAACTCCTCGGCGCCGAGGGGGTCGACCGGCGGTGGGCGGAGGCGGCGAACGCCCTCGGCCTGCCCGGCGTCCGGTTCCGGGAGGCGTACTTCGCGCCGACCTTCTCCAAGTTCCAGGGCAGGACGGTGGGCGGGGTGCAGCTCCACGTCCACGACCGGGAGGCCTTCGACCCGGTACGGACCGGGGTCGGGCTCCTCGTCACCGCCCGCCGCTCCTGGCCGGGGTTCACCTGGCGGGCGGACCGCTGGATCGACAAGCTGACCGGCTCGACGCGGGTGCGGACCCTGATCGACGCGGGAGCCGGGGTGGACGAGGTCGCCGGGGCGTGGGAGGCGGATCTGGCCGCGTTCCGCGCGGTGCGGCGGGAGTACCTCCTCTACCGCTGAGCGGGCCGGCGCCGCTCCGGTGGTGGGGCACGCTCCACCACCGGAGCGGGTGCGTGCAGGATGTCCCGGCGCCGTCCCCGTCGCACAGGCTTGCCCCATGACATCCAGCACTTCGTCCTCCTCACGCCGTCGCCGCCTGCCCCTGACCGCTCTGCTGGCCGCCGCCTGTCTCGCCGCCCTCGGCACTCCCGCCGCCGCAGGGCCGCCCCCCGCCGCGACCGCCGACCCGGCCCGGGAACTCGCCCGGACCGCCACTGCGCCGACCGATCCGGTCGCGCTCGACCGGCTGGTCGGCCCGGCGACGGTGGTGGCGATCGGCGAGGCCACCCACAGCTCCGCGGAGTTCTTCACCGCCAAGCACCGCGTCTTCGAACAGCTCGTGGAGCACGAGGGGTTCACCACCTTCGCCCTGGAGGCCGCCTGGTCCACCGGGCTGCTCGTCGACACCTGGGTGCGCACCGGCCGGGGCGACATCGAGGCGATCATGCGCGACGAGTTCCAGGAGTCGTACCGGCTGTGGAACACCGAGGAGTACCTCGACCTGTTCCGCTGGATGCGCCGGTACAACCAGGCACACCCCGACCGCCAGGTCCGGTTCATGGGCAACGACCTCGGCTACGCCGGCCCGAACCTCTTCGACGCCGTCACCGGGCACGTCCGGCGTGCGCATCCGGCGCTGCTCCCCCGCTTCCAGGAGCTGTACCGCGCCTCCCGGCCCTCGGGTCCGATGGAGGCCTGGGTCAAGGGCTACCTGGACCGGCCGCTCGCCGAACGGCGGCGGATGGCCAAGGAGGCCGACGAGGCCCTCGCCCTGCTGTCCGCCCAGCGCCCCGCGCCCGGCCGGGCGGCGCGGGAGGCGCACGCCTGGGCGGTGCAGCACGCGCGGGCGATCGCCCAGGTCGGCACGGAGTACGCGCACGACTTCGCCGACCCGGCCGGCGTCAGGCGGGCCATGCTCTACCGGGACCGGGTGATGGCGGAGAACACCGTGTGGTGGCAGCGGCGGACCGGCGGCCGGGTCCTGCTGTCCGCGCACAACGGCCACATCGGCTACGAGACGCTCAATCCCGACCATTACCCGCGCACCCAGGGGGCGTTCCTGCGGGACCTCCTCGGCTCCCGGTACGTGGCGGTGGGCGCCTCGTTCGGGCGGGGTTCGTTCCACGCGCACGACACCGGGGCGCCCGGGGAGCCGCTGCGGGTCTTCCACGTCGGCCTCCCCGGTCCGGACAGTCACGCCGAGACCCTGGACCGGGTCTCTCCCGGCCCGTTCCTGCTCGATCTGCGGCGTACGGCTCCGGCGGCGCGGTCCTGGCTCGCCGGGGCCCGTCCCGCCCACCACATCGGCACGGCCTACCCGTGGCCGGGGGCCACGCCGGCGGTGCGGCTGCCCGCCTCGTACGACGCGATCGTCCACTTCCCGGCCGTCTCGGCGGCCCGGCTGCGCTGAGACCGGCCTGCCGCCTTCCGGGGCCGGGGCACTCCCCCGGCCCCGGAAGGGCCCCGTCCAGGTCTGGCGGGGGCGGCGGGCGGGCATGCTGGGCGTGGAGCCGCCGCCCGCGCACCGCAGGACGTGCGCCGACGGGCGCGCGGCCGCCTCGACGCGGAGGGACGGTCGGGCCGTGACCGGGATGAGTGTGGAGCCGTACCGGGAGCTCACCTTCGACCAGGACGGCGACGGACCGCCCGGCCAGGCGGCGGAGCTGGTCGCCCTGGCCCGCCGGGGCGTCACGGACCTGGTGGTCTTCGCCCACGGATGGAACAACACCCCGTCCGGCGCCACCCGGCTCTACTCGGAGTTCTTCGCCCCGTTCCCCGGCCTGTTCCCGGCGGGGGTGGAGGCCGGGTACGCGGGGGTCGTCTGGCCCTCGATGATGTTCACGGACGAACCCGTGCCCGACTACCGGGCGCTCGTGACGGTCCTCCCGGAGAAGGAGCGGGTGGTCGCGCGGCTCACCGAACTCCTCGGCCTCGCCCCGGCGTGGGAGGAGGCCTTCGCGGAGTTCGGCGCGCTGCTGCGGGAGCTGGCGGACGTGGACCGCGAGGGCGTCGCGGCCGGCGGGCCCGGGGAGCCGGTTCCCGCGTTCCTCCTCGCCGACCCGGTCGGGGTCTGCGCGCTGTTCACGGAGGCGCTCGGGGAGCCGGAGACCGGCGAGGAGGCCCTCGG
Organism: Streptomyces sp. NPDC126503; assembly: GCF_040302405.1. Lineage (NCBI taxonomy): Bacteria > Bacillati > Actinomycetota > Actinomycetes > Kitasatosporales > Streptomycetaceae > Streptomyces > Streptomyces sp. NPDC126503. Next base: position 112,097 of record NZ_JBEORS010000020.1, read on the forward strand.
GGGCGGGCTGCGGCGGTACTGGAAGGGAGCGCGGGAGGCGCTGCGCCAGGCGACGTACTACGTGATGAAGGCGCGGGCGGGACGGGTCGGCGAGCACGGGCTCGGGCCGCTGCTCGTGGAGGTGGCGCGCGCCGCTCCCCGGCTGCGGGTGCATCTGGCGGGCCACAGCATGGGCGCCCGGCTCGTCGCGTACGCGCTGCGCGGCCTCCCGCCCGGGGTGCGGCCGGTCTCCTCGGTGACGCTTCTTCAGGGAGCCTTCTCCCACTACGCGTTCGCGGCGCGGCTGCCGCACGACCCGGGGCGCTCGGGGTCCCTGCGGGACATGCAGCTGCGGGTCCGCGGGCCCGTGGTGGCCTGCCATTCGCGGCACGACGCGGCGCTGGGCGTGATGTACCCGCTGGCGTCCCGGCTCGCGAACGACTCCGAGTCGGCGGCGGTGGACGCGCTGGGGCGGCTCGCGGCGCGTGATCCGCGGTGGGGCGCGATCGGGTACGACGGGGTGCAGGCGGTGCCGGGGACACCGGCGCGGACCCTCGCGGAGGTGCTGCGCGAGGGCCTGCCGGGGTCGGGGTGCGTGAGCGTGGACGCGGCCGGGGTGGTCCGGGCGCACAGTGACGTGGTCCACGCGGAGCTGGCCCGGGTGGTGGTGTCGGCGGCCGCGGCGGGACGGTGACGGGGAGCCGCCCGCGGCCGTACGGAGGCGTCGGTTCCGGCCGGTCGTACGGCTCCCTTCCGTACCGGTGAGGGCTCCCCTCCGGTTTCCGGTGGAACACGGCGGCGCTCCCGTTCGTCCCTCTGATGTCGCGGAAGGACCATCGACGGAGGTGTCGAGGGATGGCCGGTTTCCGGAGTCTCGCGAGACAGGTGCGCGAGCCGGGGTTCGACACGGCGCTGCGCAGGTATTCGCTGCGGAAGTGTCTGGAGCGGTTCGCGCCGTACGGACACCGCGCGACCTGGGACCACTTGTGCCGCCGGCACAGGTTCGGCCCGGAGGACCGCGAGCTCGACCCGGAGCGCCTGGTGGCCGCGCTGGACGAGCTGGAGGAGGCGCGGGCGGTGTGGCTCGCGTACGAGGAACGGTTCGCGGCGCGGCGGCGGCGCGAGAAGCACGAGGGGCTGCGGCGGCTCGGCGCGTTCGACGACTGGCACCGGCGGGTGTGGGGCGGGAACGGCGTGGTGCGGTGCGCCGACCCCGGGGTGCACCCGGCGGATCCGCTGCCCGAGGTGCTGCGGCGGCTGATCGCGGCCCTGGAGGACGGGCCGGGCGAGCGGTGCCCGGTCTGCTCGGGCGCGCGGCTGGCGTGGCGGCACGGCGGTCCGCGGGACGATGCCTGGCCCGGCCCGGTGTGCGGGGAGTGCGGGGTGGCCGTGCCCCGCGCGGTCCTCACGCCCCGGGCGCTGGCGCGGGCGGGCGGCGAGCGGAGCCGGCCCCTGGCCCCGGCTGCCTGACACGGGTCGGAGGCCGGGCGCCGGGGAGCGCGTGGGCGGGGCGCGCCGGGGCCCGGGGAGGACCCGGACCGTGCGGGCGCGCCGGGACGGGCGGACCGTCCCGGGCCTCAGCCGTCCTGGCCGTCGCTCTCGGAGGCCGGGCGGCGCAGTGGCAGCAGGCGGGAGCCCGCCATGCGCTCGCCGAAGGCGTCGTCGGGGTTGGACAGGACGCAGGTCTCCAGGGAGAGGCAGCCGCAGCCGATGCAGTCCGTCAAGTGGTCGCGCAGCCGGCCGAGTTGGCGGATGCGCTCGTCGAGTTCGGTGCGCCAGGCGGCGGAGAGGCGGGCCCAGTCCTCGTTGGTCGGGGTGCGCTCCTCGGGGAGCTGGGCGAGGGCCTCGCGGATGGTGGCGAGGGGGATGCCGACGCGCTGCGCGGCCCGGATGAAGGCGACCCGGCGGAGGGTGTCCCGGCTGTAGCGGCGCTGGTTGCCCGCGGTGCGGCGGCTGGTGATGAGTCCCTTGCCCTCGTAGAAATGGAGGGCGGAGACGGCGGCCCCGCTGCGGGCGGAGAGCTGGCCGACGGTGAGCTCGTGGATCTTCTCTGGAATCTGCGGCACTCCCCGAACCCTACTGGTCCGTCCGTTGACAGCGACCCCCTCACCCCCACATGCTGAGCAAGCGCTTAGATACCGACTGGCAGGTATGCCGCGTCGGGCGAGTCGGACGTGTCAGAAGGGACGGGAAACATGGCCGAGCCGAGGATCTTCACCTCCGCCGAGGAACTGCGCGCGGGGGTCGGCGAGCCGTTGGGCCACAGCGACTGGCTGGAGATCGACCAGAAGCGGATCGACCTCTTCGCCGAGGCCACCGGGGACCACCAGTGGATCCACGTGGACCCCGAGCGCGCCGCCTCCGGCCCCTTCGGCACGACCATCGCGCACGGCTATCTGACCCTGTCGCTGCTGCCGCTGTTCGTCCCCCAGGTGCTGCGGGTGGAGGGCGTCAGGATGGGGCTCAACTACGGGACGGAGAAGGTCCGTTTCCCCGCCCCCGTGCCGGTCGGCTCGCGGCTGCGCGCGACCGCCGTCCTGACGAAGGTCGAGGAGGCGGGCGGCGGTGTGCAGGTGACGGCGGCGGTGACCGTGGAGCGCGAGGGCTCCGAGAAGCCGGTCTGCGTGGCCGAGTCGGTCTCCCGCTACTACTTCTGACCCGCTTCCGTCGCGGACCCGCCCGCGGAGTGCTCGCGGGCACCGACCATGCGCAGGACGAGGCCGGCGTAGAGCGCGCCGACCTCGTCGGGCGTCCGGCGCCCCCGGACGTTGAACCAGCGCGAGACGTCGATGCAGAGCGAGAGCACCGCGACGGCCGTACCGGAGACGTCCGGCACGTCGAACTCCCCCGCCCTCACGCCCTCCTCGATGATCCGGCGCACGGTCGCGTCGGACTCCCGGCGCAGCTCCACGATCTCGGCGCGGTGCTCGGGGCCGAGCGCGTCGAGCTCGTACTGGACGACCCGGGCGGTGGTGTGCCGCTCGGCGTGCCAGCGGACGAAGGAGCGGACGGCGTCGGCGAGCCGGTCGGCGGCCGTGCCGGGGCCGCCGGCCGCGGCCCGGAGGATCTCCAGGGCCTTGTCGTGGCCGATCCGGCTGATCCGGTGGAGGAGCTCCTCCTTGGTCTTGTAGTGGATGTAGAGGGCGGCGGGGCTCATCCCCGCGCGGCCGGCGATGTCGCGGGTGGTGGTGGCGTGGTAGCCGCGTTCGGCGAACGCCTCGACGGCCGCGACCAGCAGCCGCCGGGCGGCCTCGGGCGTGACCTCGCCCCACGGGACGTCCTCGCCGCCGGGCGTCTCCTCCGCCGCGCTCATCGCACACTCCTCCTCGGTCCCGTCAGGACGAACACCATACAACGAAGGTGAGCAAGCGCTTAGACCTTCGGGTGCCGACCTGCCGCCGGACGCCCCGGCGCCGGGCGTCAGAGCTTCTGGAAGGGGTCGTGCTCGGCGAGGAGCTTCTCCAGGCGGGCCTGGTCGACCCGGCTGACGATCTGGCCCGCCTCCTGGCGGTCGCGCACGACCTTGGCGAGCGTGAAGGCGGAGGTGGTGAGGTAGAGGACGGAGACGGCGAGGAACGCCCGCACCCAGGCGCTGGCCTCCAGCTGGTAGACCCCGACGGTCACGGCCGCGAGGGCGATCCCGAAGGAGATGACGGCCTGGGCGTAGTAGGCGGCGGTGTTCTGCTGCTTGACCGGTGTGTCGCTCATGTCGCACAGCATCGGCCGGAGGGGGTCCGGGCGGCATCCGCGCGGCTACTCAGTCCGGTACTCAAGGGAGCCGGGGTCCCCGCCGCGCCCGGGGACCCCTTCCCCCCGCTCAGAAGGCGGAGATTCCGGTGAGGGCGCGGCCGATGATCAGCTTCTGGATCTGGCTGGTGCCCTCGTAGAGGGTCATCACCCGGGCGTCCCTGAGCAGCTTCCCCACCGGGTACTCGTCGATGTAGCCGTAGCCGCCGAAGACCTGCAGGGCGTTGTTGGCGCAGCGGACGGCGGCCTCGGAGGCGTACAGCTTCGCCTGGGAGGCGGCGGTGGCGAAGTCCCGGCCCCGGTCGATCAGGTCGGCGACCCGCCAGGTGAGCAGCCGGGCGGCTTCCACGTCGACGGCGATGTCGCTGAGGAGTTCCTGGACGAGCTGGTACGAGGCGATGGGCTTGCCGAACTGCTCCCGCTCGCCCGCGTAGCGCACGGCGGCGTCGAGCGCGGCCTGCGCGATGCCCACGCAGCCGGCGGCGACCGACATGCGGCCCTTGGCGAGGGCGGACATGGCGACGGTGAAGCCCTTGCCCTCGGGGCCGAGGAGGGCCGAGGCCGGGACGCGGACGTCCTCCAGGACCAGTTCGGCGGTGGCCTGGCCGCGCAGGCCGAGCTTGCCGTGGATGGGGCGGCGGGTGAGGCCCGGGGTGTCGGTGGGGACGAGGAAGGCGGAGACGCCCCGGTGGCCGGGGGCGTCGCCGGTGCGGGCGAAGATCAGGGCGAGGTCAGCCCAGGTGCCGTTGGTGATGAAGGTCTTGGTGCCGGTGAGGCGGTAGCCGTCGCCGTCGCGGACCGCGCGCGTGGCGAGGTTCCCGGCGTCGGAGCCGGTGCCGGGCTCGGTGAGGCCGAAGCAGCCGAGGGCCTCGCCGGCGGTGAGGCGGGGCAGCCAGGCGCGCTTCTGCTCCTCGGTGCCCCAGGCGGCGAGGGTCTTGGTGACCAGACCGAGCGAGACCGAGACGATGCCGCGCACGGAGGAGTCGCCGCGGCCGAGTTCCTCGGTGACGAGGCAGTACGCGAGGTGGTCGCCGCCCGAACCGCCGTACTCCTCCGGGATCGTGAGCCCGAGGAAGCCGAGGTCGCCGAGCTTCTTCACGATGCCCCGGTCGACCTCCTCCGCCCGGTCCCAGGCGACCACGTGCGGGGCGACCTCGCGGGCGACGAAGTCCGCGGCGAGCCGCCGTACGGCCTCCTGCTCCTCGCTCAGCTCCAGATGCACGCCGCACCACCCCTCCCCGGGCTCCGCCCGGCTTTAATTACCACTGCTAGTTTTCGGTGCCAGGCCTACTATGTGCGCCATGGCCCGACCGCGCAAGCCCCTGCTCAGCCGCGACCGCATCGTCGAGACGGCGGGAGCGCTCGTGGACGCGGAAGGGCTCGCCGCGCTCTCCACCCGCCGCCTGGCGGCCGAGCTGGGCGTCAGCGGCCCCTCCCTCTACAACCACTTCCGCACCAAGGACGAGATCCTGGACGCGGTCGCGGACGCGGTGAGCGCCAAGATCGACCTGTCGATGTTCGAGGAGGCGGACGGCCGCGACTGGCGGACGGCCCTGCACGACTGGGCGGTCTCCTACCGGGCCGCCCTCGCCGACCACCCGCACATCGTGCCGGTCCTCGCCCAGGGACCGGGCCGCCGCCCGGCGGGCCTGCGGGTCGCGGACGCGGTCTTCGGCGCGATGGTCCGGGCCGGGTGGCCGCCCGCCCAGGCCACGTACATCGGCGCGCTCATGCGGTACTTCGTCACGGGCTCCGCGCTCGGCTCCTTCGCCCGCGGCTTCGTCGACGACGAGACCGCCTACGACCCGGCCGACTACCCGCACCTGGGCCAGGCGCACCTCCTCGCGGAGCACCGGCAGAAGGTGGACGAGGGCGCCTTCCAGACGGGCCTGCGGGCCCTGCTCGACGGGCTCGCGGCGCAGTACGCGACGCTGGACCGGGCACGGACGAGGACGGCCACGGGGGACTGAGGCCCGCGCCCGCCGGAGGGCGGCCACGGGAGGCCGGGGCCCGCGCCGCCGGAGGGCGGCGCCCCACTCTTCGGCCGGCGCCGAAGCGTGGATGCGGGACCCTGGGGCCATGGGAGCCAGTGACCTCGCCGCCTTCGCGGCGCTCTTCGCGGACGAGACCCGGGCCGCGTTCCTGCTCGCCCTCCTCGACGGGCGCGCGTGGACCGCCGGAGAGCTCGCCCGGCACGCCCGCGTGGCGCCGTCCACCGCCAGCGAGCACCTGGGGAAGCTCGTCGCGGGCGGGGTCCTCGCCGAGGAGCGGCAGGGCCGCCACCGGTACGTCCGCCTCACCGGTCCCGGTGTCGCGCACCTGGTGGAGGAGCTGGCCGCCCGGTCGGAGCCGGCCGCGCCCCGGCCGGCCCGGTCGCTGCGGGCGGCGACCGCGGGGCGGGCCATGGCGCGCGGACGGACCTGTTACGACCACCTCGCGGGACGGCTCGGGATCGTCGTCACGGACGCGATGACCGCGCGCGGGCTGCTGCGCCAGGACACCGGCTTCGCGCTCACGGACCGGGGCCTCGCCTGGTTCGCCGGCCTGGGCGTCACCGTCCGGCCCTCCGGGCGGCGCCCGGTGGCGCGCGGCTGTCTCGACCGGACCGAACGCAGGCCGCATCTGGCCGGTCTCGCGGGCGCGGCGCTGTGCTCGCACGCGCTGGACGCCGGCTGGTGCGTACGGATCGGGACCGAGCGGGCCGTGAAGGTGACACCCGTGGGCGAGCGCGCGCTCCAGGAGGCCCTGGGCGTGGATCCGGCGATATTGCGGTGAGCGCCGCACCGTCCGCGCCCTACGGTCGGGGCATGCAGAAGCGAACCTCCCGTCTCGCGCTCGCGGCCGCCGGTGTCACCGTCGTCCTGTGGGCCTCCGCCTTCGTCTCCATCCGCAGCGCGGGGACGGCCTACTCCCCCGGCGCCCTCGCCCTCGGCCGGCTGCTCGCCGGCGCCCTCGTGCTGGGAGCCGTCCTCCTGATACGGCGGGAAGGTGTGCCGCCGAGGGCCGCCTGGCCCGGGATCCTGGTCTCCGGCCTGCTCTGGTTCGGCGTCTACATGGTGGTCCTGAACTGGGGCGAGCAGGAGGTCGACGCGGGCACGGCGGCGATGGTCGTCAACATCGGACCGCTCCTCATCGCCCTCCTCGGGGCCCGCTTCCTGCGGGAGTCGCTGCCGCCCCGGCTGCTCGCGGGCATGGCGGTCTCCTTCGCGGGCGCGGTGGCCGTGGGCCTGTCGATGTCCGGCGAGGGCCGTGCCTCGGTCCTGGGTGTGGCGCTGTGCCTGCTGGCGGCGGTGGCGTACGCGGGCGGGGTGGTGGCGCAGAAGCCGGCGCTCGCCCACGGCAGCGCGCTCCAGGTGACCACCTTCGGCTGCCTCGTGGGCGCCGTGGCCTGCCTGCCCTTCGCGGGCCGGCTGGTCGAGGAGGCGGGCCGCGCCCCGCTGCCGGCGACCCTGAACATGCTCTACCTCGGCGTCTTCCCGACCGCTCTGGCGTTCACGACCTGGGCCTACGCCCTGGCCCGTACGACCGCCGGCCGGATGGGGGCGACGACGTACGCGGTGCCGGCCCTGGTGGTCCTGATGGCCTGGGCGTTCCTGGGCGAGCTGCCCGGGCCGCTGACGCTCCTGGGCGGCGCGCTGTGCCTGGCGGGGGTGGCGGTCTCCCGGTCGCGGCCTCGCGGGACGGGGACGGCGGCCCCGTCCCGTACCCCCGGGGCGTCCTCCGGCCCGGGCGGCCGACGGGAGTCGCGCACCCGCTGACCGCCCGGCCGGTGGCCGGTCGGACCGGTCAGGCCGACTGGTCGGGGAAGACCACGAGGGCCCGGCCGCCCCGGCCCGCGAGCATGTTGGTGAAGGCGCCGGGGATGCCCTCCAGGGGGATGTGTTCGGTGACCAGGGCGCTCAGGTCGAGCCGGCCGGCCCGGATGTGGTTCGCGAGGACCGGGAGGTCCCGGGCCGGATCGGAGTTGCCGTAGACGCAGCCGCTCAGGGTGCGGCCCCAGTGGAAGATTTCCAGGGCGTTGAAGGTGACCTGCTGGTCCTTGCCGCCGATGCCGACGACGGTGGTCCGTCCGCCGCGCCGGGTGGAGTCCCAGGCGGTACGGATGGTGGTGGCGCGGCCGACGCACTCCACGGCCACGTCGACGCCGTGGCCGCCGGTGAGCTTCCGTATCTCGCGGGCGGTGGTGTCGGAGGCGACCACGTACGCGGTCGCGCCGGCCGCCCGGGCCAGTTCCTCCTTCTCCGGGGAGACGTCCACGGCGACGATGGCGGAGGCCCCCGCGATCCTGGCCGCCTGGAGGGTGGCGAGGCCCACGCCGCCGACGCCGAAGACGGCGACGGTCTCGCCCTCGCGGACCTTGGCCGAGTGGTGGACGGCGCCCCAGCCGGTGAGGACGGCGCAGCCGAGCAGCGCGGCGTCGGTGAGCGGCACCCCGTCGGGGACGGGCAGGACGCATTTCGCGGCGACGACCGTCTCCTCGGCGAAGGCGGCGACGTTGAGGCCGGGGTGGAGTTCGGTGCCGTCGGCGGTACGGGCGTGGACGGCGGCCGCCCCGGTCAGCGCGTCGGCGCAGAGCCAGACCTCGCCGAGGGAGCAGGGGTGGCAGGAGCCGCAGGACGGCGCCCAGTTGAGGACGACGCCGTCACCGGGGGCGACGTGCGTGACGCCCTCGCCGACGGAGACGACGGTGCCCGCGCCCTCGTGGCCGAGGACGGCGGGGACCGGCAGGCGCATGGTGCCGTTGGAGAGCGAGAGGTCGGAGTGGCAGACCCCGGCGGCGGCGAGCCGGACCCGGACCTGGCCGGGGCCGGGCTCGGGGAGTTCGACGTCGATGATCTCCAGGGGGGCGCCGACGGCGGGCAGGACGGCGGCGCGGACGGTGCTCGTGCCCGTACGGGTACGCGTGCTCGTACTGGTGCTCACGTGCGGTGCTCCTCGGTTCAGAACTGGAGGGACTTGGTCTGGAGGTACTCGGCCAGGCCGTGCGCGCCGAGCTCCCGGCCGACGCCCGACTGCTTGTACCCCCCGAAGGGGGCCAGCGGGTTGAAGCGGCCGCCGTTGATGTCGACCTGGCCGGTCTCCATGCGGCGGGCGAAGGCGACGGCCTCCTCCTCGTCGCCCCAGACGGCGCCGGCGAGCCCGTAGACGGTGCCGTTGGCCAGCGCGAGGGCGTGCTCCACGTCCTCGTACCGGAGGATCGACACGACCGGGCCGAAGATCTCCTCCTGGGCGATCGTCATCTCGGGGGTGACGTCGGCGAAGACGGTCGGGGAGACGTAGTAGCCGGTCGCCAGCGGGGCTCGGGGGCCGCCGGTGACGAGCCGGGCGCCCTCCGCGACGCCCTTCTCGATGTAGCCGCGCACGCGCTCCCGCTGGGCGGCGTTGACGAGCGGGCCGAGACGCTCGCCGGGGACGTACTTCGCGGCGGCCTCGGCGGCGAGCGCCACCGCCTCCTCGTACCGCTCGGCGGGGACCAGCATCCGGGTCCAGGCGCTGCACGTCTGACCCGAGTTGGACATCACGTTGGCGATGCCGGTGGCGACCGCACGGGCGAGGTCGGCGCTCGGCAGGATCACGTTGGCGGACTTGCCGCCGAGTTCGAGGGCGACCCGCTTCACGGCCCCGCCGGCGAGGGCGCCGATGCGGCGGCCGACGGCGGTGGAGCCGGTGAAGGAGATCAGGTCGACGTCCGGGTGCTCGGCGAGGGCCTGGCCGGCGACCGTGCCGAGGCCGGTGACCAGGTTGAAGACGCCGGCGGGCAGCCCCGCCTCGTGCACGGCCTCGGCGAACAGCTGGGCGGTGAGCGGGGTGTCCTCGGCGGGCTTGAGGACGGTGGTGCAGCCGGCGGCGAGGGCCGGGGCGACCTTGGCCACGATCTGGTGCAGCGGGTAGTTCCAGGGCGTGATCGCGGCGACGACGCCCACCGGCTCGGAGTAGACGGTGGAGTTGCCGACCTTCTCCTCGAAGGGGTGGGTCGCGGCGAGTTCGGCGTACGAGCCGGCCACGGCGATCGGCAGTCCGGTGTGGACGGCGGCGGCCAGCTTCGGCGGCGCGCCGAGCTCGGCGGTGACGGTGGCGGCGATCTCGTCGGCGCGGGCGGCGAGCACGTCGCGCAGGGCGGCGATCCGGGCGGCGCGGTCCGAGGGCGGCGTGGCGGCCCAGCCGGGGAGCGCGGCGCGGGCGGCGCGGACGGCGGCGTCGACGTCCTCGGCGGTGCCGGCCGGGACGTGGGCGATGACCTGCTCGTCGGCCGGGTTGATCACCGGGATCGTTCCCGTGGTGGCCGCGGGGCGCCACTCCCCGTCGATGTACAGCGCGTCGTGGGCCTTCATCCGCTTCCCTCTCCCTCACCCCGCCGACCGGTTCGGCGCCGTCAGCCCAAACTAGCGCTGTTAGTTTTTGGGCGCCAGGGGTTCCGGGAGTGCCCCGGGTCTCATCGCCGGGGCGGCCGCGGGCGCGACGGCCCCGGTGCCCCGCCGATCGTGCCCGTAGCGGCCCGCGGCTGTCCACGGCCGATCCGGACAGCGGTGGGGCCCCGGAACTGGCCTCTTCCGCCTTGCCGCGCGCGGACGCACGGCGAGGGGGCCACCGGGGCGCCCCCGGGCGGGCAACGGCCCGGCGCCGGGGGTCAGATGGTGCGGGAGATGTCGCTGAGGTGGGCGAAGACCACGATGTTGGCCTCGTAGCCGGTCTTGCGGTCGAAGGTGCCCCCGCAGGTGAGCAGCCGCAGTTCGGGGCGGCCGGTCGCTCCGTACACCTCCTTGTCGGGGAAGTCGTCCTTGGCGTACGTACGGACCCGGTCGACCGTGAAGACGGCGACCCGGCCGTCGGCGCGGGCGACCCGGACCGTGTTGCCGGGGCTGAGCGCGTTCAGGTTGAGGAAGACGGCGGGGCCGGTCCGGGTGTCCCGGTGGCCGACCACGACGGCGGTGCCGCGCTCCCCCGGCGAGGCGCCCCTGGCGTACCAGCCGACGACCCGCGGGTTGTCGACCGGCGGGGTGGCGAGGCGGCCCGCCGCGTCGAGTCCGAGGTCGGTCACCGGAGCCTCGACGGTGATGGCCGGGACGGCCACCGTGGTGGGACGGGACCGGGGCAGCGGCGCGGGCGGCGGGGACGGCCGCGGGGTGGGCGCCGCGGAGCCCGGGCCGGCTCGCCCGGCACACGGCGGCCGGCGGGCCCGAGGACGTGGGGGTTGACGCCCCAGGTGTCCCAGACGGTCAGGGCGGTGGTGTCGACGACGTCGGTGTTGCCGAGTTCCGGGTACGCGGCGATG
>NZ_JBEORS010000021.1:0-114072 GCF_040302405.1 Streptomyces sp. NPDC126503
CATCAAGACCATGAAGGAGACCGGCGCGGACATGAGCGTCAAGTACAAGGAGACGGCCCGCGGCGGCCTCGCGGTCAACATCATCGAGTGCTGAGACCGCCGGGAACCGCACGGGGCGCGCGGAGCGGTCGAGTCGTCCTGGGAGCGGCCTCGGCACGTCCGGCGAAAGAAGCGGGCGGCACCCGCCTGTCCTGGTGAGGCCGAAGACCGAGATGTGCCACGACTCAGGACTCGGTCAGGAGGCGCCCAGAACGAGGCCGTCAGCGAGGGGCACCCCGGCGGGCCTGCCGCCTGGCCGAAGGCTGCGACAGGGTTGCTCTCGGTCTGATCTGGTGACGTGACGAGGGCGAGGTGGCCTCTAAGTCGCCCCCCGGCCCACTGCTCTCAGTCGTCTGGTGGGTGACACCGGCGCCTACCTCCACCGCTGGGTGACCTGGCTGTCGCCGGCTTCGCCTTCGGCCGCAACACCGTCTGAACCGAGTCACACCTTGAGTTGTCGCGTGCTCGCCACAGCCACGCCCCAGCTCGTCAGGCATCCCCGGCTTGAGAAGCCGACGTGGTAGGCCCGATCAGAGCGGTACGGGAAGGTGCGCCGAGCTTCTGCATGGCGCGCGCGATGTGCTGTTCGACTGTTCGGGGCGACAGGTGCAGGGTGCTGGCGATCTCCCGGTTGGTGAGGCCTGTCGCTGCCAGTTCAGCGACCTCCTGTTCACGCGGAGAGAGCTGGTCCCTGTAGGACGGACGGCCCCGCGGCCGTCGCTCGTCGGCAGGCTGGTGGGTCCGTAGTTCGGCCCGGACACGGGCGGCGTCCCAGGCGGCGCCGAGCACCGCGTACGTCTGTGCGCAGGTGGTCAGTTCGGTCAGCCCTTGCGTCCTGACGGCCGTGCTTCCGGTGGCCAGCTCACAGCGGGCGGCGGCCTCGGTCATCATCGTCTGGCTGTACGGCCGGCGTATGTGGCCGAAGGCAGCCGCGGCCCGGCGGTAGTGAATCACGGCCGCCTTCCAGCTGCCTTTCGACTCTTCGAGTACTGCTCGGGTCCAGTGGAGTGCGGCCGATGCCACGGGAAAGTCGCGGCCTTCGATGCCGGCGGTGTAGGCCGCCGTCATGGCCTCGGCCTTGGCGACCTCGCCCGCGCGGGCCGTCGCCTCCACTGCCCAGGGAGCCAAGTCGGCCGCCCACGCCCACACGCCCTTGGCCGTGAGCCGTTCCCACGCCCGCTCCGCCTCCCCGAGGGCCGTATTCATGTCCTGGCGCGCCAGGGCAAGACGGATCAGTCCGCCGGACACCGCGGCTGCCAGCGGGGCCGCCGTGCCTTCGCTCAATGCCGCAGCACCTGCTTTGAACCACTCGTCCGCGCGCCCCCAGGCGCCCTGCGCCAAAGCATGCAACCCCAGAACCATACGGGCGTCAGCACTGATGACCGGCATGTCGGGGGTTTCGGTGATAAATGACTCGCATCGGGCCACCAATCCCGACCAGCGCCCGGTGTTCCACTCCAGCAACAGCTGTGCGCCCAGCCCCATGTGGGCGGCGTACTGGGCGCCACTGCGCGCCGACTGTTCGAGCCCTGCCGCAAGCAGCTCGGCGGCCCGGTCGTAGTGGCCGAGCCATACGGCGGCATCTGCGGCGTTGCACAGCCCTCTCGCCGTGTGCTGGATCACATCCTGGTCGGAGCTGTCTGTCGGCAACTGCTCCAGCATCTGCCAGGCTTTTGGGTCGCCGCAGCACAGCGCCAGGCTGGCCCGGTTCCCGGCAACAGCCACGCGTGCCGCCTCGCTGCCGCTGGCTGCGGCGGCTTCCTCCGCGCGGCGTAGCCAGCTCAGGTGCTGGTCAACTGAGCCTTTTGGCCACTGAGGCATGGCCAGAGCCGCCATGGCCCGGGCGGCGAGGTCTGCGCGCTGGTCCCTCAGTTCCTCCGCCGCACGTTCCAGCGCATGCCAACCGGCATCGGTCCGGCCCACTTGGTTGTGAAGAAGCAGCCCCAGATCCAGGCGAAGCTCTCCGCGTACCGCGACGGGCAGGCTGTCGTCCTCGACCAGTTGCGACAAAACCTCCACCGTCTGGTCGGACCGCAGACTCACCACCGCACTGCGGGCCAGCATCGGCGCGAGACAGCCCCGTGCTTGCTGCGGCATGACCGGCGAGGCGAGGGCCCGTTCCAGCAGGGTGATGACCTCCTGGTGCCGCCCAGCCTCACTCGCCTTCCGAGCAGCCTGCTCGACGGCCCGCGCCCACCCCCGGACCTGACCGGCCTCTTTGCGGTGCCGGGCCAGCACCGTCCAATCCACCGGCTGACGCCGGGCGATCACCCGTGCTGCCCTCGCGTGCAGCTTTTGCTTTTCCGGCCAGGGAAGGTGATCCCGCACTGCGACAGCGGCCAACGGAACGGGCAAGAGGTATCGGCCCTCACCATCCGTTGTCAGCGTGGCACCGGTCAGTACAGCGGTCAGGGCCGCACGTCCCTCTTTCCCCTTCCCCGGCAGGCCGGCGACCGCGAGCAGTTCTGGACCTGGTACCGGTTCGTCGAGCACCGCCGCCGCCCACACGAGTGCCCGGTGCTTCTCCGGGAGAGCCGCCATCCGGCTCAGTACCAGTTCCGCCAGCCGCACCGGCACACCCGCGTTGTCGACCTCTCTCTGCGTGCACCGACCGTCGGTGTCGCGCAGGACGGTCAGAACGTCGACGACGACCTGCGCCACGCCGCCTGACTGTTCGAGCAGCCTGGCTGCTGCCTCCGGGGTGCCCCGCTCACCGATGGCCTCCGCCACGGCTTCACCCACCTGCTCCAAGTCCCATGGGTCGACGCGGTGTCTCAGCACCGCCAAATCCGCCGGATAGCGCACCGGCGTCCTCCCCAGCGGCAGCCCCGGCCCCACCGATTCCTCGGGCCGATACGTCACGACGGCGGCGAGCCCCGGCCTTGGATCCTCCAGCATCTCTCGCAGCCGGTGCGACTCAGCGGCACTGGCCCGGTGCAGGTCGTCGACCAGCAGCAGTACGGGGCCGTCGTCCGGTACGTCCGACGGCGGGCTGCCGGTTCCGCACATCCAGACGATCTTCGGCGCATCGGCGGCCTCCGGCAGCTTGGCAAGCCTGCGCAGCAGATGGCTTTTACCCGTCCCCGCGGCGCCTTCGGCGAAGACAAGCAACGGTCTGGCGCCCTGGCGCACCAGCGCGCGCCGTAGCCGTTGCTCCCACGCAGCTTCCCTTACCGTGACCACTGCTCTCCACACTTACTGTCGGAACTTCCCGCCCCGCATCCTCCGGTGAGGGCGTCCACCGTGCGCACATCTTGGCCGGAAGTCGTCGGGCGTGTCACTGGTCGTGGCGTGATCGGCGAGGCCGGGATGGTCGGCCGACTCTCTCGTTCACGGGGCCGGTGTCCTTCTGCGATCGTCACAGCAGGCACAAGGCGGTGGGACCGACCGCCGGTCCGGCCCGCCCGACGCGGCAGCGGGACTCCGTTGATGGGCAGCGAGCACGCGGCTTCCTGGATTCCCGCATGTCGGCACACGACAGCAGGGGCTGCCGACTCTCACCGCCTCTTATCACGCCGCTCGCCTCTTTCACCATCGTTTCGGTCCCATTCACCGCCGACCGCCGACGGGCACCGGTCCGCGGCCGGGGGGCCGGGGGTCCCGACGGGTCCGGCGCCCCTGCCGCACATGTCAGGCAAAACACTCCTTCGAACGCCGCCCGGCCACAGGATCATGACGGAGCCGAACGCGAAAACCTCGGGTCCAACAGCCCTCACCACCGAGGGCGGACGCTTGGCCGCACCCCTGGAACAACACCTCGCGTCCGCTGGCCCCCGCGCTGGTGCCTTTCTCAAGTCCGGAAGACCGGCGAAGGACATATCGCTCTTGATCTCACCTCGGCCCTGCACGGTCAGATCTTTTTTTACGTATCCGTGCCGGTCGGGACCGAGCCTTGTGGGGGAATCTGACGCCGATCAAAGTTCGGGTACTCCGCCGACCGCACCTGCCGGTCACGGAGAAACACGCCGATTCGCCCATTCCGGGGCCGGCGTGAGACCCGCACTCCATCGGAGACCAGGATGATGTCCAATCCCCGCAAGAGGGTCTCGGTGGCCGTCACCGTGCTGACGCTCGTCGCCGCGGCGACGAGCTTGGCGCCCACGGCGTCCGCCGACTCCCGCCCCACACCCCAGCCCGGCAAACTGCTCAGTGTCCCCGAAGGCCGGCAGGTCAAGGGCCGCTACATCGTCCAGCTGCTCGACAACGACAGCACGGTGTCGACCGCTTCGGCGAACAAGCTCGCCAAGACGTACGGCGGCACGGCGCACCACGTCTACAACCACGCGCTGCGAGGCTTCTCCGCCCAGCTGAGCGAGGACGAGGCCCGCGAGCTGTCCGCCGACCCCAAGGTGAAGTACGTCGCGCCGGTCCAGATCGGCCACGCCGCGGAGACGCAGACCAATCCCACGTGGGGCCTGGACCGGATCGACCAGAAGTCCCTGCCGCTGGACGGCAAGTACACCTACAGCACGACCGCCGCCAATGTCACCGCCTACATCCTCGACAGCGGCATCCGCATGAGCCACCAGGACTTCGGCGGACGGGCCAAGAGCGGCTACGACTTCGTCGACAACGACACCGACGCCAGCGACTGCGCCAACCACGGCCACGGAACACATGTGGCCGGCACGGTGGGCGGCTCGCAGTACGGAGTGGCCAAGGGCGTCAAGCTCGTTTCGGTCCGCATCCTGGACTGCAACGACAGCAGCTCGACGGAGCAGGCTCTCAACGGCATCGAGTGGGTCACCCGTAACGCCGTCAAGCCGGCCGTGGCCAACTTCAGCCTGGTATTCGGCTCCTCCGACACCGTCGTCGAAAACGCGATCAAGGAATCCATAGCCTCCGGCGTCGTGTGGACACTCTCGGCCAACAACCAGACCGCCGACGCCTGCCAGTCCTCCCCGGCGAAGATCCCCGAAGCGATCACCGTGGGCAACACCGACAAGACGGACACGCGCTGGCACGACTCGAACTACGGGCCCTGCCTCGACCTCTGGGCCCCGGGCACCGGCATCGTCTCCGCCAGCCACCAGAGCGACACCGGCACCCGCACCATGACCGGTACGTCCATGGCCGCCCCGCACGTGGCCGGCGCGGCAGCCCTGTACCTGGCCGCCCACCCCGGCGCCACCCCCAAGGAAACACGTGACGCCCTGGTCGCCCAGGCCAGCACGGTCACCATCGGTGACGCGAAGCCGGGGTCCCCGAACAAGCTGCTCAACACCAACCCCGGCACCTCCACGCCTCCCGCCGGGCCGAGGTTCGAGAACACCAACGACTACCCCATCAGGGACAACGCGACCACCGAGTCCCCGCTCACCGTCGCCAACGTCAGCGGAAACGCCCCCTCCGCCCTCACCGTCGGCGTCGACATCCGGCACACCTTCCGCGGCGACCTGCGCGTGCAACTGGTCGCCCCCGACGGCACCCCCTACCTGCTCAAGGACTACAACTCCAACGACGGCGCGGACAACGTCCAGGCCACCTACACCGTCAATGCTTCCAGTGAACCGGCCAACGGAACCTGGAAGCTGCGCGTGACGGACAACTGGGCCAACGACACGGGCTACATCAACAGCTGGTCCCTGCAGTTCTGACCCACCTGCCTTCCTCCCCGCGGGCAACCCAACACCACGAACTTCCGGGAAGCCACCGCTGAGCAGACCGTGAGCCGCGGCGAGAGCACTCGCCGCGGCTCACGGCGCTTCGCCCCACACGGTTTTAGAGCATCGGGAGAACGCGCCTTCGCCCAGGCGAAGCCCTGGCAGCTATTGCGACGTCAGGTACTCCACCTGCCGCATCATTACCCTCGCCCAAACCGTCAGCACGCCGCCGGCCTGCAACCATGCAGTGAATTAGGTATCCGTACCACCCCGTCCCCGGACTGACGCGATGGGGGGCCGGATCGAGCCGCTGCTGCCGGCCGATCCGGTCCACGGTCGGCATAGGCCGACCATCGTCGGCCGCTTGAGGCCATCGCGCGGAAGTACCGCACCGGCTCGCCCTGGCGGGACCCGCCAGACGAACTCGGCTCGTTTCAGAGGCCCGGTATCACGGAGCGTCACCACCGAGAAGCGAGGGGGCGAAGCCAGGCAACCGCGCGGCAGTCAAATGAGCGTCACAGATCATCAGTCAGGCCCTCCGCCTCCCTATGTGTATCGCAGCTGCTCGCTGCCCGCTTCTCATAGGACATTTCCGGCCGGAGGCGATCCGATCGTCGAAGCGCCTGCTGTCTCAGCCTCTTCATCGAATCACCGCCAGGACGCACCCGAGGATCAATGTCAATCTGGCGGTTCCCTGGCCTTACGGTCGGACGGCAATCAAGGGCGGTCACTCCGCAGACCGCTGAGGGATCCGTAGCTGCGCCGCTTCCAGCAGGTCAGCAGCTCATGGGTCTGCTGGTCGCTGGCGCGTCAGGCCCGGGAGGCGGAGCGTGTCGCGGCCGCGCGGGCCAGGGAGGAGGAGCGTGAGGTTGCGCAGGCGTGGTCGCGTGCCCAGAAGGAGAAACAGGCGCGAGCGAGTGCCGACGCGCGCAGGGCTGAGCAGATGGAGCGGGATCTTGGGAAACGGGATGCGGCGCGGGCAAAGGAGCTGGAGCAGAAGCGACGTGCCACGGCCCGCGAGAAGGCTGCGGCCGAGCGGCTCGCGAAGCAGGAGGCCGTCGAGTGCGCGGCTCGCTGACCACGACCCAGCGCTACCTGCACCCGGACGCCGACCAGATCACCGCAGCCGGTGCCGCGCTCTCCGCGCACCTCATGGTGCTCCGTGCACCTCGTTCGCTGCGGGTCACGGCAGTTGCCGCCGTCTGACCCCAGCGACCGCCGTGGCCCCCAACTGGTCCCCAAAAACGATCTCGAGGCCGTATCGGATGCTTCCGATACGGCCTCTGACCTGCGTAAAAGCAAGTCGGGACGACAGGATTTGAACCTGCGACCCCTTGACCCCCAGTCAAGTGCGCTACCAAGCTGCGCCACGTCCCGATGCCCGTCTTCGCCGGGTTTCCCCGGCGCGGCGTGCAAGAGAACATTACCTCACTCCGGGGGGTGCGGTGACGCACGGGCTGTCACCGCGTCGGTGGTGGAGGGGCGGGTGGGGAGAATGGGGGGATGAACGGGACATCGAGGGAGCGCGGCAGGGATCGGGACGCGGAGGGGCGGGCGCGGAACGCCCGGCCGCGGGACGGGCTCGGGCGGCCTCTGCCGTACGGGGTGGAGGGGGTGCCGCGGCAGCCCGAGGGGGTGGTGCGGGGGCCTGCGGAGACGGTGCGGGAGGCGCAGCGGCTGCTGGACGCGGGGATGCCGTTCCACGCACACGAGGTGTTCGAGGACGCCTGGAAGTCGGGGCCGGAGGAGGAGCGGGAGCTGTGGCAGGGCCTGGCGCAGCTCGCGGTGGGGCTCACGCACGGGGCCCGGGGGAACGCGGCGGGTGGCGCGCGGCTGCTGCGGCGCGGCGCGGACCGGATCGAGGCCGGGTGGCCGGGCGCCGAGCCGTACGGGATCGACGTCGCCGGGCTGGCGGGCTGGGCCCGGGGCCTGGCCGCGCGGCTGGAGCGCCGGCCCGTCGCGGGGCGGACGCCGGTGCCGGACGCCGCGGCCGAGGCGCCCCGTCTGCTCCGCGATCGGTGAGGCGGGGCGGCCGGCTCGCGGGGTCAGAGGCCGAGGAGGGCCACCTGCAGCGGGAGCGGCGGGTCCTCCGGGAGAACCGGGGGGTTCTCCCGGCGGCCCGTGTGGGTGGGGCGGACCGGGCGGAGGGAGCCGAGGCCGTCGGCGGCCCAGGACGCGCTCGTCGGGGGCAGGGTCAGCGTCATGCGCCTGCCGTCGGCCAGGGTGGCTTCGAGCTTCGTCGGGTCGTTCGCGTGCATGGCACCTCGCTCGGGTCGTGCACCATCGATCTCCTGTTGTCAGGGAAGACGCCCGGGGAACGGGCGGGGTTCCCCGCCCGGTGACGCGGGCGTGACGTCGGCGACGACGCACGCGAGGTTGTCCGGTCCGCCCCGCGCGTGGGCGAGGGCGGTGAGCTCGTGGACCGTCTCGTCGGGGGTGCCGTGGGCGAGGGCGCGGCGGATGTCGTCCGCGGGGACGACGGCGGAGAGGCCGTCGGTGCACAGGAGGTAGCGGTCGCCGGGGCGCGCCTCGTGGACGGTGAGGTCCGGGGCGGCGGGGGTGGTGCCGTCGAGGGCGCGCAGGAGCAGCGGGCGGTCGGGGTGCGCGGCCGCTTCGGCGGGGGTCAGTTCGCCGGTGTCGATCATGTCCTGGACGACGGTGTGGTCGCGGGTGAGCGCCAGCAGCGCGCCGTCGCGGAGCCGGTAGGCGCGCGAGTCCCCGACGTGGGCGACGGCGAGCCGGGAGCCGGTCCAGGCGGCGGCGGTCAGGGTGGTGCCGGAGTCCCCGCCGTGGGCGGCGATGTCCGCGCCGGCGCGGGTGACCGCGTCCTCCAGGGCGTTCAGGAGGTCGCCGGTGCGCTCGGGCAGGGGACCGGCCAGGGCCTCGACGGCCGTCCGGGCGGCCTCCGCGCCCGCGGGTCCGTAACCGTCGGCGACGGCGAGCAGCCGGGGCCCCGCGACGGCGGCGTCCTGCTGGGCGGGGCGGGTCAGGCCGGGGTCGGTGTGGGCGGCGGCGGTGAGCGCGTACGGGTGGGTGGTCATCGTGCGGGGTCCTTCCAGCAGGTCCGTCAGGGAGGCGGCCAGGCTGCGCCGTGCGGCGGTCTCGGCCTCCGCGCGCGCCCAGTGGGCGCGGACGGCGCGGGCCGCCGCGTCGGGGTCGGTGACGTACCGGTCGCAGACCTCGCGGGTCCGGTCCGGCGGCATGCCGAGGCGGCGCAGCCAGCTGACGAGCCGGGCCCGTTCGAGCTGGTCCTCGGTGTAGTAGCGGTAGGCCGTGTACGGGTCGACGCGGGCGGGCCGGAGCAGGCCGAGTTCGTCGTAGCGGCGCAGGGCCTTGGCCGACAGCCGGGACGCCCGGGAGAACTCCCCGATCGTCATCATCCGGGCCGGCCGTTCCTCGTCCGCCGCACCGTGCTCGTACCGTTCCACCGGCGTGCCTCCTCCCTGTGCCGGACACCTCGTCCGGCACGGCCGATGCTGGACCTTCCCCGGGCGGGAAGGTCAACCGGCCCGGTCGGGCGGGCGGCGGGAGAGCGCCCGGACGGGTCAGCGGCGGTGCGCGGTCAGGGCCTGTTCGAGGACGGAGGCGTGGCTGCCGTCCGGGTCCTTGGTGGCGGTGAGGAGGGTGACGGTGCTCCGGGAGGCGAGCGCGCGGAGGCGTTCGAGGGCCTCGGCGGCTTCGGGGGCGGCCAGTTCGGCCTCGTAGCGGCGCCGGAACTCCTCGTACGTGCCCTCCTCGCCGTGGTACCAGCGGCGGAGTTCGGTGGAGGGCGTGAGGGCCTTGGGCCATTCGTCGACGCGGGCGTCGGCCTTGGCGAGGCCGCGCGGCCAGAGCCGGTCGACGAGGACCCGGACCCCGTCGTCGGGCGAGGGGGCGTCGTAGACGCGGCGGACGCGGACGGTGGGGGTGTGACGGGCAGCCATGGCTCCAGGGTGCGGGAGCGCGGCGCGGCTCACCCCTCGACGCGCAGCGCCGGGAGGAGGACGGCGTCGACGAAGGTCCGCATGGCGGAGGCGTCGGTGAAGCGGTCCTCGAAGAGTCGCTCGACGCGGAGCATGCCGAGGAAGCAGGGGGCGACGAAGCCGGTCGCCGGGTTGTCGGGGGCCAGTTCGCCCCGCTCGACGGCGCGGGCGAGCATGGCGTCGAGGGCGGCGATCTCGGGGGCGATGACGGTGGTGCGGAGCCCGGCGCGCAGGTCGGGGTGCTGGATGTACGCCTGGGCGACGGCTTCCATGAGTTCGGCGTCGCGGTCGCGGCGGGAGGCGGCGAGGCGGGCGGCCTCGCGCAGGTCGCCGGCGAGGGTGCCGGTGTCGATGCCGGCGAAGACGGCGCAGCGCCGCTCGGCGAGGGCGGCGGTCACGAGCTGCGGCTTGGTGCCCCACTGCCGGTAGAGGGTGGCCTTGCCGCACTTGGTGCGGGCGGCGACGCCCTCCATCGTCACGGCGTCGTAGCCGCCCTCCCGCAGGAGGGCGATCACCGCGTCGTACAGCTCCGCCTCGCGCTCGGGCGTGATCTTGCTGCGACGGGCTGCGGCGGTCGCGGCCTGAGTGGACATCGATTCCTCCCGGACACCTCTGCCCGAAGCCTAAACCCGGCCGAATCGAGACGCAAACGTATCGAGACGCTTGCGTCTCGATGAAATCGGATCTACGCTTCCCTCCGTTTGTTGCCTTTTTGGCTGATTCGGATACGAAAAAGGGGCCGCGCCGATGGCTGCCGGGATACGCGGGATACGAGGGCCACGTCCTGCAGGGCCGGGGGCGACGGCTACCCCCGACCGGGAAGAAGGCCGGGCGGAACGCGAGGACCCGCGGGAACCCGTGGAACCGGGGATCCCTCGCGGAGGGGAGGTCTCCGGGGGTCCGGCACGCGGGGTCCGGCCACCCCTCCTGCGCGAGCTGCTCCTGGTCACCTCCCTCTTCCTCGTCTACAAGCTGGGCCGCCTCTTCGCCAACGGCCACGAGGCCCGCGCCTTCCGCAACGCCGACCACGTCTGGGACGCCGAGCGCGCGCTGCGCCTGCCGGGCGAGGGCGCCGTGCAGACGCTGCTCCTGCACGGCGAGCCGCTGATCAAGGCCGCCAACACGTACTACGCGCTCGTGCACTTCCCGGCCACCCTCGCCTTCCTGGTCTGGCTGTACTGGCGCCGGCCCGCCCACTACCTGTGGTCGCGTCGCGTCCTCGCGCTGCTCACCGCCGCCGCGCTGGCCCTGCATCTGACGGTGCCGCTCGCCCCGCCGCGCCTGCTCGCCACCACCGGCCTGGTCGACACGGCCCGGGTCTACGGACCGTCGGTGTACGGGGCCACGCCGGAGGCCGACTCGATGGCGAACCAGTTCGCCGCGATGCCGTCGCTGCACTTCGGCTGGGCGCTGATGGTCGCGATCGGCCTGATCGCCGCGACCCGTTCGCCGTGGCGGGTCCTGTGGCTGGCGCACCCGCTCCTCACGCTGCTCGTCATCGTCGGCACCGCCAACCACTACTGGCTCGACGCGCTGGCCGCCACCGCGCTCCTCGGCCTGGCGCTGGCACTCGTCCGGCCGCCCGGGCGGCGTACGGCCTCCCCGCCGGAGCCGCACGCCGCGTCCCCCGTGGCACCGGCCCTGGCGTCACGGACCGCCGCGTCCCCCGCCACGGTCCCGGCGCCCCGCCCGACCGCGGGAGTGCTGCGATGAGCCCCGCCGGCGGCACCGTGCTCGCGGTGCTCCTCTCCCTGGTCTCGGCGGCCGGGTACGCGCTCGCCGCCGTGGCACAGTCCCGGCTCGCCGCCTCCGCCTCCGCCGGCGCCGGGCGGGGGGCGCTGCGCTCGCTGCTGGCGCGCGGGCAGTGGTGGTGGGCGGTCGGCCTCAACGCCGCCGGCGCGCTCGCCCACGTGGCGGCGCTGCACTACGGCTCGCTGACGCTCGTTCAGCCGCTGGGGGCGCTGACGCTGGTCGCGGCCCTGCCGCTGGGGGCGTACTGCGCGCGGCGCCGGGTGACCCGTACCGAGTGGCGCGGCGCGCTGTGGACCCTGGCCGGACTGGTGGGCCTGGTCGCGGTGACCGGGCCCACCGCGCCGGGCGAGGCGCTGAGCCTGCGCGAGTCCCTGGTCGTCGCGGCGGCGACGGCGGCGCTGATCGCGGTGCTCGCCTCCCCGGCCGGGGCCCGCGGGGCGGCAGGACCCGGCTCGCGCGGACTCGGTCACGCGACGGCCTCGGGCATCGCGTCCGGGGTGGCCTCGGCGCTGACCCAGACGCTGACGGCCGCGCTGGCGTTCACGCTGCCCGGCGGAGCGCCCGCCTGGTGGCAGACGACCCTGCTCGCGGTGCTGATCTCCGCCTTCGCGGTGGGCGGACTGCTGCTCTCGCAGACGGCGTACCGGGGCGGCCTCGCCGCGCCGCTCGCCGTCGTGAACCTCTCCAATCCGGCGGCCGCGGCGGTGATCGGTGTGGCGCTGCTCGGCGAGACCTTCCGCGCCGGGGCATGGGGCTGGGTGATCGCCGCGGCCGCCTCGCTCGTGGCGGCCCGGGGCGTGGTGCTCCTGACGAGGGGCGGCGCGGCGGCCACTTCCCCGGCCCCCGGACAGCCGTCCCCGGGGACCCCGCCGGTCGCGGCCACCCACCCGGACGCCCCCGCCACTCCCGCGCCCGCCGGCCCGTTGCTTCCGGCCGTGCCCGCGCCCGCGCCGGTCGTCGCCGTTCCGGCGGGCCGGGCGTCCGGTACGGAGCACTCCCGCACCCCTATTGCGTCATCTTGACGAGAACCGGCGGGGCCCTCTATCGTCACTGTGACGACAAGGGGGTCCCATGGCCGACATCACCCGGCGGGCCGGCTGGCGCCATCTGCGCTCCGCGCCCACCGCGCACATCCGCCACCAGCGCCGCGGCCGGCTCGTCCACGACGGCGCGGGACTGAGCTTCTGGTTCCGGCCCCGCACGGCCGCGCTCTCCGAGGTCCCGGTGAACGACCGCGAGCTGGCCATGGCCTTCCACGCGCGCACCGCCGACTTCCAGGACGTGAGCGTGCAGTCCACCGTGACGTACCGGATCGGCGACCCCGGAACCGCCGCGGCCCGCCTCGACTTCTCCATCGACCCGGACACGGGCGCCTGGCGCGGCACGCCCCTCGAACAGATCGCCACGCTCCTCACCGAGACCGCCCAGCAGCACGCCCTCGACGTCCTGGCCCGTACCACCCTCGCCGAGGCCCTGGTGGACGGCGTGGCGGCGGTACGGGACCGGATCACGGCCGGTCTGGGCGCCGAACCGCGGCTGCCCGCCACCGGCATCGAGGTGGTCGCCGTCCGCGTGGTGGCCATCCGCCCGGAACCCGAGGTCGAACGCGCCCTGCGCACGCCCGCCCGCGAACAGATCCAGCAGGAGGCGGACCGGGCGACGTACGAGCGGCGCGCGGTGGCCGTCGAACGTGAGCGCGCCATCGCCGAGAACGAACTCGCCAGCAAGATCGAGCTGGCCCGCCAGGAGGAGCGCCTGGTGGAACAGCGCGGCACCAACGCGCGCCGCGAGGCCGAGGAGAGTGCGGCCGCCGACGCCGTACGCGCCGAGGCCGAGGCGGTACGGAAGGTGCGGCTGGCCCGCGCGGAGGCGGAGGCGGCGCGCGAGGTCGGCGCGGCGCGCGCCGGGGCGCAGAGCGCGTGGCTGCGCGCCCACGCCGAGGCCGAGCCCGCCGTTCTGCACGCCCTGGCCATGACCCGCGCGGCGGAGAACCTGCCCCGGATCGAGCACCTCACCCTCTCCCCGGACGTGCTCACGGGTCTGCTCACCCGCCTGGGCGAGGGCGGGGGCGGGCGGGCGCGCGGGGCCGAGGCACCGGACGGCGGGGTCCGGCCGTGAGCCTGGCGCCGCGCGCGGTCCTCGTCCACCGGACGACGGAGTACGAGGAGCTGCTCGCCCGGCACGGCACGCACGGGCAGGCCGCGTTCTTCCTCGCCGCGCGCGGGCGTTCGGTGGACGCGGTGCGCGAGCGCCACGAACGGACCCGGCGCGCCCTCGCCGAGGTCGCGGCCGCCGTGCCGCTCACCTGGCGGCAGACCCGGGTGGAACGCGCCGATCTGGACCGGTTCCTGTTCGGCCCCGAGGACGTGGTGGTCGTGGCCGGCCAGGACGGTCTGGTCGCCAACGCGGCCAAGTACCTCGCGGGGCAGCCGGTCGTGGGGATCGACGCGGACCCCGGGCGCAATCCGGGCGTCCTGGTACGCCACCGGGCCGCCGACGCCCGGCGGCTGCTGCCGTACGCGGCGGGCGGGCGCGCCGCGGTCGACGAGCTCACGATGGTCGCGGCCGTCACCGACGACGCGCAGCGGCTCCTCGCCCTCAACGAGATCTACGTCGGTCCGCCCGGCCACCAGACCGCGCGCTACACCCTCGGCTTCGGCGGTCCGCGTACGGAGGCGGGACCCCGTACGGCGTCGGGCGCGGGTCCGGCCGGAGCGGCGGAGGCCCAGGCCTCCTCCGGGGTGCTCGTCGGCACCGGGACGGGTGCGACGGGCTGGCTGCGGTCGCTGTGGCAGCAGCGTTCCAGCACCCTCGCCCTGCCCGCGCCGGGGGACGCGCGGCTCGCCTGGTTCGTCCGCGAGGCCTGGCCGTCCCCCACGACCGGCACCAGCCGCGTCGAGGGGCTCCTCGGCGCGGGGGCGAGCCTGCGGCTCACCGTCGAGTCCGACCGTCTCGTGGCCTTCGGCGACGGGCTGGAATCGGACGCCCTGGAACTGACCTGGGGCCAGACGGTGGACCTGTCGGTCGCGGACCGCCGGCTGCGGCTGGTGGGCTGAGGGGCGCCACCGCCTCCGGGCAGGCGGGGCCGTCCGCCCGGGAGGACGGTGCCGCGGCGGCCGGGCGGGGTCTTCCAGGCGCCCGCTCCGGCCGCGCGCCGATCCGGCGTCCATGGTCGTCGTCCCCCCCAGGGTGTGGGGGGCGCACCTCCCGTGCCGCAGGGCGTGGTGGCACGGCGCGCCTCGCGGGGCGACGGGACGTCGCGGCACCCGGTCTCGCCCACGGGACGCCCCCGTCCACGCCGTCGTGCGGGACGGCCGGAAAGCATCGGCGCGCGGCCGGGGCGGGCGACCGCCTGGATAAGCTCGCGGCGCTTCGCCCGGATTGTCGCGACGCCTCTGGCCCGGCCGCCGAAGGGACCCCCATGACCCTCCTCTCCCCCGGTTCGCTCATCGTCTCGACCGCCTCACCGCAGGACTGGGAGACCGTCCGCGCCTGGGCCGTCGAGGAAGGGTGGAATCCGGGCCTGTCCGACGCGTCGGCGTTCTTCGCGCAGGACCCCGAGGGGTTCTTCCTGGGGCGCATCGACGGGGAGCCCGTCTCCGCCGTGTCGGTCGTCACCTACGACGACGCCTACGCCTTCCTCGGCTTCTACCTCGTCCGGCCGGAGCTCCGGGGCCTCGGGCACGGCCTCGCCACCTGGCGGGCGGGCCTCGCCCACGCGGGGGCCCGGACGGTGGGCCTCGACGGAGTGCCGGCGCAGCAGGAGAACTACCGGCGGTCCGGGTTCACCATGGCGTACCGCTCGGCGCGGTACGTGGGAGAGGTGCCGGCCCCGGACAGGCCGGTGGCGGGCGTCGTACCGGCCGGCCGGGTCGATCCGGCGGCCCTCGCCGCGTACGACAGCACGTGTCACCACGCCGACCGGCCGCGCTTCCTCTCCGCCTGGCTGACGACCCCGGGCCACCGCGCGCTGGTCCGGGTGACGGAGGGGCGCCCGACGGGCTACGGGGTGGTGCGGCCCGCCGAGGGCGAGGCGCGGATCGGGCCGCTGTTCGCGGACGGACCGCAGGACGCGGCGGCCCTTCTCGACGCGCTCGCCCGGGAGGCGCGGGACTTCGGCGCGGCCCGGATCGCGATCGACATGCCGGAGGCCAACCCGGCGGCGGCGCGGCTGGCACGGGAGCGGGGCCTCGAGCCGACCTTCGAGACGGCCCGCATGTACACGGGCCCGGTCCGGCCGGTGGCCTGGGAGCGCGTCTTCGGCGTCACCACGCTCGAACTGGGCTGAGGGGGGACGGCGGGTCCGGATCGGGACGGGCCTGAACCCCCTCCCGATCCGGACCCGCCCGATCCGGACCCGCCCGATCCGGACCCGCCCGATCCAGGCACCCGCCCGATCCAGGCACCCGCCCGATCCGGACCCGCCCGATCCAGGCACCCGCCTGAACCGGGCCGGACCTGCCCGATGGCGCCCGGCCCGCCCGACCTCGGCCCGGGTCCCGTTCCGGGCCGATCCCGGCCGGCCGCCGGGGCTCCGCCCCCCGACCCCCACCGTCACGCGCGTCCCTCCGCCCCCAGCGCCGCCCACCGTCACGCGCCCCCCGGCCCACCGCCGCCCGCACGCGGGCCGGGGGCCGATGCCCCGGCCCGAGCCGGAGGCGGCCCCGCGCCCCGCCCCCGCCCCGGCGGCCGGAAACACCCCCCTCCACCCCCCGGACCGTCCGCTATACGGACAACCGAGCCCACTGAATGACCACCCCTCGCCGCCCCCGCCCCGGTCCGCGAGGGTCGGGGGAGGGGCCGGGGAGGCGCCGGGCGGGAGGGTTCGAGGAGCCTCCGGGCAGGGGGCCGCTGCCCGGGGCGGAGCCAGGACGGCGGCCGGCGCGGGGGCCGTCCAGGAAGGCCGCCACCGCGCCGGCCGGGCGGCGCCGCCACCCATCGCCCACCCCATAAGAGCAGGTCAGACGCCTGATGCGGCCCGGGACGCACCCTCCCCCCGGCGACCGGACGGCATGGCCGGAGGTTCCTTCCGAACCCTCCGCGCGGCGCGGCCGCAGGCGCGCCGGCGGCCGGGGGCGACGGTGCGTCCGGGGCCTCCCGCAGGGACCCCCGTTCATCTCCCCGTACGTTTTCCGTCACCTTCCCCTCACCTGCCCCCGCCACGGGGTGAGGGGTGACAAGGGTTTTCCCCGTATCGGGTTCACCCGCCCGTTCCCTACTGTCCTCCGCACCGGCAGATATCATCCCCCGGACCGCACCTGACAGGTGCATGCGGAGGGTGGTGTCCGCCGGTGGCGGCCTTGACCCGGGCCGTCGCGCCGGTGGCGGCGCACGGGCCCCCCAGCCCAGGGACCGACGGACCGCGACCCCACATCGCCCCGCGACTCCCGCGCCGCCGCCACTGCTCCGCAGCTACGTCGTACTCGAAAGGGCCACACCTTGAACGGTTCCAGGCGGAGAGTCATATCCGTGGTCGCGAGCGCCGCGATCCTCGGTGCCGCTGCCACCACTTCCGGGGCGTTCGCCGCCGCCCCGGGCGCTGCCACCCCGAAGCCGGCTCCGGCTTCGCAGGCGATGGGGACGCTGCCCAGCGCCCCTGTCGAGAAGGTCATCGTCACCTACAAGAGCCAGGCCGCCGAGGCCGGCTCGAACACCGCCGCCAAGAGCGACGCGGCGGAGAAGGCCGCCAAGACGGGCGAGAAGCTCGCCTTCGAGCGCCGGCTCGCCGGCGGCGCCGCCCTGGTCGACCTGGGCGACAGCGCCACCGAGCAGGACGTGACCGAGGTCATGGACGCGTTCCGCGCCGACCCGGCCGTCGCCTCGGTCGAGCCGGACATCCGCGCCTACGCGATGGCCGTCACGCCGAACGACACCGAGTACGCCAAGCAGTGGGACCTCTTCGAGGCCACCGGCGGCATGAACGTTCCTGCAGCCTGGGACAAGACGACCGGTTCCGGCGTCACCGTCGCCGTCATCGACACCGGCTACGCGGCCCACACCGACCTGGCGGCCAACACCGTCGCGGGGTACGACTTCATCTCCACCTCCTCCGACGCCCGTGACGGCAACGGCCGAGACGCGGACGCCAAGGACGAGGGCGACTGGAACGCCACCGACGGCGAGTGCGGCACCGGCTCCCGCGCCTCGAACTCGTCGTGGCACGGCACGCACGTGGCCGGCACCATCGGCGCGGTCACCAACAACACCAAGGGCATCGCCGGCATCGCGTACGGCGCGAAGGTCCAGCACGTCCGGGTCCTCGGCAAGTGCGGTGGCTCGTCCTCCGACATCGCCGACGCCATCACCTGGGCCTCCGGCGGCTCCGTGCCGGGCGTCCCGGCCAACGCGACCCCGGCCAAGGTCATCAACCTGAGCCTGGGCGGCGCCAGCTCCACCTGCCCGAGCGTCTACCAGACCGCGATCAACGGCGCCGTCCAGCGCGGCACCACGGTCGTCGTCGCGGCGGGCAACAGCAACGCCAACACCTCCGGCTTCACCCCGGCCAACTGCTCGAACGTCATCACCGTGGCGTCGACCAGCCGTGAGGGCAACCGGTCGTACTACTCCAACTACGGCACCGCCGTGGACGTGTCCGCGCCGGGCGGCGAGACCCGCCGCGCCACGGACACCCCCGGCACCGTCACCACCCCCGAGAACGGCATCCTCTCGACGCTGAACGCGGGCACGACGGTCCAGTCCACCGAGAACTACAAGCCCTACCAGGGCACCTCGATGGCCGCGCCGCACATCGCCGGTCTCGCCGCCCTGCTGAAGTCGGCCAAGAGCACGCTCACCCCGGCCGACATCGAGACCGCGATCAAGTCGAACGCGCGCCCGCTGCCCGGCACCTGCAGCGGCGGCTGCGGCTCCGGCATCGCCGACGCCGCGAAGACGGTCGACGCGGTCACCGGCACCACCACGCCGCCCACCGGCACCACGTTCACCAACGGCACGGACGTGACGATCGTCGACAACGCCACCGTGTCGTCCTCGATCGCCGTCACCGGCCGCACCGGCAACGCCCCCTCCGCCCTCAAGGTCGGCGTGGACATCCGCCACACCTGGCGCGGTGACCTGGTCATCGACCTGGTCGCCCCCGACGGCACCGTGCGCAACCTGAAGGCGTCCTCCTCCTCGGACAGCACCGACAACGTCATCACGACGTACACGGTCGACGCCTCCAGCGAGGTCGCCAACGGCACCTGGAAGCTTCAGGTCCGCGATGTGGCCTCGGGTGACACCGGCTACATCAACTCGTGGAGCCTCACCTTCTGAGTGCCCCCTGAACCACCCCCCACATCAGCATCATTGCTGGTCAGCGACGCGTCCGTGGTCTACACCACGGGCGCGTTCTGGCGTGAGCGGCTCCTCTTTGCGCGGGGCACGCTGTCCGAATGCCGGACGGGGGGCCTGGACTGGGCGGGTGGTCTCCGTATCCTCTGCGCACGGGGCTCATGGGCCGGGGCCCGAGGGCCGGAGGTGGTGGACAGTGACGACAGCGCCGCACCGGCCTGCTCCCGTGGGCCGTGAGGAACTGCTCTCCCGTCTGGAGCGCGTCCTGCACACCCGTGGCCGGGCACTGCTGACCGGACCGGCGGGCGTCGGCAAGACCGAGGTGGCGCTCGCCGAGGCGGCCCGCGCGGAGGCGCGCGGCGAGACCGTGCTGTGGCTGGCGACCCTGCCGTCCGACCGTGAGATACCCGGGGCGGCCGCCGCCGCCCTCGTCGCCTCCGTCGCGGCCACCACGACCTGGGCGGGGCTAGGCGCCGCCCGGACCGAGCCGGCCGGTGGCCCCGCCGGTGCGGCGCCCGCCGCCGGCACCGTCGCCGCGGCCGCGCTCACCACTCCGGGGGTGCTGACCTCCGGCGCCTTCGACGACCTGCCGGGCCCGCAGCGCACGGCCGTCGCCATGCTGTGCCGCGAGGCCCCGATCGACACGGACGGCTGGGACCCGATCGCGCTGCGCCTCGGCATCGCCCGGATCCTGCGCGCCCTGACCTGCCGGGGGCCCGTGCTGCTGGTGGTGGACGGAGTGCAGTACGTCGACCCGGACAGCGCCGACCTGCTGCGCTTCGCGCTCCACCTGGCGCCGCCCGCGCTGCGGGTCGTCGCCGTGGAGACGCCGGAGCCGTACGGCGAGACGGGCGAGGCGTACCGCGAGCCGCGCCCCGCTCCGTACCGCGAACCGCGCACCACGCCGTACGGGGATCCGCGCACCCCGCCGAACCGCGACGCGCACCGGGGCGAGGAGGCGCGCACCGCCCACCTGTGGGTGCCCTCGGAGGCGGACGTGCTGCTGGTCCCGCCGCTGCACGCCGACGAGATCGCCGAACTCCTCATCCATCACCGGCTGCCCTCCCGGATGGCCGGCCGGATCCACCGCGCGAGCGGCGGAAACCCGCGCCTCGCGCTGGCCGTCGGCCGTTCGCTCGCCGACGCCCGGACGCCGGTGCACCACGCGGAGGCGCTGACGCTCTCCGGACGGGCGCGGGACCTCGCGCGGCAGCTGCTGGGCGCGGCTCCCCCACCCGTACGCGAGACGCTGCTGCTCGCGGCGCTGGCACTGCGGCCGTCGGCCGCGCTGATCCGGCGGGCCGGGCGGCCCAACGCGGAGGCGGACCTGGCGGCGGCGGAGCGGGCCGATCTGGTCTCGCTCGCCGAGGACGGGTCCGTGACGTTCACCGCCGGACTGCTGCCGTCGACGCTGGTCCACGACGCCTGCTGGGCGGAGCGGAGCGCGGGGCACGCGGCCCTGGCGGAGGTGGTGGACGACCCGGTGGAGGCGGTACGGCACCGGGCGCTGGCCACCGACAGCCCCGACGAGGAACTCGCCGCCGAGGTGGCCGCCGCCGCCGAGGTCGCCCGGCGGCGCGGCAACAGCGCCCTCGCCGCCGAACTGGCGCTGCTGGCGGCCGAGTCGACGCCCGGCCGGAACGGCACGCGGCGGATCGAGCGGCTCGTGCACGCCGCCGAGGAGGCCGCCCGCGCGGCGCGCGCGGACCTGGCGATGCGGGCCGCCACCGATCTGCTCGGCCGCGACGCGGAACCGGCCGACCGGGTCAGGGCGCGGCTCGCCGTGCTCGACACGGCGGGCCAGGGGCTGACCGGTCTGGACGAGATGTACGTGCACGCGATGGAGGACTCGGAGGGTGACACCGCCCTGCGGGCCGCCGTGCAGCTCCGGCTTGCCGTCAAGTACGTGCTGGCGGACGGTGACCCGCACCGCTCGCGGACGGCGGCGGTCGAATCGGCCCGGCTCGCCGCCTCGGTGGGCGATCCGCGCACCGAGGCGCAGGCGCTGACGGTGCGGGCGCGGATGGAGCGCGCGCTCGGTTCGCCGGACGCCGACGCCGTGCTCGCGCGGGCCCGCGCCCTGGAGCTGGCCGAGCGCCCGCTGGGGATCCGCAACGCCGCCCAGATCCTGACGATCCGTCACGCGCTGTTCGACGACCGGCTGGCGGACGCCCGTGACGAACTGAACGCGCTGCTGCCGCTGGTGCAGCGGCGCGGATCGGTGGAGGACGCCATCGAGCTGTTCCGCACGCTGGCCGAGATCGGCTCGCGCAACGGCTCCTGCCCGGCCGCCCTCGCGCACGCCGGGCAGTCGCTCGCCCTCACCCTGGAGGCGGGGCTCTCCCCCGGCCCGGCCTGGTACGCCCTGGCCCTCGCGGAGACGGCGGGCGGCAGTTTCGTCCGGGCCGCGAGTTACGCCCGGCGCAGCGTCCAGGCCTCGGAGGAGGAGGGCGACCGGGTCTTCCTCTCGCGCAGCCGGTACGCCCTCGGGCGGGTGCAGCTGATCAACGGGGACGTGGCCGCCGCCCTGGAGACCCTGCGCCGGGTGCAGGCGGACGAGCGGGCGCAGTCGACCGTGGATCCGTCGATGCTCCGGTGGCACGAGGAACTGGCGGAGGCACTGCTCGCCCACGACGCCGCCGACGAGGCGCTGGCGCTCCTCGCGGAGGTGCGGCCGGTGGCGGAGCGGCTCGGCCGGCACACCGTGTTGCTCGGCTGCGACCGGGCGTACGCGCTGTGCCTGGCGGCGGAGGGGCGGACGGACGAGGCGGCGGAGCTGCTGACCCGGACGGCCGAGAGCTTCGCGCGGGCCGGGCTGCCGCTGGAGCACGGGCGGGCGCTGATCGCGCTGGCCCGGGTGGAGCGGCGGCGCCGGCGGCGGTCGGCGGCGCAGAGCGCGCTGCAGGCCGCGGCCACGGTGTTCGAGCGGGCGGGGGCCGTGCCGTGGCTGGCGCTGGTGAGCGAGACCCCGGCGGGCGAGGGCCCCGGGCCGGCCGGCGGGGGCGAGGAGGCACCGCCGGCGCTGTCCGCGCTCACGGAGGCGGAGCTGCGGCTCGCCCGTCTGGTGAGCGCGGGTGCGAGCAATCAGGAGGCCGCGGCCAAGCTGTATCTGAGCGTGAAGACGGTCGAGGCCCGGCTGACCCGGATCTACCAGAAGCTCGACGTCCGCTCGCGCGCGCAGCTGGCGACGGCGCTCAGACCGTGAAGGGCCGCTGGTCGAGGAAGGCCTCGGGCGGCGCGCCGGTGAGGTGGAGGTTCGGGACCTGCGTCGGGGGCATGGCGGCGCGGATCGCCCGGTGGAAGGCACGGTAGCCGCCGTCGAAGGCGCCGTCGTCCCAGACGCGGAGCAGGGCCCCGGTGAACGCGCCGTTGACGGCGCCGTCGAGGGCGACCTGGTCGTCCTGGCAGGCCGCCAGGAGGAGCGCGCCGGGGCCCTCGCCGCCGGCGGGGTCGTCCGGGGCGGGGCGGCGGGCGGCGAGGGCGCGGCGGAGCTCCCGGTAGAAGGCGTGGTCACGGGCGGCGAGACGCTGCCGCACGGGTTCGGGCAGGTACCGGGCGGCGGGACGCTCCGGGCCGCCGGCGGGGACCTCGATGGCGCTGCCGCTGTGGCAGCAGTCGAAGACGGCGACGATGCGCACGTCGTCGGCGAAGCCGCGGAAGGCCTGCCGGATCTCGTCGTCGAGGAACTGGCGGTCGCGCAGGACGAGGGTCTCGTCGTACGTGTCGGGTTCGATGTCGTCCGTGCGGCCGGAGGTGTCCGCGCCGCCGGGGGCGTCGGGGAGCCGGCCGCCGTGGCCGGAGTAGGTGAGCAGCAGGATGTCACCGGGGCCGAGCCGGGCCGCGGCGGCGTCGAGGGCGGCCGTGAAGCGGTCGGCGGTGCCGTCCGGGGTGAGCAGGAGGGTGGGCTCGAACCCGCGTGAGCGGGCGAGTGCGGCCATGTCGCGGGCGTCGTTCTCGCAGGCGAGGAGGGTGCCGTCCCATCCGTCGTAACGGTCGGGGTCGACCTGGTTGAGTCCGATGTGCAGGGAGAGTCCGAGGGGCATGGTGGGCCTCCTGAGGAGGGAGGGGAGGGACACCGGGGCGTCTGATCGAGTGGCCTGCGGTCCGGCGCCGAGCACGCCCCTCTCCATGCGGTACGTACATCGTATGAACCTTTCGGACCCGCCGTCCTCCCCGGGACCGTCCACGCCGCCCGCCGGTGATCCCCGGCATGCCGCGCTCGCCGACCGGACCGGCTACGACGAGGCCTTCCTCGGCCCCGTCGTCCCGCTCCCCCTCCCGGTGCGCCCGGCGGTGCGGACGGTGATCCTGCCCTACACCCACTTCACCGTGGCCTTCCGGCCCGACCGGCGGCTCGCCGCCGCCACGGCGGTGTGCGTCGAGGGACGGGAGCTGCTGACGGACGTGCCGCGCAAGGACGTCTGGCGCTACGACCCCCGGCTGCCCGAGGAACAGCAGGCGGGCGACGAGATCTATCGGGACAACAGTCTGGACCGCGGTCACCTCGTCCGCCGGCTCGACCCCGTCTGGGGCGCCGCCGCCGTCGCCCACCGCGCCGACGCCGACACCTTCCACTTCACCAACGCGGCCCCGCAGCCGGACGTCTTCAACCAGGGCAAGCGACTGTGGCAGGGCCTGGAGAACCACCTGCTCGACCACGCGGCCGAGTTCGACCGCAAGCTCGTCGTGCTCACCGGGCCGGTGCTGCAGGACTCCGACCCGCCCTACCGGGGCATCCAGGTGCCGCTGCGCTTCTGGAAGGTGGCCGCCTTCATGCAGGACGGGGCGCTGGCGGCCGCCGGGTACGTCCTGGACCAGAGTCCCGACCTCAGCCGGGACGCGGAGCGGGCCTTCGCCGGGGCGACGCCCGGGACGCCACCGCCCCTGGGGCCCTTCCGCACCTACCAGGTGCCGGTCTCGGACGTCGCGGAGATCACCGAGCTGGAGTTCGGCCCGCTGCCGGACGTGGACGTGATGCCGGCCTTCCGCTCCCCCGAGGAGCGCTGGCGGCGGCTGGAGTCGTACGAGGACATGGTGCTGCACCCCTGACCGGTGCCGGCACGGGCCTCGGCCGGCACCGATTGCGGCCGTCCTCGGCCGGTGAAACGATGGAACGCGTCAGCCAGTTCGCCTGGATCCGCGGTCCGGCGCCGGCCCGGCCGGTGCCGCGCGAGGAGCCCCGGGCAGGTGCCGTATGCCGCTCACCGAGACGGAGTGGGGGCTCGTCGCCGGCTGGGTGCGGGACCACCTCCTCGACACCCCCGAGCCGCGCGAACGCCTCCTGGACGCGGGCCTGCCCGCGGACTTCGTCGAGGACCTGCCGCTCACGCCGGACGCCGGACGCAACGCCCTCCTCGTGGTGGAGGCCGCCCGCCGGGACCTCGCCCACCAGCGGCGCCTGCTCGCGGTCCTCGCCTCGCTCGACGCGCTCGCCGCCATCGACGACCCGTACGCGCACGCCCCGGGTGCCGAGGCACGCACCCTCCTCACCCGGCTGCGGGACGACGAACGGCTCCTGCGCTCCCCGCGCGACCCGTTCCTCAGCACGCTCCTCCGGCACGGCACCGAGGCCTTCCTGGACCGGACGGAGCTGCGGGAGAAGCTCCGGGCCTTCACGGCCGACGCCGAGCGGCCGGTCCTGGTGGTCGACGGGCCGCCGGACAGCGGACGCTCGTACACCTACGAGTTCATCCGCCACCTCGGCCAGCACTGCGGCTTCCGGCCGGTCCGGGTGACCCTCTCCCGCACCACCACGGCGGCCCGCCTGGTCGAACGGCTCGCCGCCTTCGTGGCCGGACCCGGCCGGGACGAGATTCCGTTGAACCCCACACGGTTGAACGATCCACTGCCGGCGTACGAGGACGCCGTGCACCGCGTCGTGGCCCGGGCGAGCGCCTCCGGTGAGCGCTTCTGGCTCGTCCTCGACGACTGCGACCGGCTCGATCCGGGCTCCGACGCCTGGGACTGCATCGGGGTCCTGGCCCGCGCCGTCTATGAGCACGCCCCGGTACGGAGCGCGACCGCGCCCCGGCTCGTGCTGCTCGGTTACGCCACCGGGCGGCGCCAACTGCCCTACGAGGTACGGAAGACCGAGTACCGGGACACGACCCGGCAGCTGGACGAGGGCGATCTGCGCGCCTTCTTCGCCGGGTTCTTCGCCGAGGAGTGCGCGCCGGCCGGGGGTGCCGCCCTGCGGGAGCTCACCGACACGGCCGTCACCGAGGTGCTGCGCGCGGCCGAGTCCCGGGACCCGGCGGACAGCTGGTCGCGCCGGGTGTGCACGGCCGTGGAGGACGTCGTACGGCTCCACCGGGTGTTCCGGGCGGCTCCGCCCGGGCCCGGCGCCCCGGGGGCCCGCCCCGACGGCGACGGCACCCGCGCCGGGGACGGCCCGCCCGGTACGGGGCACGCGCCGGTGGCGACGGGGCGGTTGCTGCGGGACGCCCTGCGCACGGGCCTCGCGGCGCCCGCGCCCCCCGTCTCGGAACTCCGCCGGGCCTACCGCGAAGCGGCCTGCCTGCTCCAGGAGTTCGACCCGGAACTGCTGCGCCTGCCCGGCGAGGAACGGCCGACCGGGCAGGCCGTCCTGGAACTCGTCGACGACTGCGTCGCCCTGCCCTCCGCCGGGACCGCCGCGTGGACGCTGAAGCCGGACGTCCGGGAGGCGGCCCTCGCCGGGCTGGCCGGCCCGGAGGCCGCGCTGCGCGCCCTCCTGGCCGGTCTCGGACCCCGGCCGGCCGGGGGAACCGACGGGGGTCCCGGGCCGCACCCGGGGCCGGAGCGGTTCGCGCTCGCCCTGCTCACGGGCGTCGGGCTGCCGGCGCCGCGCGACGAGGGCGGGGAGGACGTGGAGGAGCTCTCCGACGCCCTGCAGGCGGTCCTCTGGCTGCGGCGGATCCCCGGCGTGCCCGGGCTGCCGCCGGTGGACGCGGTCCAGCGCCGCCTCGAACGGGCCCGGCTGTTCCAGCCGCTGCGCCGCCTGGTACCGGACTCCTTCCACGGCCGGGCGGCCGAACTCGACGCCCTCCGCGCCTACATCGACCTGCCGGCCGAGCCGGCGGAGCCCCCGGTCCTCCTCCACGGCGTGGGCGGCGTCGGCAAGAGCACCCTGCTCGCGACGTTTCTGCTCGACGCCCTGGACGAGGCGCCCTTCCCCTTCGCGTACATCGACTTCGCGCGGCGGACGCTCTCCCTCCACGAGCCCGCCACCCTCCTCGCCGAGACCGCCCGGCAGCTCGGCGTGCAGTACCCGGACCACCGCCCCGCCCTCGACGCGCTCGCGGACGCGTGCGAACGCACCGCCGCCTCCCAGAGCGACGAGCGCGAGGAGGTCGACGCGCTCCGCCGGCTCTCCACCACACGGGCCACGTTCGGCCG
This sequence comes from Streptomyces sp. NPDC126503, assembly GCF_040302405.1. Taxonomy (NCBI): domain Bacteria; kingdom Bacillati; phylum Actinomycetota; class Actinomycetes; order Kitasatosporales; family Streptomycetaceae; genus Streptomyces; species Streptomyces sp. NPDC126503. The sequence goes on from NZ_JBEORS010000021.1 coordinate 26,027, forward strand.
CGACTACTCGGCGGACCTGCACGCCCGGGCCAGCGCCCGCGAGCAGGACCTGGCCCGCCGGCTCGCCGCCCTGGTCGCCTCCGCCGCCGGGCCCGCCGCCGGATCGGGTACCGCCACCGGCGGCGCCGGGAACCCGCCGCGCGACGGACAGCCACCGCCGTTCGTGATCGTCGTCGACTCCTTCGAGGAGGCGCAGTACCGGGGCTCCCCCGTCATCACCCGCATGTGGGCCGTCTGGTCCGCGCTGCGCGCCTCCTACCCCCGGCTGCGCTTCATCGTCTCCGGACGGGCGCCCATCGACCACCCGGCCCGGATCCTCACCCCCCGCTCCCACGAACTGAAGGAACTGGACCGCGAGTCCGCCGTCGCGCTGCTGGTCTCCTCCGGGGTGCGGGACGGGACGGTCGCCGCGCACCTGGTGGACCGGGTCGGCGGCCATCCGCTGAGCCTGCGCCTCGCCGCCCGTACCGCCGTCGCGCTCGGCGGCGACTCCGACGCCCTCGGCGAGGTGCTGCGCACCCTGCCCTCGCGGCGCCGCTACTTCGACCGGCAGGTCGACCAGATGCTCATCCAGGGCACCCTCTACGACCGCATCCTCCACCACATCGCGGAGGACGACGTCCGGGCGCTCGTCCAGGCGGGACTGGCGCTCCGCTCCCTGACCCCCGAGCTGATCCGGGAGGTGCTCGCCGGGCCGGCGGGCACGCGCGTCGACACGGCCGGGGAGGCGCGCCGGCTGTTCGGGCTGCTCACCTCGCGGGTGGACCTCATGGAGCCGGCGGGGCCCGGGGCGGTCCGGCACCGGACCGATCTGCGGGCCATCATGCTGCGGCTCTCCGACAGCGCCCGCACCGATCTGATGCGGGCGGTGGACCGGCGGGCCGTCGCGTACTACGCGGCGCGGGAGGGGCCGCGGGCCCGGGCCGAGGAGATCTACCACCGGCTGCGGCTCGGCGAGAACCCCCGTACGGTCGAGGCCCGCTGGGAGCCGGGGGTCGCCGCGTACCTCGGCGGCTCGACCCACACCGAGATGCCGCACCGGTCGGCCGCCTTCCTCCTCGGGAGGATCGGCGGGCACGTGCCCGACCGCATCATGGCCGAGGCGGCGCAGGAGGACTGGGAGCGGATCGCCGCGCGCGAGGTGGAGGACCTGCTCACCCAGGGGTTCGTGGAGGCGGCGGCGGAACGGCTGGCCGAGCGTCGGCCGTGGACCCCCTGCAGCAGGCTGCACGCGCTGCTGGCCGAGACCCTCGCCCGCTCCGGGCGGGCGGAGCGGGCACGGGAGTCCGCCGAGCGGGCCGTGGACGGGGCGGCGGAGGCCGGCTGCGCGGAGACCCGGCTCGAACTGCTCCAGCTGTCGGCGCGGCTGGCGCAGGACGCCGGGGACCTGGCCGGCGCGGACCGGGCCCTGCGGGAGGCCGAGGAGGTCGCGGACGGCCTCGGGCTGCGCTCCGAGTCGCTGGGCGTCCTCGTCGCCCGGTCGCGGCTGGCCGACCTGGCCGGGACGGGCGCCCCGGCGGCGCGGGAGCAGCTGGCGAGGACGCTGCGGGCCATGCCGGACGAGGAGCTGGCCCGGCAGCCGTCCCTGGCCCGTACGGCGGCGGCGTCGGCCTGCCCGGCCGACCCCCGGCTCCTCGAACACACCCTGCGGCTCGTGGGCCTGCCCGCGGACCAGGACGCGGTGGTGACGGAGCTGGCCCGCTGGATGGACGCCACGATGGACGACGAGCCGGCGCTGCGGGCTCCCCTGGCCCGCGTCCTCCGGTCCGCGGCGGCCCCGGAACCGGACGCTCGGGCGCCCCTGCCGTACGGGGACGGCGAGCTGCCGGGGGCCGGGGCGGAGGTGCTGTACGGGGCCGGGCCGGACACGTGGTACGGGGCCACGGACGGCGGGCCGTACGCGCCGGACGGCGACGTGCCGCACGGGCGGGACGGCGCGGGCGGATCCGTGCCGGGGGCGCCGTCGGCGGCCCCCGCGGTGGCCGCGCGGATGACGGCGGAGGAGATCGGGGGGTGCCTGCGGCAGGCACGGCAACGGGGCACCCTCGACACGGTGGCGCGCCGGGCGCTGGCGCTGCGCGACGACAGCGGGGACCTGCTGCGCGGGATCGCCGCGGCCATGGCGGCGGGCGCGGCCGGCCGGGCCGGGACCCCCGGCGCGGGGCGGCGGGGCGGGACCGGCCGGTGGACGCAGCCGCCGCCGCACTCCGCCGAGGCGGCGGTGCGCAGCGAGCCGTACCTGCCGCCGGGGGAGCTCGTCCGGATCCGCAACGCCGTCATGGAGTCGGGCCTCGCCGGGCACCTGATGCGGGCCGTGCTGCTCAAGGGCATGCCGGTCAGCTTCACGGCCACGCTGGAGCCGTTCAGCGACCCCCGGGAGCAGACGGACGCCGACCTGGCCGCGATGAACCGGATCGAACGCCTGATGACGGGCCTGGTGCCGCTGGAGGTGTGGCTGCACAACGCGATCGAGAAGACCCCGGAGCCGGGCCCGCGCGCCGTCCTGGAGGGCGCCCTGGACGCCGTGGCCCGGACGACGGCGGGCGAGGCCGAACTGCCGGCGGAGATGATGCCCGGGGAGATCAAGGAGGAGATCATCTTCCAGGACGACACCGTGCCCTACGCCTTCCTCCAGCACGGCATCCGGGCCGGTGCCTCCGTCGCGCTCCTGAAGATCCCCCCGTACGAAGGGGGTGCCCCGCTGCTGCCGAGCTATCCGCACGGCGGCACGGGGTGGATCGTCGCCCCGGGCCTGCTGGTGACCAACCACCATGTGGTGATGGCCCGTTCGTGGGAGTCCGGGGTGCGTCCGCACGTGACCGAGGAGGACCTGAGGCTGCAGGCCGTCATGTCCCGGTCCCGTTTCGACTTCGTCGAGAACATGGTGAATCCGCCGGAGGTGACGGCCGGTGAGCTCGCCGCCTGGGACGCCGGCCTCGACTACGCCGTCGTCCGTCTCGCGGAGGGACAGCCGGAGCGGCCGATGCTGCGGGTCGCCACCCGGCCGCTGCTCGTCCGGCAGCGGCAGCGCGTACCGGTCAACATCATCCAGCACCCGGGCGGGCTGCCGAAGCGGGTGGCGCTGCGCAACAACCTGGTCTACCGGGCGGACGAGCGGGACCTCCTCTACTTCACCGACACCCGCGGCGGGTCCTCCGGCTCACCGGTCTGTCTCGACGACTGGACGGTGGTGGGGCTGCACCGGGGCACCAAGAAGATCGACGAGGTCGAGTTCCAGGGCGGCAGGACCCGGTTCGTGAACGTCGGCACGCAGATGAGCGCGGTGCTCGCCCACCTCCGGGAGCACCGGCCGGGGCTGTACGAGGAGATCATGACCGCCCAGCGGGGGCTGCCGGCCCCCGGCTGAGGCACGCACACGGACCCGAGGTGGGTGAGGACCATGCCGAACGGAGCACGAGGCGGGTCGCCGGTCGCGACCGCGGCCGAGCGGATCTTCGGTGATCTGCGGGAGGTGGCCGCCCGGGTGCGCGGCGGACTGGAGGCGGAGATCTCCGAGTCCGTGCTCGAACTGCCCGGGGAGGTGGCGCCCGCGGCGGAGATCTCGCGGTTCGCCCGGGAGGAGCGGGCCCGGGTCCTGGAGGCCGGGGTCAGCGGCCTGGAGAAGCTGGCCGCGCACCGCGAGGACGAGATCGGCGAGGACGAGTTCTTCGGGGTGGAGGCGATCGTCCTCCTCGAAGGGCGGCCGGCGATCCTCGTCCGGGGGCAGGACTTCCCGCCGCAGCACGACGAGTGGGCGGTGCTCGACGCGCACCGGACCGCGATCCGCGAGTCGCTGGCCCGGGTCGGCCGGGTGGAGGTGACCGGGCATCCCAGTTTGGACTGGATCGGCACGGCCTTTCTCGTCGGACCGGGCACGGTGATGACGAACCGTCATGTGGCGGTGGAGTTCGCCCGCGCGTCCGGGGACCGGTGGACGTTCGGCTTCGGGATGTCGGCGCGGGTGGACCCGGCGGAGGAGCAGCCCGCGGCGGGGGTGCCCGCCGCGTCGTCCCCTTACGAGGTGACGGAGATCGTCGGGATCCACCCGGAGGTCGACCTCGCGCTGCTGCGGGTGGAGCCCGCGGCCGACGGTGGGCTGCCGGCCCCCGCGGCGGTCGCCGCGGACGCTCCGGCGGCGCTGCCGGGACGTCCGGTGTACGTGATCGGGTACCCGGCCTGGGACGGCCGGCGCAACGAACCGGAGTCGATGCGCCGGATCTTCATGGACGTCTACAACGTGAAGCGGCTGCAGCCGGGGACGGCCACCGAGTTCACCCCCGGCGGCCTGGTGATGAAGCACGACTGCTCCACGCTGGGCGGCAACAGCGGTTCGCCGGTCTTCGACCTGTCCGACCACCGGGTCCTGGGCCTGCACTTCGGCGGCCGTTACCGGACGGGCAACTTCGCCGTGCCGCTGTGGGAGCTGCTCGACGACCCGCTGCTCGCCCGGGCGGAGATCAACTGGGTGTGACGGGCGGGCGGTCGGTCGTCCGGGCGGCGGCCGGCGGGGGTGTGACCGGCGGGCGGTCGGTCGTCCGGGCGGCGGTGAGGAGGAACAGTCCGCAGGCGGTGACGAGGAGCCAGCCGGGGCGGGCGGCGCCGGCGAGGCCCGTGGGGGCGACGCCCGTGACCAGGGCGCCGGCGGCGGCGACGCCGATCGCCGCGCCGAGCTGGCGGGCGGTGGAGGTGATCGCCCCGGCGACCCCTGCCCGGGAGGGCGGCAGGCCGCCGACGGCGGTGTGGGTGAGGGGCGCGTTGGCGAAGCCGAACCCGATGCCGAGGAGCAGCTGGGCCAGGAGCAGGTGCGCGAGGCCGGCCGCGCCGAGGTGCGTGCCGTCGCCGAAGGGCAGCATGGCGAGCCCTCCGGCGGCGGTGAATCCGCCCGCGAGGAGGAGCGGCCGGCGGGGGCCGAGACGTCCGACGAGCCGGCCGGACCAGGGGGCGCACAGGGTGGCCCCGGCGGCCAGGGGGAGGGTCGCCAGCCCGGCGGCGAGCGGGCTCCAGCCCCGGCCTTCCTGGAGGTGGAGCGTGTGGAGCAGCAGGGCGGTGCTGAGCGCGGTGAACACCGCGACGGCCCCGAGGACGGCCCGGGTGAAGGGCGGGCGCCGGAAGAGGGCGAGGTCCATCAGCGGTTCGGGGCGACGGCGTTCGACGCGGACGAAGGCGGCGGTGGTGATGGCGGTGAGGGTGTAGCCGGTCAGGGCGGTGGGGGAGGTCCAGCCGATGCGCGGTCCTTCGATGAGGAGTCCGACGGAGAGGAACAGGGCGGCGCCGAGCAGGAGTTGGCCGGGCAGGTCGATCCGCCGGGTGCGCTGTCCGTGGGATTCGGGGACGTGGCGGGCGACGAGGAGGAGGGCGACGGCGATGACGGGCGCGTTGATCCAGAACAGGGAGCGCCAGCCGAGGGCGGCGACCAGAGCGCCGCCGGTGACGGGGCCCGCCGCCATGCTGAGGCCGAAGACGGCGGCCCAGACGCCGATCGCCCGGGCCCGTTCCTTCGGCTCGGGCATGACGCCGAGGACGATCGCGAGGGCGACGGGGCTGAGCATGGACGCGCCGGCGCCCTGGACGGCGCGGGCCGCGACGAGCACGCCGAGGGTGGGGGCGGCGGCGCAGGCGAGGGAGGCGAGGCCGAAGACGACGAGGCCGGTCCGGAAGACGCGGCGCCGGCCGAAGCGGTCCGCGAGGGCGCCGGAGACGACGAGGAGCCCGGCGAGGGTGACGGTGTAGGAGTCCACGATCCAGGCGAGGCCCCGGGTGTCGGTGTCCAGGCCGCGGCCGACGGCCGGCAGGCCGACGTTGACGACGGTGGTGTCGAGGCCGACGAGGAACATGCCGAGCGCGCAGACGGCGAGGACCGTCCAGCGTTGGCGGGAACTCAGGGGGGCGGACGCGGGTGGGGAGAGGGTGGACACGGTGTTCGCCTTCCGTCGTACGGGTTCGTGCGCCGTCATGTTCGGAGCGGCGGGAGCGCGGCGGCCAGGAACTTTGCGGAGACCGCAAAATGGTGGACATGGACGCCGAACTGTCACGGATCCTCGACGGCATCGGGCCCCGGCTGCGGGCGCTGCGACACGACCGCGGGCTCACCCTCGAAGCGCTGGCGGAGGAGACCGGGATCTCCGTGAGCACCCTGTCGCGGGTGGAGTCGGGGGTGCGGCGTCCGACGCTCGATCTGCTGATCCCGCTCGCCCGGGCGCACCGGGTGGCGCTCGACCAGCTCGTGGCCGCTCCCGCGACCGGCGACCCGCGGGTCCATCTGCGGCCCGTGCGGCGGGATCGCGGGAGCGTCCTCGTCCCGCTGACGCAGTACCCGGGGCGGGTCCAGGTGTTCAAGCAGGTGCTGGCGCGGCGGGAGCCCCGGCTGGTGACGCACGCGGGGTACGAGTGGCTGTACGTGCTCGCCGGTGAGCTGCGGCTCGTCCTGGGCGGGCGGGAGACCGTCCTGCGGCCGGGCGAGGTGGCGGAGTTCGACACGGCGGAGCCGCACTGGTTCGGGCCGGCCGGGGCGGAACCGGTGGAGATCCTGCACCTGTTCGGCCCGCACGGCGACCAGGCCGTCGTCCGCACGAGAGCCGGCGACGGCGACGGAGGCGCGTGAAAAGGCCCGGCACGGCGGCCGGGGAACCGGCGGCCGTGCCGGCACGCGTCGTGTACGGGTCGGGCTAGCGGGCCTCGGCGTTTTCGGGGACGAGGACGTACGGGCCGCGGGCGGTGGTGCCGTCGGAGAGGCGCCAACCGGCGGTGACCGTGCCGCGTGCCGGGGTGTCTCCGGCAGTGGGGGCGAGGACGCGGCGCAGGCGCAGCGTGACGGGCTCCGCCGCGTCGGAGGTCCGGACGACCATGTCGGTGCGGTCGGCGCCGTCCACCACCCGCAGGAGTTCCAGGACGGTGCCGTCGGCCGCCGCGCCGCGCAGGGAGGCGTGGACCGTGGGGTCGGGGGTGTCGGACTCGGACTGGGCCTGCGGTGCGGCGCGGCCGGCGAGCAGGGCGTACAGCTCGGCGACGAGGACCGGGTCGTGGGTGCCGTCGTAGATCCAGCGCTTGCCGAGCACGCCGTGTTCCGCGGTGCCGATCAGGGTGTCCTCGGCTCCGTCGAGGGGGGCGGCGCGGTACGTCATGGGCACCAGGTGGGGGGCGGCGTGCGGTCGTCCGGCGTCGCCCACGACCATGAACTCGATGCCGACCTCTCCCGCCGGGTCGTCGAGCCGGAAGCCGCCGGCCTTCTCGGGGGTGGCCACGGCCGCGTCGTACCACTCGCGGGTGGGGAGCCAGGCGGCGAGGAGCTCCAGCTTGGTGGGCTGCAGGGTGGTGCGGTGAATGACGGCCATGGCAGTCTCCCTCTCCTCCGGTGCGGGACCGGCAACGTAACATGTGATGATCTTCTCTTCGGTGAAGGGATCCGTGGGGGTCCCGGGGGAGAGAACATGGGATACACGGACGCCAACGGCGTCGATCTGTCCGGCGTCTCCGGGCGGCTCGTCCAGACCGTCGATCTGGTCAAGAGCCCGGCACCGCAGGCCATCGCCACGGACACCGTCAACGGGCACGTCTTCGTCCTCCAGGTGGAGAGCTCGGCGACGGCCCCCCAGGGCAACCTGTACCTCAACCGCATCGACCGGCTGACCGGCGCGGTGACGGGGTCGATGCAGCTCAAGGGGTTCGGGCACGGGCTGTCCATGGGCGCCGAGCCCGTCGGGGCCGACACGTACCTCTGGACCGAGGTCGGACCGCTGCACGTCACGAGTTCCGGCACCACCTTCGGCAAGGCCGTCACCCGGTTCCGGTTCGAGAACGGCGCGGTCCTCGACGGGGCGCTCGTCCCGCAGGAGCGGAAGTTCACGCCGCCCGGCAGCACCGCCGGCACCGGTCCCTCGCTCGACCCGGTGAACAAGCTGCTGACCGTCATGTACCACAAGGACGGCCGGCGCCACTTCACGCGGTACGACGCGGCGGCGGCCGCCGCCGGCACCTGGACGCCCGTGGGGACGACGTTCGTCATGCCCGACGGGGAGGACGTCACCCCCGGCGTGCCGTCCCCCTACCCGCTGCAGCCGAAGCTCGTCTCGCAGGGGTTCACCGTCCTCGGCGACGTCGTCTACCACTACCAGTGGGCCCCGTACGACAAGGAGAACCACCCGGACACGGTGCCGAGCGAGTTCCCCGGGATCGCCTTCCTCACCTCGTACTCCTGGAGCACCGGCGCGCGCCTGGACCGGCAGGTGGTGACGAACGCGGACGGCCTGACGCGGCGCGAGCCCGAGGGCGTCGCCGTCGAGGTGGACCCGCCGACCGGCGAGCCCCGGCTCCTCTTCGGGTTCAGCAACACGGTGCCCGGCACCACCGGTTCGCGCGACGTCACGATCGGCTGGTATCCGACGAAGCCGGCGGTCGGCGGGGTCAAGGTGCTCCAGGACTGGGAGGACCTGGCGCTCCAGCCGGGCGTCTCCCCCGGCGCCCAGCCGCCGCGCGGGCGGCTCGTCGCCCTCGCCGGGACGACGTACCTCCAGTTGCGCGGAACCGTGACGTGCAGCCCCGGGCTGACGGCGGACGCCCGGATCGGCACGCTGCCGCACCGGCTGCGCCCGACGCACCTCACCCGCCATAACGTGCCCCGGAACAACGGCGCCGGACGCTGTGTGTGCCGTCTCGAGGCGGACGTCCACGGCGCGCTGTGGGCGTACGGCGCCACCACCGACAACGCCGTGACCTGGATCGACCTCGACGGCGTCTCGGTGGCCTGGCGGTGACCCGGCCCGCCGGCCCCTCTCCCGCCCCCCTGCCCCTCTCCACCGTCGTTTCCGGAGGACCGCACATGACCCCCAGCCCGTCCCGGCCCGCCACCAGCCGCCGTTCGCTGCTCACCGCCGCGCTGGCCGCCCCCGCCGTCGCCGTCGGAGCCCCGCTGCTGTCGGCCGCGCCCGCCGCCGCGGAGACGGCCGAGGGCTGCCAGGTCGTCGTCGACTGGACGCCGATCGTCCTGGAGCCGACCGTCACGAACCAGACCAACCAGCCGGCCCAGGCCCGCGTCGTACGGATCGCGGGGACCGACTTCCTCCAGCTGCGGGGCGCGGTCACCTGCGACTTCGCCGCGGACGGCCGGCTCGGCACGCTGCCCGCCGCCATCCGGCCGCCGAAGACGACGCGCGGCGTCTGCCCGCGCAACAACAGCCAGGGCATCAACGCCGTCCGCGTCGAGGCCAACACCGCCGGGCACCTCAACGTCTACGGGCCCCAGGCGACCAACAAGGTCACCTGGATCCAGCTGGACAGCTTCTCCTCCGTCCTGAGCTGACGGGAACGCGGGGCCCGAGGGGGACGGTCACCGTCCGGCCCCCTCGGGCCCCGCGGCGCTCGCGTACGCCGCTCAGCGTCCGAGTTCGCCGTCCAGCCACTGGAGGATCTCCGGGGTCACCCGGTCGGTGATGTCGCCGAATTCCTCGTGCCTGGTCAGGAACTTCGCCACGTACGGGCAGACGGGGACGATCCGCCGGCCGGCCGCGCGCACGTCGGTCAGCGCCTCCTGGACGAGGACGCCGGCGAGCCCCTGGCCCGCGTAGGCGTCGTCGATCTCGGTGTGGAAGAAGACGCGCTGCTCGCCGCGGTCACGGTAGGCGGTGAGGCCGGCGCGGGCGCCGTCGAGGAGGATCTCGTAGCGGTGGCGCTCGTCCACGCGGCGGACGGTGGGCGGGGTGGTGGTCTGCTCGCTCATGACGGCCTTTCGGGAAAGCGCGGTGCGGTGCGCCGTCACCCTATCCGCCACCGTGCACGGGACTCGGGGAGCCGGCCGTCCTGCTGCTCCCACACGCCCGGGCACATCGCCCGGGTGGCGATGATCGTCCGGGGCAGGACGGCGGGCTTCAGCCTGGAGCAGCTGCGTGAGGTGCTCGACGCGCCGACTACGGGGCGCCGGGTTCCGGGTCGTGGACGGTGATCGCGCCGGAGGGGCAGACGCCCGCCGCCATCCGTACGGCCGCCCGGTGGGCGGGCGGGGGGTCGGCGTCCAGCAGGAGGACGAGGCCGTCCCCGGGGTCCTGGTCGAAGACCTCCGGTGCGGTCATCGCGCACATGCCGGCGCCGATGCAGCGGTCCCGGTCGACGTGGACGCGCGGCGGCGTCATGACGCGGTCCGGTCCCAGGTGACCGGGAGGCTCTTGACGCCGTAGATGTCGGCGGTCTCGGGGCGCAGGGCGACCTCGTCGGCCGGGACGGCGAGGCGGAGGGTGGGGAAGCGGTCGAGGAGCGCGCGGAACGCGACCCGCATCTCGACGCGCGCGAGCTGCTGGCCGAGGCACTGGTGGATGCCGTGGCCGAAGGCGAGGTGTCCGCCGTACGGCCTGCGGACGTCGAGCACGTGGGGGTCGGCGAAGCGCTCGGGGTCGTGGTTGGCGGTGTGGTACGAGAGGACGACGGTCGTCCCGGCCTCGACGGTGTGGCCGTCGAGTTCGACGTCCTCCAGGGCCGTCCGCATGAAGGTCTTGGCGACGCTCAGGTAGCGCAGCAGTTCCTCCACGGCCCCCTCGGTGAGGGAGGGGTCGTCGCGCAGCGCGGCGAACTGGTCCGGGTGGCGCAGGAGCGCGAACGTGCCGAGGGAGAGCATGTTGGCGGTGGTGTCGAAGCCGGCCGCCAGCAGGATCAGGCTGATGCCCTTCAGCTCCTCGTCGGTGAGGTCGCTGTCGGTGAGTTCGCTGAGGATGTCGTCGGTGGGGTGGGCGCGCTTGGCGGCCACCAGACGGGCGAGGTACTCCTGGGTGGCGGTGTAGGCGGCGATCAGTTCCTCGTCGGTGGCCTCCCCGCCCATGAACGTGTCGATCTGGTCCTGGAAGGAGGCGCGGTCCTCGTAGGGCACGCCCAGGATCTCGCAGATCACGAGGGTCGGGATGGGCTTGGCGAAGGCGGTCACCAGGTCCGCCGGCGGGCCGGCCTTCTCCATGGCGTCCAGGCAGTCGGCGGTGATCTGTTCGACGCGCTCGGTCAGCAGCCGCATCCGCCGGACGGTGAACCTGCCCACCAGGGGCTTGCGGTAGCGGCTGTGCTGCGGTTCGTCCATGAGGAGGAACTCGCCGGGGGGCGCCGGGGGGACCTCGAAGTCGCCGACGTTCAGGAGTTCCTTGCGCGAGCTGAACCGCGGGTCGGCGAGGACGGAGCGCACCAGGTCGTAGCCGGTGATCAGCCGGCCCGGTTTCCCGCCGGGGTGGACGAAGCGGCTGAGGGGGCCGTGCCGGCGGGCCTCGACGAGTTCGGCCGGCGGGTCGAAGGGGCAGCCGGGCCGGCGGGCCGGCGGCAGGGCGGTGACGGTGTGGACGGGCTCGCTGGCGGTCATGGCGACTCCTCATCTCGGGCTCCCGGCGCAGGACTTGCCGGTCACCGAAAGCTACGTTGCCTTCAGAAGGTCGTCAACGAAGTAGCCGCCATAACTACTGGTCACGGAGGGGAAATTGATGCAATGAACAGAACATGAACGCAACGGCACGTTGCAATGGTCGAGGGCGAAGGCAATGCGGGGGGCACTGTCGCCGACAGCGCCCCCCCGGGTGCCTCTCCGTGTGTCTCTCCGGCCGTTTCAGCCGCCGACGTGGATGCCGGGGCGGCGCCCCGGGTCCGGTTCGTGCCGGCGGATGATCTCGCGCGTGACGGGCGCCGTGTCGCCGCGCCCCAGGAGGAAGTACCGGAACATGTGCTTCAGCGGACTGCCCTCGGCCCAGGCGAAGTAGCAGTGCGGCTGGACACCGGTCGTGTCGCGCAGGGCGAGGAGGATCGCGGCGATGGCGTTCGGCGCGGCGGGCGCCTCGGCGCGCAGGATGCGGTGCCCGTCGACCTCGACACCGTGGACGGCGAGCGCCTCGCTGAAGTCCGAGGGGTCGACCACGTCGATTTCCAGGAAGAGCACGTCGGCCCTGCCGGGAACCGGGTTGGTGCCGCGCTGTTCGCGCTCCTTGTCGCGGTACTCGGCTCCGTCACCGGCCTGCCGGCGGTTGGCGATGATGTTGATCGCGTGGTCGTGGGCCAGGGTCTCGGCGAGGAAGCGGCGGGCGGCCTCGTCGAAGACGATGCGGTCGGCGCGCAGTTCCGTGGTCCGCGAGACCCGGGAGATCAGCGACACGGCGACGATGCCGGCGATGAAGAAGCCGGAGATGGTGATGCCGTCGGGCTTGTCGACGATGTTGTAGACCAGCGCGTAGAGCAGGATCAGGGTGAGCAGCGCGAAACCGGCCGCCACCGGGCGCCGTCCGCGGCGGGCCACCGAGACGGTGACCGCGAAGGCGCCGGAGACCATCATCGCCAGGATGCCGGTGGCGTACGCGCCGGCCTGGGCGTCCACGTCGGCGTCGAAGGCGAACGTGATGAGGACGCACAGGGCGGTGTAGACGAGGACGACGGGCCGCACCGCGCGCCCCCACTCGGGGGCCATGCCGTAGTCGGGCAGGTAGCGCGGAACGATGTTGATCAGTCCGGCCATGGCGGAGGCGCCGGCGAACCACAGGATCAGGATCGTGCTGATGTCGTAGACGGTGCCGAACGCCTCCCCGACGTGCTCGTGCGCGAGCCAGGCCAGGGCGCGCCCGTTGGCGGCGCCGCCCGGCCGGAACTCCTCGGCGGGAATCAGCACGGTGGTGACGAAGGACGCGGCGAGCAGGTACACGCTCATGATCAGCGCGGCCGTCGTCAGCAGCCGTCGGGTGTTGCGGATCCGCGCCCGCAGCCGCTCCTCCCCGTCCGCGCCCCCGGCGGCCACCAGCGGCATCATGCTCACCCCGGTCTCGAAGCCGGACAGGCCGAGCACGAGGAGCGGGAACGCCAGGAGCGCCGGGGTCATCAGCGCCCCGAAGCCGCCTCCGCCGTCCGTGAGCGCCCCGGTCCAGGCCGCCAACGCGCCCGGCGCGGTGACGACATGGACGAGGCCGACGCCGATGACGACCGCGTTGAGCGCCAGGAAGACGGCGACCAGCGGGATGGCGACGCTCACGGCCTCGCTGAAGCCGAGCAGGAACACGCCGCCGAGGACGAGCAGCAGCACCACGGTGAGACCCACCTCGTGGCCGTGCAGGGCCTCGGGGAAGAAGGGGTTCTCCACCACGTGCACCGACGCGTCCGCCGTGGACAGGGTGATCGTGATGATCCACGAGGTGGCGACGAAACCGAGCAGCACGAGGACGAACAACTTGCCCCGCCAGAAGGGCAGCAGGTCCTCCAGCATCGCCACCGACCCGGCGCCGTGCGGGCTCTCCGCGGCCACCCTGCGGTACATCGGCAGCATGCCCAGCAGGGTCAGGGCCACGATCAGCAGGGTCGCCAGGGGAGAGACCGCGCCGGCCGCGAGCGCGGCGATGGCCGGTACGTACGCGAGGCTGGAGAAGTAGTCGACCCCGGTCAGGCACATCACCTTCCACCAGGCGTGCGGCTCGGCATGCCCCTCGCCCGCCGCGGGACCGACGGGCTGCACCTGGTGGCGCAGCATCCACCGCGCCAGCCGCCCGGTGGGTTCCGGCCGCAGCGCGGGACTGTCCACCGTCTCGGGCACCGCGGCGCGCATCTCCTGGTGCGCGGCCGGGCCGTTCGCGTCCTTCATGGCTCCCATCGACTTTCTCTCGCTCCTGCGCACAGGCCGGCGGCACCGCCTCCGCGGCAACGCGATCACCGAGTATGCGGCGTCCCGGTCGTCCTCCCGCCCCTCCACCAGGGGCGGGACCGGGCCTCCGCGCCCCCTCCCCGGCGGGGCGGCACGGGCCGGTTCCCCGGGAATCGGCCTCACCCGGGCGTTCCCGTCGTGTCCTGATCACCACGAGTCACCGGGAAAATCATGTCGCGTTCTTAACGGCCCCCTGGAGGATCCCCGCGTGCCCCTCACCCCTCGCCCGGCCCCGCCCCGTACCGTTCCGGCCCGCACCACTCCCCCGCGCCCCTACGACGTGGAGGCTCTGTTCCCCGTCCTCGCCTCCGCCCCGTACCGCAGGACGGCGACACGGCTGCACCCCCGGCAGGGCACGCCACGGCCGGACCGGAGCTCGGTCGGGGGGCCGCTGCTCTGGCCGGCCGGGGAACCGTGGCCGGTGTGCACCGCCACGCACCCGAAGGCGACGGGGCATCTGCTGTCGGACGTACGGCTCCGGCGGCGCGTCCTGGACGCGGCGCGGGGCCGGGACCTCACCGCCGCCGAGCACCGGCTGCTCGCCGGGACCGGGCCCGGCCGGCACGCGTCCGCGCCCCGCGACGGGGACCCGCTGCCGATGCTGGCCGTCGCGCAGCTCTTCGCCCGGGACGTACCCGATCTCGCCTGCCCCGAGGGGTACGACCTGCTGCAGGTGCTCTGGTGCCCCTTCGAGGCGCACGGCCCGGACCGGACCGTCGGCGTGGAACTGCGGTGGCGGTGCGCGGCAGAGGTCGGTGCCGTCCTCGTCCCGCAGCCCGAACCGCCGGTCGCGGGCCGCGCGGAGTGCGTCCCCACGCCGTGCGTCGTCCACCCGGAGCGGGTCGTCGAGCACGCCTACCTGGAGCTGCTGCCGGAGGAGGTCCAGGAGGAGATCGCCGCGTGGGAGGAGGGCCTGTTGGACGACGAGCACGACGAGGAGCCCGACCCCGTCCCGCCCGCTCACGCGACGTACGAGGAGTACGCGGCGGCGATGGCGGAGGCCCGGGCGCGCGAGCCCGAGGAGTACGACTACATGAGCGACCTGTCGGTCGCGCCGGGCTGGAAGGTCGGCGGCTTCGCGTCCTGGCACCTGACCGGGCCGGCCCCGGTGGACTGTGCCGTGTGCGGGACGGCGATGCCGCCGCTGCTCACCGTAGCCGCGTGGGAGTGCGACGGCGCCTCACGGAGCTGGCTGCCGGTGGAGGACCGCGAGGCGGCGGACGACCCGCGGGTGATCGACCCGGCCGGGGTGTACCTCGGCCGCGGCCTCCTGCGCGTGCACACCTGTCCGGCCGACCCGGCCCACCCGCACCGCCTCACGCAGGGATGACCGTGCCACCGGGGCTTTCCCCGTCACGGCCCCGGATCCGTCACCCGAACCCGGGGTGCTGCTTGGAGCCGGGGCGGCGTCAGGTCATAGGGTGACGGCATGCCTAGAACTTCTCCTTCAGTCGCACTGGAATCCCTGCTCTCCGGCAACCGGCGCTTCGTGTCGGGCACCCCGGAGCACCCGAACCAGGACGCCGCCCGCCGTACGGAGCTGGCCCCCGGGCAGGACCCGTTCGCCGTGATCCTGGGCTGCTCCGACTCGCGCCTCGCCGCCGAGATCATCTTCGACCAGGGTCTCGGTGACCTGTTCGTGGTCCGGACGGCCGGTCACGTCATCGGCGCCGAGGTGCTCGGCAGCGTCGAGTACGCCACCAGCGTCCTCGGGGCCCGCCTGGTCGTCGTGCTCGGTCACGACTCCTGCGGCGCGGTCGCCGCGGCCCGCGCGGCCGTGGAGGACGGCTTCGCCGCCGGTGGCTTCGTGCGGGACGTGGTCGAGCGCGTGACGCCGAGCATCCTGGCGGCCCGTTCCGCCGGACTGACCGCCGACAGCGACATCATCGACGAGCACATCCGGCACACCGTGGACCTGCTGCTCGACCGCTCCCGGCTGCTCCACGAGCAGGTCGAGGCGGGCGAGGTCGCCGTCGTCGGTCTCGGCTACGCGCTCGCCGAGGGCAGCGCCCGCGTGGTGACCACGCGCGGTGTCGTCCCGGAGGGGGCCCCGGCTTCATGACCCTCCGTTTCGACTGCTCGGACCCGTCCGCCCGTGCGGAGGGCCTGAAGGAGG
Source organism: Streptomyces sp. NPDC126503 (assembly GCF_040302405.1). Lineage (NCBI taxonomy): Bacteria > Bacillati > Actinomycetota > Actinomycetes > Kitasatosporales > Streptomycetaceae > Streptomyces > Streptomyces sp. NPDC126503. Next base: position 41,773 of record NZ_JBEORS010000021.1, read on the forward strand.
CCGGCGCGGCCGTACGGCGGGGCGAGCTGGTGGTCGTGCCCACGGACACCGTCTACGGCGTCGCGGCCGACGCGTTCGCCCCGAAGGCCGTCGCCGGGCTCCTCGCCGCGAAGGGCCGGGGCCGGCACAAGCCGTCGCCGGTCCTGGTCGACTCCCCCGACGCCCTGCGGGAGCTCGCGGACGAGGTGCCGGAGGCGGCGCGGGCGCTGGTCGACGCGTTCTGGCCGGGCGGCCTCACGCTGGTGGTCCGTCACCGGACCTCGCTCGACTGGGACCTGGGCGAGACCGGCGGCACGGTGGCGGTGCGGATGCCCGACCATCCCCTGACGCTCGACCTGCTCGCCGCGACCGGCCCGCTGGCGGTCTCCAGCGCCAACCTCACCGACCGGCCCTCGCCGCAGGACTGCGAGGCGGCGCGGGCCATGCTGGGTGACGCGGTGGCCGTCTACCTGGACGGCGGGCGTACCGCCGGTGCCGTGTCCTCGTCGATCGTGGACCTCAGCGGTGACGTTCCGGTGCTCGTGCGGGACGGTGTCCTGCCGGTGGCGGACCTGCGCGCGGTCGTGCCGGACCTCGTCGTGCCCTGAGCCGTACGGTGACGCGGTGGCCCGGCGCCCCTGAACGGGGGTGCCGGGCCACCGGTGCGTCGGGTGGCCGCCCGGCGAAGCCCCCGCGCCGGCCCGGGCCGGCCCGCCCGTTCGCGCCCGCCGGGCGGGACCCCGTGGGCTACTGTCAGGTAACTTCGGCCGCCCACCCCGAGGAGCCTCATGTCCGCCTCCCCGCGCTCCGCCCGGCTGCTCAGCGGCCTGCTGATCGGCGCCGGAGCGGCGCACCTCGCCGCACCGCGCCCCTTCGACGCTCTCGTGCCCCGGAGTCTGCCCGGTTCGCCCCGGACATGGACCCGGCTGAGCGGGATCGCGGAGATCGCGGTCGGCGCCGCGGTGGCGGCACCGCGCACCCGGCGGACGGGTGCCCTGGCCGCCGCCGTGCTGTTCGTCGCCGTGTTCCCGGCGAACGTGAAGATGGCGTACGACTGGCGTCACCGCCCGGCCCCGCTGCGGGCGGCCGCCCTGGCCCGCCTCCCGCTGCAGGCCCCGCTCGTCCTGTGGGCCCTGCGCGTCCACCGGGGCGAGGGGCCCGCGCCCCGGCCGTAGGGGGCGGGGGGCCGACGCCACCGGCGGGGAGGTAGCCGGCGGGCGGGAGACGGGTCAGCGGGCGGGGCCGAAGGCGGGTGGCCGCAGGTCGTCCCCGGCGGGGCCGACGTCGCCGGCGCGCCACTCCGGGTCGTAGGCGCAGGGCGCGGTCGCGCCGCCGGTGAAGTACCCCCGGTCCGGGTACCAGGTGAAGGACATCCGCTCGTCGCCGCCGTCCCGCTGGACGTACAGCTCCCAGGCCCCGCCACGCTGCCCTTCGCGGTAGGACGTGACCTTCCAGCCGTTGTCCCGCGCGTACCGGTGCAGCCGGCGGAGACCCGGCACCGCCTGACCGGCCGTCACCCGGTCCAGCGCCCAGCGATGACTCATCGAGGAGGCGCCGTCGACGGTCCGGTCCTCCATGCCCAGCAGGCCCCCGTCGTAGCAGAAGGCGGCGCCGAACGTGTTCTCCGTGCTGACGCCGGGGTCCACGACCCCGGGTTCCACGGTGCGGGTGAAGCCGAGGACGGCGTACGCCTCCTGGGAGCGCTGTAAGGCCCGGTTCGCCATCTCCTCGGGCGGGACGCGGGGGAAGTCCGTCGACCCCCACGAGAGCCCGACGAGGAGGACGAGGGGAACGAGGACGACGGCGAGCGCGACGAACCCGCAGCCCGCGAGGACCCGGGCACTGGCCTTCGCCCGCGCCTCGGCCGGGTCGGGCACCAGGGCGGGGATGTCGGCGGCGGGCGTGCGGGCGGGCGCGGTGTCGTCGGGCATACGAGGACGGTAGGCGGCCGGACCGCCCGGGGGGATGGGGGCGGCTACCGGGCCCGGGGTGAGTACGCGTACTCACCCCGGGGGTCCCGTACGGCTCGTGGCCTCCCGTACGGCTCCGGAGTTCTCGTACGGCTCCGGTCACCCGTGGGGCCGGGTCGCGGTCAGCCCGGTGAGGCCACCGCCTGGGGCGGCGGGACCGCGCCGGCCGCAGCGCGGCGGTACTCGGCGTTGATGCGCTGCGCCTCCTCGAGCTGGTCCTCCAGGATGATGATGCGGCAGGCGGCCTCGATGGGGGTGCCCTGGTCGACGAGTTCACGGGCACGGGCAGCGATGCGCAGCTGGTAGCGGGAGTAGCGCCGGTGCCCCCCCTCGGAGCGCAGCGGGGTGATCAGGCGGTGTTCGCCCAGGGCCCGGAGGAAGCCGGGGGTGGTGCCGAGCATGTCGGCGGCCCGGCCCATCGTGTAGGCGGGATAGTCGTCGTCGTCGAGCTTGTCGGCGGGGCGGGTACTGCGAGGGGGCATAGACCTCTTCTTCCGGGGACGCGTCGAGGGGCCCGGGCGCCATGACGGCGCCCGGGCCCCGAGCTTGCAACACCATCTACCGGCCTATCAACGCCGGCCTTCCGTGTCCGCTGCGATCCGCCCCGGAGGGCGGAAGAGCGGGGATCGCGGTTGCGTGACCGTGGACCACCTTCCCATCCGGGGCCTGCGGTACCCGAGCGGCGTTCCCCGCGCGCCCGGGCGATCCTGATGGCGTTCGGCTCCTTCACTACCTCGTGCGGTTACTCGTACGTACTGCTGGATACCACGGGTACTGCCTGCGACCCCTGGGGCCGCTCGGACCGGCGGCCGGCGAAGGAACCCACCACTTCCGGCTCCTTCACCCCGCCGCCGGTCCGCACCTGCTTCTACTGCTGCGCGGCAATGCGTCCCTGCCGCGCTCCCGGACTTCTGGGTACGGCACAACACTAACCCTCGGGCGAACCAATGTCTATCTTCGCCATGACAGATTTTCTGCGTCGGACGAAGGTCCGATTCTTCGCCTGTCGGATGCGAGAAGGTGCGCGGACGGCGGAAGGGACGGCGGCTGCCGTCCCTTCCCCGCGGTCGCCCCCAGGGAGCCGACCGCGCGGGAGGCCGGTGCGGGGCAGCGGTCGCCGCCCCGAACCGGCCTCCCGGTCCTCACCTCAGGGCGCCCCGCGGGTCAGAGGGCGCCGACGATGTCCTCGACCCGGGCCTTGGCGTCGCCGAAGAGCATCGCGGTGTTCTCGCGGAAGAACAGCGGGTTCTGCACGCCCGCGTACCCGGAGGCCATCGAGCGCTTGAAGACGATGACCTTGCCGGCCTCCCAGACGGTGAGCACCGGCATGCCGGCGATCGGGCTGCTGGGGTCCTCCGCTCCGGCCGGGTTGACCGTGTCGTTGGCGCCGATGACGAGGACCACGTCGGTCTTGGCGAAGTCCTCGTTGATCTCGTCCATTTCGAGCACGATGTCGTACGGCACCTTGGCCTCGGCCAGGAGCACGTTCATGTGTCCGGGCAGGCGGCCGGCGACGGGGTGGATGCCGAACCGTACGTCGATGCCCTTCGCGCGCAGCTTCGAGGTGAGCTCGGCGACGGGGTACTGCGCCTGGGCGACGGCCATGCCGTACCCGGGGGTGATGACGACCGAGCGGGCCGAGGACAGCAGTTCGGCGGCGGCCTGGGCGGTGATCTCCTGGTGCTCGCCGTAGTCGACGTCGGCGCCCGAGGGGGCCTCGATGCCGAAGCCGCCGGCGATGACGGAGATGAAGGAGCGGTTCATCGCCTTGCACATGATGTACGACAGGTAGGCACCGGAGGAGCCGACCAGCGCGCCGGTGATGATCAGCAGGTCGTTGCCGAGGAGGAAGCCGGAGGCCGCCGCGGCCCAGCCGGAGTAGCTGTTGAGCATCGAGACGACGACCGGCATGTCGCCGCCGCCGATCGAGGCGACCAGGTGCCAGCCGAGGGCCAGCGCCAGGACCGTCACGGTGATCAGCAGCCACAGCTCCGGCGTGATGACGAACCACACCGTCAGGGCGACGAAGAGGACCAGCGAGCCGAGGTTGAGGGCGTTCTTGCCCGGCAGCACCAGCGGCTTGGAGTTGATCTTCGCGGAGAGCTTCAGGTACGCCACGATGGAACCGGTGAAGGTCACCGCGCCGATGAAGAGGCCGATGAACACCTCGGCGTGGTGGATGCCCAGCGTGCCGAGGGCGTCCAGGGCCTTGGCCTCGTGGCCGTCGGGGTCGTGCTCGACGTTGAGGTAGCCGTTCCAGCTGACCAGTACGGCCGCCAGACCGACGAAGGAGTGCAACAGCGCGATCAGCTCGGGCATGCCGGTCATCTCGACGCCACGGGCGCGCTGGAAGCCGATCACCGCGCCGATCAGCATGGCGCCGGCCATCAGGCCGAGGCCGGCGGCGCTGACTTCGCCGTCGATCGCGAGGACGACCGTCGCGACGAGCGCGACGCCCATACCGAGCATGCCGAAGGCGTTGCCGAGTCGGGCCGACTCGTGCTTGGAGAGTCCCGCCAGCGCCAGGATGAACAGCAGCGCGGCGACGAGGTAGGCCGCCTGTGCGGCAAGGGTCGCAGACATGTCAGCTCCGGTTGAACATGGCGAGCATGCGACGCGTCACCGCGAAGCCGCCGAAGATGTTGATACTGGCCAGGAGGATCGCCACGACCGACAGCACGGTGACCGCCGTGCTGGAGTGGCCGATCTGCAGGAGCGCGCCGACGACGATGATGCCGGAGATGGCGTTCGTCACCGACATCAGCGGCGTGTGCAGGGCATGGTGCACGTGGCCGATCACGTAGTAACCGATCACGATCGCCAGGACGAAGACCGTCACGTGGGGCAGCAGCGCCGCGGGGGCGAACGCGGCGAGGAGGAACAGCGCCAGGGCGCCGAGGGCCACTCCGCCGAACCGCTGCTTCGGGGTCATCGGCGTCTTCGCCGGCTTCGCCGGTTCCGCCGCGGCCTTGGCGGGTGCGGCGGCCGGGGCCGCCGAGACCTGGACCGGCGGGGGCGGCCAGGCGGACTCGCCCGCGCGCACCACGGTGATGGAGCGCTGCACCGGGTCGTCCCAGTCGAGGACCAGGTCGCCGTCCTTGGCGGGCGTCATCAGCTTCAGCAGGTTCACCAGATTGGTGCCGTACAGCTGCGAGGCCTGCGCGGGCAGCCGGCCCGCCAGGTCGGTGTATCCGATGATCGTCACGCCGTTGGCGGTGACGACCTTCTCGCCCTTCACGGTGCCGACGACGTTGCCGCCGTTGGCGGCCGCCATGTCGACGATCACCGAACCGGGCTTCATGCTCGCCACCATCTCGGCGGTGATCAGCGTCGGCGCGGGGCGTCCCGGAATCAGCGCGGTGGTGATGACGATGTCGACGTCACGGCACTGCGCGGCGTAGAGCTCGGCCTCGCGCGCCTTGTAGTCGTCGCCCATCTCCTTCGCGTAGCCGGTCTTGGAGACCTCCACCTCGGGGGACTCGATGGACAGGTACTCGCCGCCCAGCGAGCGGACCTGGTCGGCCACCTCCGGTCGCGGGTCGGTCGCCCGCACGATCGCGCCGAGCGAGCCGGACGCGCCGATCGCCGCCAGACCGGCGACGCCCGCGCCCGCGACGAGCACCTTGGCCGGCGGGACCTTGCCCGCGGCCGTCACCTGGCCGGTGAAAAAGCGCCCGAACTCGTGCGCGGCCTCGATGACGGCCCGGTAGCCGGCGATGTTGGCCATGGACGAGAGGACGTCCATCGACTGCGCCCGGCTGATGCGCGGCACGGCGTCCATCGACAGGGCGGTAAAGGGACGACGGCCCAGTTCCTCGACCATCTCCGGGTCGAAGGCGGGCGCGAAAAGGGCGATGACCGTCGCCTCGGGCCGTACCCGGTCCAGCTGGGACCGGCTCGGAGCGTTGACCCCCAGCACCACATCCGCGGCCGTCGCGTCGCCGATGCCCGCGCCGGCGGCCTCGTAGGCGCTGTCGGTGAAGCCCGCCGCGCCCCCCGCACCCGGGTCGACCACGACGTCGTATCCCAATTTGCGGATTTGTTCGATCGTGGCCGGCGTGGCCGCGACGCGACTCTCACCTGCCCGCGCTTCCTTGAGCACTCCGACAATCACGAGTGATCTCCGTTCAAAGATGTTGCCGTCAAAATGTGCCAATAAATGTCGACTCAGGATCGAGTTTTTGCCCCGATCAGAATCGGGCCGCCGCCGCGTCGATCGGAAGCATGCCGGTCGTGATCAATGCCACAACTCGCGTGGTATCGGCTTGAGATGCGCTTCATCCGGCGCCTCGCATGGCTCATACCGTTCGCCACCGGCCACGACGCAAGCTTCCATCTCCCGCATTCTGGCGCCGCGAGGGGCGCGCGGACAGGCCGTGACACATCCCACGACGACGGGCCGCAGTCACCGGCTCCCTCCCCTGGTACGGGGCCCCGACCAGCCCCGTCACCCCTCGTCGTCCGCCCTGAGGCCGGCGCCTGGACCCGGCACACCCTCCGGCTCGCCGCCCTCGCGCGCGCGAGCCGGCACCCGGGCACGGACGACGGGGCCTCCTCCCGGAACCTGGCCGGTTCCGCACGCGCCGGCTCACCGGTTCCCGGCCGGTGGAGGCGTGCGACGAGGTGGCGGCGGGGAGGAGGTGGCGGACGGGCGCCACCGTGTCCGCGGGAAGGTGCCGTTGTTGTGCAGGCCCGCGTGTCCGCCTTGCCGGGGCACGGAAACCGCGCCACCGTTCGTCGCGGTGCACGGCCCGTGGGGACGTGACGGCGGGAGGGGGAGCGGCGACCGGTGGGGCTGCGGATCCATTTCACGTACGAGGACCTCGCGCGGGTGGTTCTCGCGGAGGAACCCGACCCGTTGTGGGAGGGGCTGCTGAGCCTGCATCTGCTGCAGACCCGGGACGCGCCCCTTTTGTACGGCCGTTGGCGACGGGCGGCGAGCGGCTGCGTCGCCCCCGACTCGCTCCGTCTGCGGCGACTGGCCCCGCCCCGGGGATACTCGGCGGACTTCCTGACCCCTTCCGCGGCCTCCGCCGGCTTCGAGGCGGGTGTCGAGGCGCTCCTGTCCACGCCCCGCCGGCAGCTGCGGACCGACCTGACGGAACTCGCCCGGGCCCGGCCGCTGCCCGGCTGGGCCCGGGCACTCGCCGAGGGCGACCCCCAGGCCCTGAGCGGGCTGGCGGGGCTGGTGCGCAGACACCACGAGCGGTTCGTGGCCCCCTACTGGCCTCACATCCGCTCCCGCGTCGACGAGGCGCGGTCGGTGGCGACCAGGGCGTTGTCGCGGTCCGGGTTCGCGGGGCTGGCCGAGGGGCTGCATCCCGGCGTGCGCTGGACGGCACCGGTGCTGCACATCGCGGGCCCGCACCTGGAGGGTGACCTGCACCTCGGCGGGAGAGGGCTGCGGATCGTCCCCTCGTTCTTCTGCTGGCCCGGGCCGATCGTGCTGAAGGACGGCTCCCTGCCCCCGGTGCTCGTGCACCCGGTCACGCACGACCCGCGCTGGCTCTCGCCCCGGCCGTCCTCCTCCGCCACCTCCCACCAGGCCCTCGCGGCGCTGCTCGGCAAGGCACGGGCGGCGGTCCTGGAGGAAGTGGCCGAGGGCCGGACCACGAGCGAGCTGGCGAGCAGGGTGGGCCTCAGCCCGGCGACCGTCAGCCATCACGTCACCGTCCTGCGGGAGGCCGGCCTCCTCAGCAGCCGGCGGATCGGCGGCGCCGTCCTGCACACCCTCACCCGCCTCGGCGCGGACCTGCTGGACCACGGGACGACCAGCGGTATTCGACCGAGCTCGAAACCCGTGGTCGGCGGCGCGGAACGACCGCGAGCATGGGCGGGCGGGAGCAGCGGAGCCGCTGTCCCGCCCCGTCCGCACCCGGAGCATCCACAGGGGGATGACGAACCATGCCCATCAAGCGTTCTCTGTCGGGAGTCCTCGGCGCCATGACCCTGGCGCTGGCCTCCGTCCTCGCCACCGGCCCCGCCCAGGCGGCGCCGTCCGCCGCGGCCCCGTGGACCTCCCCCGCCCCGGCCCGCACGGAGCTGCTGCCGCCCGGCGCCGGTGTCCACTGCGCCCCGGGAAACTTCTGCGCCTCCGTCTGGGACCCGTCGGCGAACCGGTTCCGCGTCTTCTACTTCTACCACTGCACCCGGTACTACCTGTCGAACTGGAACGGATGGGGCGAGGCCAAGAACAGCCAGACCGGCGGCGCCACCGCGACGCTCTACGGCTCGGGCGGCAACGTGATCAGGACCTACCCCGCCGACGGCAACGTCTACGCCGTGGACTGGTCGCCCGTGTACTCCCTGCGCAACTGCTGACGAGTAGTCAAAACACCCGCACGGCCGCCCTCGAGAGCGGTGGTGCGGCTGTTCGGCGCCGAGGAGATCTTCCGGGTACCGGAGGGAGGCGCGGTTACCGGGGCTTGCGGATCGGTGACACCGGCCTCGGGGCTCGTGCCCCAGGACGGCCCCGGGGACCGGGGGCGCCGTGGATCGTGCTCAGCATCGGTGTCGACGACATCGCCGAGACGCTCGGGCGGGTGAGGGCGCGGGGAGGCACGGTCAGCGGTGAACCCCGCGACATGCCGTGGGGCAGCGCGTCGCCCACGTCCGGGACCCCGACGGCAATCCGCTGAACCTCACCCAGCCGCTCCCAGGTCGGTGACCCCGCCCGCGCCTGAGGGCGCACACGAGGGACACCACGAGCCGTCCGGGGGCGGTCACCGCCCTCACCCCCGCTCCGAACGGCGTCCGGCACGCGGACGACACGGGTCGATTTCCCGCCACGTTGCTCTGCGGGCGCCCGCCCTTGTCCTCGGGCACATGTTTCCCTCCGGCATCAGTTGAAGAGACAAAGAGCGCCGCAACTTCGTCCGGTTCTCGCCCGTGTGTGCGAGGGAATGGGGGGCAGGCCCCGGCCGGCCGGAGCGCCGCTGTGGCAACGTGTGCGGCTCCAGTGGCCGATGGGGCCGCTGTGACATCTCTTCTCGTGGGGGGAAGTGCATGACTTCGCGTGCTTCCGGCACGCCTTCTCGGCGTGCCCGGATATCGGCAAGACACTCCCTGACCGTGGCGGTCGCGGTCCTCGCACTGGGCGCATCGTCGCTGCCCGCCTTCGCCGCCCCGCCCGCGGCGGATCCGGGGCCCGGATCGGTGTGGGGCAGGAAGGCGGCGCCTCTGGAGATCCCGCCGGTCAAGGTGGGATCGACCAAGCCCGTGCCCAACAAGCCCGAGGCGGCGCCGTCGAAGGACGAGGCGGCCTGGCGGGCGGCACAGAAGGAACGCGCCCGCACCGGCGGCGTCCCGTCGAACGGGGGTGGGGTCACGGCCGACCGCACGGCCGGGGAGACCGGAACCCTGGTCTGGGTGCCCAAGGGACAGGGCTCGGTGCCCTGGCACGAGACCTCGGACTTCCGCATCACCGACTCCCTCGTCGCGCGGATCAACCTGTCCAACGGCAACCTCATGCTCGCCGCGACCGACTTCGAGGTCGCCGGCGTGGGACAGAAACTGCGCCTGGCCCGTACGTACAACTCCTTCGAGGGGCCCTATGGCAAGGTGTCGGACCGCTGGTGGCAGGAGTACGAACGCTACCTGCACGTCTTCACGAACTCCGTCGTCGTCTACGACGCGACGGGTGACGCGCTGTCCTTCACCACGAACGCCGACGGCACCTTCACCACGCCCAAGGGATATTCGAAGGACCTGAAGAAGAACACGGACGGCACCTACACCCTGACCGACCGCAAGTCCGGTGTGAAGGACACCTACGACGTCCACGGGACGCTGACCAGGGTCACCGACCGCAACAAGGGCACGATCACGGTCGACCAGCACGACGAGACCGGCGAGCACAAGGGCTTCCGGCTGACCGAGACCCGCTCGGGCCGCTGGGTCGACCTGCTCAAGACGTATCCGAACCAGTGGCAGGCCAAGGACCACACCGGCCGCACCGCCGTCTTCGACCTCGACGGCGGCGGCAACCTCTCGCGCACGACGGACACCGAGGGCAAGACGACGACCTACGCCTTCGACGCCGACGGGAGGATCACCAAGGTCACGACCCCCGAGGGCCGGGTGACCGTCTTCACCTACGACGCCCAGAACCGGGTCACCTCCATGCTGCGGGCGACGCAGACCGGCGCCTCCGGACACACCGGTCCCACCTACACGTACGCCTACACCGGCACCTATCCCTCCGACGCCGGGACGACCACCGTCACCGACCCCGAGCAGCACGCCACGAAGTACGAGCACGACGGCGACGGCAAGGTCACCAAGGTGACCGACGCGCTCGGCCACTCCCGTTCGAAGACCTTCGACGCGAACAACAACGTGCAGACCGCGACGGACGCGATGGGCGTCGGCGGCACCGGTGGCAATGTGACCACGTACGGCTGGGACACCCGCAACAACCTCACCTCCGCCAAGCTGCCCACCGGAGCCACTGCCGCCGTGGCCGGCTATCAGACGCTGTCGGGCGCAGATCTGCCCGGCTCGATGACGACCGTCGACGGTGAGAAGACGGACTACACCTACGACACGGCGGGCAACACCAAGTCGGTCGCCGTCACCGGCACCGGCGGCGGCACGCAGACCTTCGACCACAACCCCGCCACGCCCACCTGCGGCGGCTTCGAGGGCCAGCGCTGCAAGGTCACGACGAAGATGTCCTCGACCAAGTCGGTCTCCACCTCCTTCACGTACGACGCGAAGGGCAACCTGATCAAGGTCACCCCGCCGGCGCCGCTCGGTGTGACGACCTACACCTACGACGACCTGGGCCGGCCCGCCTCCGCCAGGGACGGCCGGGGGGTCACCACCCTCTACACCTACGACCACCGCGACCGGATCGTGAAGGTCGACACCTCCGGCTACGCCACCGTCACCTACTCCTACGACGGCGACGGAAACCTCACGCTGCGCTCCGACGGCACCGGTGTCACCGCCTATGCCTTCGACCCGCTGTCCCGTGAGACCGTCCGGACCCTGCAGAACGGATCCCAGACCCGCCTCACCTACACCCCGGCGGGCAACGTGGACACGTACGAGGACCCGGCCGGCCTGACCGACTACACCTGGAACGAGGTCAACAAGCTCACGCAGCTCAAGGACCCGACCGGCAAGGTCACCACGTACACGTACAACAGCAACGACGTCCGCACGAAGACGACGTACCCCGGCGGGACCGCCCAGGAGGTCACGCTCGACAAGTCGAGCCGGCCGGAGCGGATCCGGGCGACATCGCCCAAGGGCACGCTGGTCGACCTCGCCTACGCCTACGGCTACGACCACGACGCCAACACCACCACCCCCCTCAAGGACGGCGGGAAGATCCGCACCCGCACGGACGCGGTCGCGGGGATGAAGACGACGTACACCTATGACGGCGCGGGCCGGTTCTCCTACGCGAAGGAGGAGAAGGGCACCACCCTCAACTCGTCCTGGCAGTACTGCTACGACCTGGCCGGCAACCTCACCTCCCAGGGCGTCGACCCCGGCTGCCCGCGCGGTACGACCTACACGGTCAACGACGCCCAGCAGATCACGGCGAAGAACGGCTCCGCCACGAACTGGTCGTACGACAAGGTCGGCAACGAGACCGCCGGGGCCTCCACCCCCGAGGGCACCCGCACCGCCGCGGCCTGGTCCGACTACTCCCAGATGACGTCGGTCACCGTGGGCGGCAAGACCTACGCCGGCCAGTACGGCTCGACGGACCAGAGCGAGCGGATCAAGCTCGGTGACACGTTCTTCCACAACGGGCCGCTCGGCCTGTCCGCGAAGAGCCTCGGCGGTGTCGACATGGGATTCAACCGTGAGCCCGGGGGCACCCTGAACTCCATGACGACCGGCGGCAAGAGCTACTACTACCTCACCGACGCGCTCGGTTCGGTCGTGGCGCTCGCCGACGAGGCCGGCACGAAGGTCAACACGTACTCCTACAGCCCCCGCGGCGTCCAGCGTGCCGGGACCTCGGAACAGGTGCCGCAGCCGTACCAGTTCGCCGGCGGTTACCACGACGCCACCGGCCTCTACCACTTCGCCGCCCGCTACTACGACCCCAACATCGGCCGCTTCACCAGCACCGACCCCTCCGGCCAGGAGAAGAACCCCTACCTCTACGCCGAGGGCGACCCCGTCAACCGCATCGACCCGACCGGGCTGGCCTTCTTCGACGCGGTCGGCAAGGGCTTCGACATGTACGACATCGGCAGCATGGCCAAGGACGTGTCCGAGGGCAACTACAAGGACGCGCTGGCCACGGGGGTCGGCCTGGCGGCGGGTGCCGCCGCCGAGGCCGGGTGCGGCGCGGCCGCCGTCGCTGCCAGCGCACCCACAGCAGGCGTGGGCGGGCTGGCTGTCGGCGCCACCTGCTTCGCCGTCGGATACGGGGCGGGCGAACTGGGCGAGAAGGCCGCAACCAGCGTCCTGAACTAGGCATCGAAATCGATGGACAGCAACGGGAGGACCACATGTCATACGGCCAGTTCCTGGCCAAGGGCGCCGGGGAGGGCACTCCGCCCTTCTGGATCATCGCCATCGCCCTGGTCGTCATCGTCGGGGTGGCGTTCCTGGTGAGTAAGGCCCGCAAGAGGTAGCACCACCCGCCGGACACGCGGGACGTGTGGCGCTCCGCCCGGCTGGTTCCCCACCGGCCGGGCGAAGTGCTGCCCACATAGGGCACGCTCTGAGAGGGCGGCCGCGCGCACCAGCGGCTTCCCGCCGTCGCCGCCCCGGCGACGGCCCATGGGGGCGGGTCCGGGAAGCTGAGGCATGGCTCCGACACGAGAAGCACAGGGCCCGCGTGCGGCCCTCGTCCTGCGTCCCGCCCAGGACCTCCGCCCTCCGCGGCGGGTACGGGCCGGGGTGCTCATCCTCCACGGCGGCCGGGCGGAAGGCCCGGAGGCACCGCCCGCCCTCGATCCGCCCGCCCTGAGGATGCGGCCGTTCGCCCGGGCCATCGCGCGGGCCACCGCCCACGACGACGTCCTCGTCGCCCACGTCCGCTACGGGCACCGGGGCTGGAACGGTCACCGGGCGCACCCCGTCGCGGACGCCCACCGCGCCCTGGCGGAACTGCGGGAGCTGACCGGCCCCGTGCCCGTGGTCCTCGTCGGCCACTCCATGGGCGCACGGGCGGCGCTGCGCGCGGCGTCGGACCCGCACGTGACCGGAGTCGTGGCGCTCGCCCCCTGGTGCCCGCCGGGAGAACCGGTCGCCCACCTGCGCGGCCGTACCGTCTGCGCCCTCCATGACGAGACCGACCGGGTCACCTCCGCCGAGGGCACCTGGGCCCTCCTGACCCGCGCCCGGGCGGCCGGCGCCCGGGCGAAGGGGATCCGCATGCCCCACGGCGGACACGCGATGATCCGCCGGGCCGGCCACTGGCACCGCCTCACCGCGGCCGTCACGGCGGCCCTCCTGGGCATCGCACCGTTCCCCTCGCCCCTCGCCGGGGACGACGACTGGAACGGCAGCCCCGTCACGCCGGACGCCACCCGGTGAATGCACCCTGCCCGGGGCCGCCACGGCAAGGGGACCGAGCGGGCCGCGCCGGATGCCGAGCGGGTACGGGACGGGGGCAGGGACCGGGTGCTCGTGACCGCCGGCCCGCCCCTACAGGTGCGCGAGGGCGAACGCCGACAGGAACCCCAGAACCGTGACCGGTCCGGTCAGGAGGTGGACCCTGCCGTAGGCCTCGGGGATCATCGTGTCCGCGATCATCGCGAGGATCGCCCCGGCGGCCATGGCCGTGATCACCGCCATCAGCGCGGGGGACGCCCCGCCGAGCAGTGCGTACCCCGCCAGCGCCGCCAGCCCGCTGACGACCGCGATGCTCCCCCACAGGGTGAAGACGTACGTGCGGCTGCGCCCGGCCGCGCGCATGCCGGCGGCGCTGGCCAGGCCCTCGGGCAGGTTGCTGATGAACACCGCCCCCACCGTGGCCGTCCCGAGATGCCCGCCGCCCAGCAGGCTGGTGCCGATGACCACGGACTCCGGGACGCCGTCCAGCAGCGCCCCGAGCGCGAGGGCGTTGCCCGAGCCGGGCTCCTCGCTCTCGCTCGGCTGCCGCCGGCCGGAGCGCTTGCGGTGCCGGGCACCGCGCCGGGCCAGCAGGGCGTTCGCCCCCGCGTACACGACCGCCCCGCCGACCGCACCGGCCACCACCGGCGCCAGACCGGCCCGTTCGTACGCCTCGGCGATCAGCTCGAACGAGACGGCCGCCATCAGCACTCCGCTGCCGAACGCCATCACGAGCGCGATCAGGCGGGGTGGAACCCGTACGAACGAGCCGGCAGCGGCTCCCACCAACAGCGCCGCGCCCGCGAACAGCCCCCATCCCCCCGCAGTCAGTGCTCCCGCCACAACCGCCTCGCTCCACGCCGACGACACATGTCCCCCGCGTGTACCCGCCGTCCGCCGCCTGAGACCGGCGGGTCCCCGCGGGCTTCGGCGGCGCACCCGGGCGGTCGTACGGGTGTGGGTCCCCGGGGGCCGGGGCAGGCGGTCCTCCTGGGGTCGCGGCGGGAGGCACCGCCGCACCGCTCGACCGGAACGAAGGAGGATCCGCATGACGGAGAACGCGTGGGCCTACGGAGCGTCGGCCGGATATCCGGTGGGCACGAACCTGGCCGGATGGCGGGTCGAGGCGAACGACGGGCACATCGGCAAGGTCGACAAGCACTCCGAGGACGTCGGTGACGCCTATCTGGTCGTCGACACCGGCGTCTGGATCTTCGGCAAGGAGGTGCTGCTCCCGGCGAGCACGGTCACCCGTGTCGACGTGGAGGAACACACCGTGCACGTCGGCCTGACCAAGGAACAGATCAAGAACGCCCCGGAGTTCCACGCCGACAAGCACCTCGCGGACCGGCAGTACCGGGAGGAGATCGCCCTCTACTACCGGGAAGGCGGACCGTTCGGGGGCGGGCCGAGCCCCGTCTGACCACCACCGGCCGCCCCGCCCCTGTCGATACGGAAGGAACCGTCGTGAACGAGCCCGGCTCCGGGCCCTCCTCCCCCGGCGGGGCCGGCGCACCGCCGGTCGATGCCCACCTGGAGCTCCTGCTCCGTCTGGTGGCGGTGCGCCGGGAGGCCAGCATGGCGATCTGCCTCACCACACCGGGCGGGATCGTGGGCGGGCACCTGGTGGGTCCCCAGGCCTGGGCCGACCGGTGGGAGGAGGTCGTGTCCGAGGCGATCGGCCGGCAGGAGCGGTCCGAGTTGCTGGCGCAGCTGCCGCACACCGTCCAGGCCGCTCTGCGGCAGACCACCGGGGACGACGGGGGTCTCCAGCCCTTCATCCACCTGGTGGACGTCACCTTCATGTCCGTGCCGGGGACACCGACCACCCCCGTATGGCGCGGACGGGTCGGCGACATCTGCGGCTGGTCCCTCGGCGCCCCGTCCTGACGGGCGCGGCGAGCGGCGGACTCGGCCGCGCGGACCGGCGGAGGGACGCGTACGGCGCGGCTCAGGCCGGCCGGCCGTTCGGCGCGGCCGACGTCCGCCGGAGCTCCGGCGCACCCGGAGCGGCCGACGGGCCCGCCGCGGCCGCCTCGTCGACCAGGACGTACGGCGCCTCTGCCGCTGCCGTGCCCGGCTCCATCCGGTCCACGACCCGGACGACCGCGTCGTACACGCGGCGGGCCAGTGGCTCGTCCGTACGGTCCCGGTCCGTCCCGCCGTGGGCGTCGTAGTCGAGCTTGCGAAGGTAGGCGGCCAGCTGGGGCCCGGTCAGCGTGACCTCGATCAGGCCGCGCCTGCCCGGCTCGCCCTCGAGTCCCCGCGGCTCCACGTCCCCGAAGGTGTCGGCGTCCAGGTCGTCCCGGCCGCTGAGCCGGGTCCGGTCCCACGTGTCCTGGGTCAGGGCGATGTGGAACCGGGCGACCCGAGCCGCCTTCCTGAGCCGCTCCGCGTGCTGAGGCGGGGACTGGGTGCCCAGGTCACCGCACCCCGACACGGTCAGGGAGGCGGCGAGGACGACGAGCACGGCGGCGAGCGAGCGGAACCGGCGGGAGCGGCGGAGGGAGATCACCCGGCGATCGTGGCGACATCCGCCCCCCGGTGCCTGGCCTTCCCCCCTTCCGTCACCGGAACGAGTGGCCGGGCCGGCCGGGACACCGGGCGATGTGTGTCCCGGCCGCGGGGTCGGCACGGCCGGCCGGGGTGCTATCCGGCCGGCTGGGGCAGGACCACCCCGAATGCGTCACCGTCGGTCCGGTCCAGGACCAGCTCGAAGGGTTCAGCGGTTCCCTCGAAGCGGACGGTGACGGTGAGCCGCATCAGGTCGGGCCCCTCGAAATGAGCCTGCGCCGGCTTCTGAGCGGCCTCGCCCCACTGCTCCACCCAACGCCGGGCGACGGCGTCGGGGTCCCGGTCGTCGTCCCGTGCGAGGGAGGCCAGCGCGTCGGCGTCACGGTCACGCAGGTGACGTAGAACCAGCTGTGTGGTCCGCAGCGACTCGGGCATGGGCTGTCCGGTGACCTTCAGGCCCAGCTCCGCGGTGCCGTCCTCGACCCACCCGGGGGCGCGGTCGCGGCCGGATCCCGGGAGGCCCGCCTCACAGGCGGTCAGCGGGAGGAGTGCCGCGAGCAGCAGTACGGCTGCGGCGAGGTGTCTGCGGTGCACGTCCGGCCTCCGGGGATCATGTCGTCTCACCGGGGCGGGTGAAGCTCACCGCGCCCAGGCCTTCTTCTCGAGTATGTGCGCCGGGGTGTCGAGGTTGCCGCCACCGTGCCACCCGGCCTCGGTGTTCCCTCCGCGCGGCGCTCACGACGAGCGCCGCGTGGTCCCGGCCCGCGGACGGCGCCGCGCTACCCCTGCCGCGCCGCCTCCCGGGCCTGCTGGGCGATGTCCTTGAGGACGGTCTTCGGGTCGGCGGACGGCGCGACGGCCTGGCCGATGTTCCGCTTGATGATGTTGCTGACCTGCAGCCAGGACGGTTCGTTGACGGGGTAGAGCCGGGCGCCGCGCAGGGCTTTCAGGAACTGCTCGCCGCTGGGGTCGGCCGCCGCGTCCTTGGAGGTCTGGGTCGCGGTCACCGTCGAGGGCAGCAGGTGGTAGCGGCCGGCGAACTCGTTGAGGTTCTTGTCCTCGTAGACGAACTCCAGGAATTCACCCGCCAGTTCACGGTTTCCCTCGCGCTTGAAGGCCATCATCCAGTCGGCGACGCCGACGGACGGCGGGACCTCCCCTTCGGCCAGGGTGTCCGACACGGGCATGCTGAGGGTGCCGACCTCGATGCCCTTCGCCCTCGCCTCGTGGAGGAGGGAGGGGTAGCCGTTGACCATGCCGACCTCGCCGCGCAGGAAGGCGGCGAAGGCGTCCTGCCGGTCGAGCGCGGCCGGCGGGACGGGGCCGGTGAGGCCGGGAGCGACCAGGTTGTCCCTGATCCAGCGGAACGTCCGGGTGTTCTGCTCGGACGCGATGCTGTAGTCGCCGGTGTTGTCGACGTACCCGCCGCCGTTGCTCAGTTCCCAGATCAGGGCTTCGGCGTGCGCCTCCTCGGGACCGAGCGGCAGGGCGTACGGGTACGTGACGCCCTCCTCCTTCAGCGCCTCGGCCGCGTCCTTCAGGTCCGACCAGGTCTTCGGTGGCTTCGCGCCGGCCTTGTCGAACAGCTCCTTGTTGTAGAAGAGCAGCCGGCTGCTGGCGACGAAGGGCAGGCCGTAGAGGGTGTGGCGGACCGAACCCGCCTCGGCGAGCGGCGGCAGGAAGTTCGCCTCCGCCCTGACCGACAGCAGCTCGCCCGCGGCGTAGAGCCGGCCCTGCGCGGCGAAGTCGGAGTACGCGCCCATCAGGGCCACGTCCGGGGCGTTCCCCTCCTCGACCATGCGCGTGACCTCGCGGTCGACGTCGGCCCACGGGTGGAGCGTGACCTCGACGTTCTTGCCGGGGTGGGCGGCGGTGAAGGCGGCGGTCAGCTTGTCCCAGTACGCCCTGGAACTGTTCGAGGGGCTGTTGCCGTACTCGGCGGCCACCAGGCGCAGCGTCGTCCGTTCGCCCTCGCCCCCGGACGTACCGCAGCCGGTGACGAGGGAGCCGAGCAGTCCGAGCGCGGCCACGGAGGCCGTGGCGCCGAAGATTCTTGGTCGCACAGGTGTTTCCTCTTGCTTTTGGGGAGGTGCGCCCGGATTCTCTCCCGGCTCGGGGCGTATTCCGGTGTCCGCGGGACAGGTGTGGGCCTTGCTCCAACCACGGCCCCGGGCCCTGGTGTCTTCCGCTATGCCGGCGCGGACCGCGACGCGCGTAGAACCTTCCACCCTGTCCACAGCACTTCCCGTACGGAGTATTGACCGGCTCCTGAACGGGCCGCACGGCCCTCGACGCCCCGGCCGAGAGCGTCCGTTCCGCATGCCGTCCCGATTCGGGCAACCGTTCGTGATCGCCTGCGCGGGACGGGGCCGTCCCCCTACGCTCGGCTTGGCCAGACGCACGGGCGAACGGGGACGGTGGGACACGTGGAGATCGGTTTGGCGGACGCGGTGGCGGCGGTGCGGGACGAGCTGCTGGAGGCCGCGACCCGCGGGGCGGGGCACGAGATCGCCTTCGCGGTCGGGCCCGTGGAGATGGAGTTCGAGGTGGAGCTGCGCGCCGACGCGCGGGCGAAGGCGGGATTCCGGGTGTGGGCCGTGACGGCGGACGCGGAGGCCGGAGTGGCCCGCGGCCGGACGCACCGGGTGTCCTTCACCCTGACCCCGAGGACCCGCGCCGGCGGCGATCTGCTGGTCAGCGGCAGCCCGGACCGGCCGGCCGGCCCCGGCGACGTGGGCGACCGGATCCAGGACTGACCGGACACCGGCATACGGAACGGGGGACGCGGTGAGGCGGGAACGACTGGTCGCGGTCGGGGGGCCGGGCGGGCCGGGGTCGGGGTACGTGATCGGCCCGCGGCTCGTACTGACGTCGGCGCACGTGGCCACCCGGCGCGGCGCGCTGGTGCAGGTGTTCCGTCCGGGCGCCGACGCGGTGTCCGGCGGAGCCGTGGTGTGGTGCGGAACGCCCGGTGGGCGCGACGACGCGGCGCTGGTGGAGGTCGACGACGCCGGCTGGCGGCCACCGAGGGGCACGGGGGTGCGCTGGGGCCGCCTGGTGACCGAGCAGCCCGGACAGCCCTGCGAGACGTGGGGCGTACCCGACGTGGCGCAGCGGCCCGGAGCGGCGGTGGAGACCGCGCAGCTGGCGGGCACGGTGAACCCGGGCAGCGGCTACGTGGCCAACCGGCACCTGATGGACCTGGGTCCGCACCCACCGGCCTGGCCGGCCGACGGGACGTCGCCGTGGGGCGGCCTGTCGGGGGCCGCGATGTTCTGCGGCCGCCTGCTGACCGGGGTGGTCGCCGCCGACGCGGGCCGCTCCGGACACGCCGCGCTCTCGGTGGTGCCGGCTTACGTACTCCATCACGACGCGGCGTTCCGGGCCGTGCTCGCCGAGCACTGCGCCGACGCCATGGCGCTGGAAGCGGTGGAGTTCCAGGACGTGGCCGAGGCCGAGCCGGTGGCGCCCGCCGTCGGCCTGGGCTCCCCGGCGGCGTTGCTGCGGGCCGGCCGGCAGGTCGTCGCCTTCCACGGCCGTGAGGAACTGCTGGGCCGGCTGACCCGCTGGTGCCGCCAGGAGGGATTCGGCAGCTGGCTGCTGCACGGCCCGGCCGGACAGGGCAAGACCCGTCTGGCCCACCGGCTGGCCGCCACGCTGGCCCCGGAGGGCTGGGCGGTGCTGTGGCCGCGCACCGGTGCCACACCGGCGGAGCTGCGTACGGTGGGCCGGGCCGCCAAGCCGCTGCTGGTGGTCCTGGACTACGCGGAAACCCGCACGGCCCAGCTCGCGGCGCTGCTGGAGGCCGCCGCCGAGCACGGGGGCGCCACTGCGTTCAAGGTCCTCCTGCTGGCCCGGGCGGCCGGGGACTGGTGGACCAGCGCGCAGGCGGTGACCCGTACCGCCGAGGAGCTGCTGGACGGCACGCCGGTGGTCGAACTGCCCGCCCTTGAGAAGGAGGCGGGCGCGCGCCCGGAGGCGTACCGGCGGGCGGCGGAGGCCTTCGCGGCGGCGCTGCCCGAGGTGCGCGGCCGTCAGGGGCCCGACTGGCCGGCCCTGGCCGCCGCCCTGCCCTCCCCCAACCTGGACCGGGCGGGCATGGACAACGCGCTAACCCTGCACATGACCGCCCTGGCGGACCTGCTGGACGCCGCCGACCCCGCCCCGGCCGGCGGCACACCCGGCCCCTCGGCGGGCGTCGAGGACCGCCTGCTCCTGCACGAGCGCCGCTACTGGGAACAGAGTGCCGCTGCCCGCGGCCTCAGCCCGGCGCTGAGCACGGCCACCCTCGACGCCGCCCTGGCCGCCGCCCTGCTGGTGGGGGCCGCCGGGCGCGATCAGGCCGCCGAGGTCCTGCGCAAGGTGGGCGGCCTGGCCGACCAGCCGCGCGACCGCCGTGATGCCGTCCTCGCCTGGATCTCCGCGCTCCATCCGCCGGCGGACGCGGGCCCGTGGGGCAGCCCGCAGCCCGACCGGCTGACGGAACGCCTGGTCGGCCGCCACCTGGAGGCGCACCCCGAACTCGCCCACGAGCTCGTACCGGGCATCACCGGGGAGCAGGCGGGCCGACTGCTGACCCTCTACAGCCGCGCGGCCGCGCACGCCGTCTTCGCGGGGCGGCTGGACACGCAGCTCACCGCGCTCTGCTTCCGGCACCGCACCGCCCTGGCGCCGACCGCGATGACCACGGCCACGCAGGTCGAGCGCCCCGGCCCGCTCCTGGCCGCCCTGCACCGGATCGCCGCGGATCCCGGGACCCCGCTGGACACGCTGCGGCAGCTCAACGACGGCGTCCCGCGCAGCGAGCGGCTGGCCGTCTGGGCCTGCGACCTCGCCCGGCACCTGATGGACCGTCACCGGGGTCTTCCCCCCACCCCGGAGCTCGTATGGATCCTGTACACGCTCTCCGCGCGCCTGGCCGCACTCGACCGGCGGGCGGAGGCCCTGGCCCCCGCCGGGGAAGCCGTCGCCGTCGCCCGTTCCCTCGCGGACCCGGTGCCCCTGATCGCGAGCCTCAACGCGTACGCCGACCGGCTGAGCGACCTCGGGCGCCGGGAGGAGGCCCTGGCCGCCGTCACGGAGGCCGTCGCCCTCGCCCGCGGCTCGGCCGGCGGCCACAGCCCCGACCTGGTGGAGAGCCTCAACGGCCTCGCCGCCCGGCTGAGCGCTCTCGGGCGGCACGAGGAGGCGCTGGCCGCGTCCGAGGAGGCGGTGCGCCTGCGTCGCGCTGCCGGTGCCGGTACGGGCGCCGAGGCCCGCCAACTCGCCCGGAGCCTGCGAGTCCACGCGGAGCGGTTGTGGGCCCTGGGCCGGAAGGAGGAGGCCATGGAAGCCTTCTTCGAAGCCGCCCGGGTGTACGACGCCATGGCCGGCGCGGAATCCGCGTACTCCCCCGGTCACATCGCGACGCTGTACGAGATGGCCGTCAAGGGCGCGGAGATGGGTTGGCTCTCGGGCGCCGTGTCGCTGGCCGAACACGTGGTGCGGATCAGCCGCGCCATGGCCAGGTCCCGTCCCGACGCCCACCTGCCCCAACTGGCCGAGAGTCTGGGCCGGCTGGCCTGGGCGCTGCAGGACGCGGGCCGGGTGGAAGAGGCCCTGGCCGCCGCCGAGGAGGCCCTGCGGATCCAGCGCGGTCTGGTCGCCATCCATCCCGACGCCCACCTGCTGGGGCTCAGCGCGACCCTCAGCACGGTCGCCGCCCTGTACGCGGCCCTGGGCCGGCCGGAGCAGGCGCTGGCCGTCACCGAGGAAGGCGTACGGATCCTCCGGGGCCTGGCGCGCGCCTATCCCGAAGCCCACCTCCACCACCTGGCGGTCCAGCTGCACACGCTCGCCACCCGGCTCGCGGCCCTGGGCCGCGAGGAGGAGGCCCTGAGCGCGGTCGAGGAAGCCCTCGGCATCCGCCGCGGCCTCGCCTCCCGTGCCCCGGACGCCCACCTGCCCGGCGTCGCGAGCAGCCTGATCGCCCTGTCACTGCGGCTGGAGCGGTCCGGCCGGCCACAGGACTCCCTCGCCGCCCTGGAGGAAGCCGTCTCCCTCTACCGCGTCCTGGCCGCCGCCCACCCCGGCACCCACGGCCCCGACCTCGCCAGGGCCCTGTACGGCCTCTCCCGCCGACTCGAGGGGCTGCGCCGGTGGGACGAGGCGCTGGCCGCGGTCACCGAGGCCTTCCGCCTCCTGCCCGAACTGGCGCTGTACGAACGGCGCTGATCCGGCCGGTCCGTCAGTCGGGCCCCTGCGTCCTGCGGGCCCGGGCGGCGCGGTCGGGGGCGGGGACGGCCGGACCGTACGACGGTATGCCGCCGGGCGTGAGCGGGGGCCGGGACGTCGCCGAGCCCGGAATCTGTGACGGTGCCGGCCGTGCCGCCGCAGCGGGGACCCGCAGCCGTCCGGCACCTCACGCGCGGCCATAATGCGCGGGTGAACAGACAGCCCGTGCCCTTGCCCGCCGAGCACATACCGTCCGGTGCGGTCCCCTGGCGGACCGCCGACGCCCAGCGCTGGCTCGCCGCGACGCCCGGGTGGTGGGCGCACCCCGCCGCGGCCGCGACGGTGCTGGCCGGCTCGTCGGTGTGGGACGTGGTGGCGGCTCCCGTCCCGCCGTGCACCTCCGCCGACCCGTGCGGCGCCGACTGGCCGGGGCTGGCAGCGGCCGTGGTGCTGGTGCTGACGCTGTACTGGGTGTGGCGGCAGCCGCGGCTCGCGCTCGCCGGGCTGGGGGGCACGCTGGCGGTGTTCGCCGTGGAGGGCGGGTTCTCGGCGGCCTTCGCCGAACCGTCCGCGCTCGCGTTCCTGACGGCCGCCGCCTACACCGCCGCCGGACTCGTCCACCGGCTGGCCGTCGCGGGCCGGCAGCGGGCGCGGGCCCTGGCGGCCGCCGGGTCGGTCGCCCACCCGCTGCCCGCGGCGGCGCGGACGTTCCGGCGGGGCCGGTTCTCCTTCCTTCTCGCCGCGCTGCTGCTGGCCGTCGCCGCGTTCGGCTGTCTGCGGGCCGGGCAGGTCATCGACGCGTACGAGGAGCGGGCCGCGGGAGCCACCCGTCTGACCGGACGGGTCACGGGCCTGGAGCGGGGCGACGACGCCGATGTCCTCACGGTGGAGGCCGACGGACGTACCCATCGCTTCGAGACGGCCTATCCGGAGGACTTCCCCCTGGACAGCCGGGTGGACGTCGTCGTGGAGGGTGACTGGGCGGCGCTGGTCGCGGAGCCGTACGACATCTTCGGCTGGGAGCTGCTGGTGCTGGCCGGCTCCGTCGCGGGGCTGGCGTTCTTCGCCAACGGTGTGGACGGGCGGACGCGTGCGAAGCGGCTCCGGCGCGCGGCGCCGCCGGTGCTGCGTGTCCTGGTCCGCGAGGGCCATGAGGACGGCCGTACCTGGGTGTTCGCGGCCGACGACCCTGAGGGGCTGCGGCCGGTCCTGTCCTTTCGCTCGCTGCACGCCTTCGACGACCGCGAAGAGGACGAGGACGAGGACGGGAGCGAGGGCGAGGACGGCGCCGAGGAGGGCGGCGGCACGGAAGCCGGCGTCGGCCTCGACAAGGTCAGGGAGATCCTCAAGGGCGAGGACGCCGCCCCGCCGCTGCGGGAGGCCGTCCTGTACGGCGTCCCCTGCGCCGGCGCCGAAGTCGTCTTCGTCGCACCCGACGGCACGGACGGCGACGAGGTCTCGGTGGAGTGCAGTGTCACCGCGGTGAAGCCGGCCGCCCCGGCGTCGGGGGAGCACCGGCAGCGGGACGGTGAGGGGCGGGACCTCCGGCAGCCCGGTGAGGAGGGCGCCGTCGCCATGACACCCACGGCGTCCCCGCGGCTGTGGCGGGCGCACGGCTTCTCGCGTGCGGTGGGCCTCGTTCTGCTCGTGCTGCAAGGGGGCGGCATCTGGGCCGCGCTCGACGACGGGCCGTCCTGGAGCTGGCTCTGGCTGTCGGTGGGCCTGGTGTGGCTGCTGACGGCCGTGGCGACGGCACTCACCTGGCGCATCACCGCCGACCGCGGCGGCCTGTGGATCACGGGGGCCTGGCGCGTGCGGCGCGTCCCGTGGGAGGCCGTCATCGGGGTGCGGCACTCCGAGGACCGCATCCGCGTGGACCGGGCGGAGGGATCCCCCGTCGTGCTCTCCCCCACCGGCTGGGCCTGGCTGGAACGCCGCCTGGGCCGCGCACCGCATGCGGTGCGCGCCGCCGAGGAGCTGCGGGCGCTTCTGCTCCGCCCGGAGCTGCGGCCGCTGGAGGAGGCGCCGGCAGGGCGGCAGGGAATGCCCGTCGGTCCGCCGCTGACGGCCCTGTCCGTGCTGTGGGGAGCGGCGGTGCTGCTCCTCCTGTGACCGGGCCTCGGGGGCACCGAGGGGCGTGCGCGGGGCCCTTGTTACCCGTGCGTTCCGCACATACGGAAGGTGACAGCGGCGACTGTCGGGGCCGGTGAGGGACATGACAACGTCGTGTCCGTCACCGACCGAGGGAGTGCGCAGTGAACAAGGGGTACGCGGTCTTCTGCGACGCCGACCGTCACTTCTACGACGCGCCGCACCGTCTCGTCTTCGCCGAGGCCGAGAGCGGTTCCCTCTACCGGGCCGCCACCCTCCCCGTACCCGAGGGCTGGACCTCTCACCGGACGGGTGACTGGCTCGCGCTGCGTCCGCTGGACCGTCCGCTCCCTTCGCAGGGCTGGAAGATCCACGTCTCGGCCGGTCTCGACAACGCGGAGGCGGTCCTCGCCAAGGTCCGGGACTACTGCCTGGGGCAGGACGTCGCCTTCAAGTTCGTCCCCAGCCGCTACCTGCTGCACCAGCGCAACGCCAAGTACGCGGACCGCGCGGCGAGCGGCAAGTTCATCACCGTCTACCCGGCCGACGACCGCGAGTGCGAGCGCGTGGCCACCGACCTGGCCGGGCTCCTGGACGGCGAGGCCGGTCCGTACATCCTGAGCGACCTGCGGTGGGGGCGGGGTCCCGTCCACCTGCGGTACGGGAGTTTCACGCGCCGCCACTGCTACGACGAGCACGGGGAGCTGCGGCCTGCCCTGGAGGACGGATCCGGCACGCTCGTACCCGATCTCCGCGGTCCCGTCTTCCACGTGCCCGACTGGGTGACCCCGCCCGCCTTCCTGCTCCCCCACCTCGCGGCACGGGCCGCGGTGACCGTCCGGGACCTGCCGTACGAGATCGAGAAGGCGCTGCACTTCTCCAACGGCGGCGGAGTGTACGAGGCCCGGCACCGCCCGACCGGTCGGCGGGTCGTCCTGAAGGAGGCCCGCCCGTACGCCGGGCTGGCCGCGGACGGGGCGGACGCCGTGACCCGGCTGCACCGCGAGCGCGACGCGCTGGAGAAGTTGTCGGGGCTCGCCTGCACGCCGGAGGTCCTCGACAGCTTCACGGTCGGCGACCACCACTTCCTGGCGCTGGAGTTCGTGGAGGGCAAGCCGCTCAACACCTTCTTCGCCCGGCGGCATCCGCTGATGGAGGCCGATCCGCCGGCCGAGAGGCTCGCGGCGTACACGGAGTGGGCCCTGCGGATCCACGGGCTCGTCGAGCGGGCCGTGGCCGAGGTCCACGCACGCGAAATCGTCTTCAACGACCTGCACCTGTTCAACATCATGGTGTCCGAGGACGAGTCCTCGGTGGTGCTGCTGGACTTCGAAGCCGCCCAACCGGCCCCGGAGGGCGGTCGCCAGACCGTCGCCAACCCGGCCTTCGTGGCACCGGCCGACCGGCGGGGCTTCGACGTGGACCGGTACGCCCTCGCGTGCCTCCGGATCGCCCTGTTCATCCCCCTCACGAGCCTGCTGGCCCTGGACCGGGCCAAGGCCGCGCACCTGGCGGAGGCC
Organism: Streptomyces sp. NPDC126503; assembly: GCF_040302405.1. Taxonomy (NCBI): domain Bacteria; kingdom Bacillati; phylum Actinomycetota; class Actinomycetes; order Kitasatosporales; family Streptomycetaceae; genus Streptomyces; species Streptomyces sp. NPDC126503. The sequence goes on from NZ_JBEORS010000021.1 coordinate 67,589, forward strand.
GCTGCGGCCCGGTTCCCGGTGCCCGCCGGATTCCTGGAGGAGGCGGTGCGGGAGATCACGCGCGAGCCGGCCGGGAACCGGCCCGGCGAGGCCGCCCGGGAGCCGGACGGCTCCGGGTTCCTGCCCGTGGAGCCGGGGGACTGGCCTGCCAGCCGCGACTCCCTGGTGCGCGCCGTCCTCGCGTCGGCGACGCCGGGCCGGGAGGACCGGTTCTTCCCCGGCGACATCGCCCAGTTCGCCACCGCCGGCGGCGGCATGTCCGTCGGGTACGGCACCGCGGGAGTGCTCCACGCCCTGCGGGAGGTCGGGGCCCCTCGATGTCCGGAGGCCGAGGACAGACTGCTGCGGTACGCCAAGGAACCCGACTCCGGCACGCCGCTCGGCTTCTACGACGGGCTCACCGGCGTCGCGTGGACCCTCGACCGGCTCGGGCACACGGCCGCCGCGCTCGAACTGGCCGCCCTCGTCCTCGAACAGGACCACGAGGCCCTCTCCCCCGACCTGCACGGAGGGACCGCCGGCATCGGTCTCGCCCTGGACGCCCTGGCCACCGCCACCGGCGAGAGCGGGCTGCACGCGGCGGCCCTGCGATGCGCCGAGCTGACGGCCCGCCCGCTCCGGACGTCCGGGCGGACGACGGGGGCGGCGCCGGGCAAGGTGCGCACGGGACTGCTGCACGGCGGTGCCGGACGGGCCCTGCTGTTCGTACGGCTCTACGAACGCACCCGGGACGCCGCCCTGCTCGACCTCGCCGCCGAGGCGCTCCACGACGACCTCTCCCGCTGCGTCCGCGGGGCCTCCGGGACCCTGCAGGTCGACGAGGGCTGGCGCACGATGCCGTACCTCGGCGCGGGCAGTGTCGGCATCGGCATGGTGATCGACGACTACCTGCTCCACCGGCACGACGACGTCCTGGACCGGGCCCGGCGCGACATCGTCGGGGCGGCGCAGGCCACCTTCTACGCCCAGCCGGGTCTCTTCCGCGGTGTCGCCGGGATGGTGCTCCACCTCTCCCGCACGAACGCCGGCGGCCCCGGTACGGGACCGGAGGACGTACGCCGCCAGGTCGGATGCCTCACCTGGCACGCCATGTCCTACCAGGGGCATCTCGCCTTCCCCGGTGAGCAGATGATGCGTCTCTCCATGGACCTCTCCACCGGCACCGCCGGCGTCCTGCTGGCCCTCGCGGCGGCGCTGGACGACCGTCCGGCGCACCTGCCGTTCCTCCCGCCGCTTCCGCGGCCCCACGAACCGGCCCCATGACGGGGTCGTCCCGCACCAACCTCCCCATGAGAAAGGAAACGATCATGAACCTGTTCGACCTGCAGTCGCTGGAGACCCCCAAGGACGAGGCCATCGGCGACGTCGAGACCGGCAGCCGCGCGAGCCTCCTGCTCTGCGGCGACAGCAGCCTCAGCGTGACGACCTGTAACTGACGCGAGCCGGCTTCCCGCACGGCGCCCTGAGCGCCGGCGCGGAGTCACGGTGCCCCTGGAGCTCTGCTCCCGGGGCACCGGCCGTCGGGGCCGGACACCGCCGGGGGCCTGGCGGAGGCCGTTCCGGTACGAGAAGAGAAGAGAGGGGATCGGATGGCCTCGCCGACCGGTTCCGACCGGCTGCTCATCGGCGCCGCACGGCACACCGCCGGCATCACCGCGGCGCTGCTGCTCTGCTCCGTCGTCGGCGCCGCCTGCTCGCTCGCCGTCCCCGCGCTCGCCGGCAGAACCCTGGACCTGCTGCTGCGCCACGGGCCCGGGGCGCAGACGTGGCTGGTGTGGACCGCCGCCCTCCTCGCCGCGGAAATCCTCGCGGAGACCGGCACCGTGCTCCTGACCCAGCTCGCCAACGCCCGCGCCACCGCTTGGATCCGGCTGCGCGCACTGGCCGGCCTGCTCGGGACCGCCCCCCACCGGGCGGCGTCCCACTCGGGCGGTGACGTCGCCGCACGGCTGTGCGTCAACGCCACCGACAGCGGCACGGCCCCGGCGGCCCTCGCGACCTCGGTGTCCTCCGTGCTCGTGCCGATCGGAGCGCTCGTGGCCCTGGCGCTCATCCACCCCTGGACCGCGGTGGTCTTCGCCGCCGGTCTGCCGCTGCTCCTGTTGCTGCTGCGCGCGTTCGCCACCCAGTCCTCCGACTCGGTCGGCCGGTACCAGCGGGCGCAGGGCGCCATCGCCGCCCGGCTCGCCGAGGCGCTGAGCGGCGCCCGTACCATCGCCGCCGCCGACACGGCACGCCGCGAGGAGGACCGCATCCTCTCCCCGCTGCCGGAACTGACCCTGCACGGCACGCGCATGTGGCTCGTCCACGGCCGGGCCGTGGCCCGGAGCGGGGTCCTGCTCCCGCTGCTCACCACGGCCGTCGTCGCGGTGGCGGGGGCCGGTCTCGCCGCCGGTGACGTGAGCGTGGGCGAACTGATGGCGGCCTCCCGGTACGCGGCGCTCGCCGCCGGGATCGGAGGCGTCGCAGCGCCCCTCGGCACCCTGGTGCGGGCCCGCAGCGCGGGCCACCGCACGGCCGAACTCGCCCATCTGGAGCCGATGACCCACGGTTCCGCCACGCTCCCGCCCGACGGGCCCGGCGATCTGGAGCTGCGGCAGGTGCGGGTGGTGCGCGGGGGTGTGCCCCTGATCACGGACGTGACGCTCACCGTGGACGGCGGTTCGACGGTGGCCGTGGTGGGCCGCTCGGGTGCGGGCAAGTCCACTCTGGCGGCCGTCGCGGGCAGGCTGACCGACCCCGACGCCGGACACGTCCTTCTGGACGGTGTCGACCTGGCGGAGCTGGACGCCACGGAGTTGCGCGGGGCGACGGCGTACGCCTTCGCACGTCCGGTCTTCGACGGCGGCGCCACCGTCACGATCGGTGCGGCGCTGGCCGCCGGGACCGGGCCCGGGCGCGGCCCCGCCACGGAGGAGAGGGTCAGGCAGGCCGCGACGGCCGTCTGCGCCGACGCCTTCGTCCGGCTGCTGCCCCGCGGCTACGAGACCCCGGTGGACGAGGCTCCGCTGTCCGGCGGTGAGGCCCAACGCCTGGGGTTGGCGCGGGCGTTCGTCGGACATGGGCGTCTGATGATCCTCGACGACGCGACGTCCAGCCTCGACACGGCCACCGAACGGCAGGTGGAACGAGCCCTCGCCGCGTCCCCGCGACCGTGCACCAAGCTGATCGTCGCCCACCGGGTGTCCACCGCCGCCCGAGCGGACCGGGTGGTCTGGATGGAGGCGGGCCGCGTGCGCGGGACCGGACCTCACCGTCTGCTGTGGGAGGACCCGGAGTACCGCGCGGTGTTCACGGCGGAGGCTTCGGCGCCGGCGGCCGGGGCGGAAGCGGTGACACCCGAGGCGGTCGCCGGGACGGCCGGGGCGGAAACGGTGGCACCCGAGGCGAAGACGTCGACGCCGCCGACGGAGACGGAGGTGCGCACGTGACGGCGGCGCCGCGCACGACGCGGGCGAAGGAGCCGACGGAGCCGACCGCGCCAGACGCTCCGGAGTCGGAGTCGGCGCCGACGCCGGCCGCGGAGGAGGCCGCCACAGCCCGGCGCGCCACGGCGCCCCTCCGGTCCCTCCTGCTCCGCCGCAAGGGTGTCCTGGGGAAACTGGCGGCATGGTCGGCCGCCGAGTCCGCCCAGACCTTCCTCGGCGGCTACTGCGTGGCCCGCTCCCTCGACGACGGCTTCCTGAAGGGCTCCCCCGCCACGGGACTGCTCTGGCTGGCGGGGGCCGCCGTGGCCATCCTGCTCGGCGCTCCTGTCACCCGGGGGATCTTCGCCCAACTCCCTCACCTCACCGAGCCGTTGCGCGACGACCTGGTCCGAAGGTCGGTCGTGCGGGCCCTGCGCTCGGCCACCGCAGCGGGCCGCGACACGGACACCACCGCGGTGTCCCGGCTGACGAGCCAGACCGAGATCGCCCGGGACAGCTTCGCCGGACTGGTGCTCGCGGCCCGCTCCTTCGTCTTCGTCGCCGCGGGGGCCCTCGCCGGTCTCGTGTCGCTCGCGCCGCAGTTCCTCCTCGTCGTGATCCCTCCCCTGGCGCTGGGCCTCGCCCTGTTCACGGCGTCGCTACGGCCCATGGCACGGGCCCAGCACCGTTACCTCGACGCCGACGAGGCCGTCGGCCGGCGCGCCGGGATCACCCGTACCGCCCTGCGCGACATCGTGGCCTGCGGCGCCCAGGAGGCGACCGCCGCGGAGAACCGCCGTGCCGTCGAGGAGGCCGCGGCGGCCCAGCGCGCCCTGGCCCGCTGGGCGGCCGTCCGCACGCTCTCCGTGGCGACGGCCGGCCAGCTGCCGGTGTTCCTGCTGCTCGCCGCGGCCCCGTGGCTCCTCCGGCAGGGCGTCACGGCCGGCGCCATGGTGGGGGCGCTCACCTACGTCCTCCAGTCGCTGCTCCCCGCCCTGCACACCCTGATGGCCGTGCTGGGCGCGGCGGGCGCGCGGCTGTTCGTCATCCTGGACCGGCTCACCCGGCCCTCGCCCGCCGCCCCTCTCCTCGTTCCTCTCCCCGCCCCTCCCACCGCCTCCTCGTCCGGTCCCCGCCGTACGGGCCGGGCGACCGCGGCCCTGCGACTGCACCGCGTGCGGGCGGCGTACGGACCCGAGGCCCGGGCCGTACTGGACGATCTGGAACTGACCGTCGAACGGGGCGAGCACCTCGCCGTCGTCGGTCCGAGCGGCATCGGCAAATCGACCCTTCTGCACGCGATGGCGGGCCTGTTGACGCCCGAGCAGGGGGAGGTACGACTCTTCGGCCGCGCGATCGGTGCCTGCCGCCCGCCGGAACTCGCGGCCCTGCGCGTACTGCTTCCCCAGGAGGCGTACGTCTTCACGGGCACCCTCCGGGACAACCTGTGCTACCTGCGGCCCGGCGCCGACCGGTCCGATGTCGACGGGGCCGTGGACGCGCTGCCCCTGAGGCCGCTCGTCGACCGGGTGGGCGGCCTCGACCGTACGCTGACGCCCGACACCCTGTCCCTCGGCGAACGCCAGCTCATCGCCCTGGGACGGGCCCATCTGTCCTCCGCCCCGCTGGTGTTGCTCGACGAGGCGACCTGCCACCTGGACCCCGTCGCGGAGGCCACGGCCGAGCGCGCCCTGCGAGCCCGGCCCGGGACCCTGGTCGTCGTGGCCCACCGGCTGTCGTCCGCGCTCCGGGCCGACCGCGTCCTCGTCCTGGACGGCGCCCGTGCCCAGCACGGCACGCACGCGGAGCTGCTGGAGCGTTCCGCTCTCTACCGCGACCTCATGGGCCACTGGGGCGGGGCCGAGCGGTGAGCCGCCCCCGCCGCGGCGACCTCACGCGGCCGCGGGGTCAGGTCCACCCGGCGCCCTGGGCGATCCGGATGGCGTCCACACGGTTGCGGGCCCCCACCTTGCGTATGACGCTCGCCATGTAGTTGCGGACGGTGCCCTGGGACAGGAACAGCGTCGTGGCGATCTCGGAGATCGGCGCTCCGTTGGCGGCCAGCGACAGGACACTCAGCTCGCGCCGGGTCAGCGGCATCTCCGCGGCCTGCAGGAACCCTAACGCCAGCGTTTCGTCGATGAAGCGCTCCCCTCTGGCCAGACGGTGCACGGCCTCCACCAGTCGGCACTTGGGGCTGTCCTTGTCGACGAAGCCGGCCGCTCCCGCCGCGTGGGCCCGTCTCAGAACCCCTGGCCGCTGCCCCGGCACGAGGGCCAGGAGCGCCGAGCGGCCCGCCGCGCCGGCCCCGGACGAGGGTGCGCAGGCGTTCGCGGGGACGGTGGACGGCGGCAGCCCCTCGGCGTCGGCGACGTACACATCCGTCTCCGCCCACTCGGCGGCCGGACCGTGCGGCCACCGGGGCAACGAGGCGACCACGTGGATCCCGCTCGACCGCAGCAGTTCCTCGAGCGCGATGCGCAGGAGCTGTGCCTCGTAGACCACCGTCACTCGTATCATTCCCAGCCCTTCGGTCCTGCGCCGTACCAGGAGTGCACGACGCGAGCAGTCACCTCACCCCTCTGCCCTTGGCTCTCCGTGAAGAACGGGTTACCGGGCGCACAGGGGGCGCACGGCGAAGCCTCCCGGCCGGATCCGATCCGTGCCCGCCACAGGAACGCAGGCCGACGACGTGCGGTGCCGGCCGGCCCGCACGGCGATTGTCCGGATCCCACCCGGCACGGCTCGCCCCACGTAGCCCTTCCCCGGCACGCACCACACGGGGGCGCACGGAATCCGTTCCGCCCGCCGGTCAGCGGACCCGGCCCCGTGCCCGCAGCCGGGTCGTCGGGAGTTCCGGGGCGGGGAGGCGGTCGCCGTCGTAGTCCTCGACCTCGCCGAAGCGGTCGGAGGCGGCGGCCCAGTCCTCGCGGGCCTGGCGGATCTCCTCGTCCGTGCGGGCGATGAAGTTCCACCACATGACGATCTCCTCGCCGAACGGGGGGCCGCCGAGGAGCACGGCCCTGGCCGGGGTGGTGGCGGTGTTGGTGAGGGTGAGGGTGGGGCGGCCGGGGGCCGTGTAGCCGAGGTCGGCGGGGTGGAGGGGGGTGCCGGAGAGGTCGAGGGTGCCCTCGTCGACGAGGAGGCCGTGTTCGAAGGCGGGGTCGACGGGGAGGGTGACGGCGGCGCCGGGGGCGAGGCGGAGTTCCGCGCCGAGGAGAGGGGTGAAGGTGCGGACCGGGGAGGTCGTGCCGGTGAGGGTGCCGAGGAAGACGCGGATCTCGGCGCCGTCGCGGTGGACCGGCTTCGGGACGTGGTGCTGGAAGTCGCGGGGGGCGTGGCGGTGGGCGTCGGGGAGGGCGACCCAGAGCTGGACGCCGTGCAGGACGGTGGTGGCGGGGGTGGAGACCTCGGAGTGGCTGATGCCGTGTCCGCCCGTCATGAGGTTGACCTCGCCGGGGCGGACGAGGGCGTGGGTGCCCAGGCTGTCGCGGTGCTCGATCTCGCCGGTGAACAGCCAGCTCACGGTCTGCAGGCCGATGTGGGGGTGGGGTGCGACGTCCATGCCGCCGGAGGTGGCGACCTCGTCGGGGCCGTAATGGTCGGCGAAGCACCAGGCACCGATGAGGGAACGGGAGCGCTGGGGCAGGGTCCGCCGTACGGTCATCGCCCGGGGACCGCCCAGGGGGACCTCTCGGGCGGTCAGCACCTCGACCTCGGCATGGCTCATTTCCGACCCCTCCGCACCCTACTTAGTTTCTATTTCAACAAACTGGGATGATCATAGCCTCTGCGAGGGTTCCCTACAGGAGCCGGCGGAACCAGGCCCGTCGGGGCGGCGAAGGAGTACGGCATGGACGGCACGGCAGGGACCCCGGCGCGGCGGGTCTACGTGGACAAGCAGAGCCCCAAGGCGTACCACGCCCTGGTGCAGACGGCCGAGGCGGTGCGGGCTACCGCCGCCGACGCGGGGCTCGACCGGATCCTGGTCGAACTGGTCAACCTGCGCGTCTCCCAGATCAACGGCTGCGCGGCCTGCCTCGACGTGCACACCCGCGCCGCGCTGCGCGCCGGTGAGACCACCCGCCGTCTCGGGGTGCTGGCCGCCTGGCGGGACACCGGGCTGTTCACGCCCCGGGAGCGGGCCGCGCTGGGGCTGGCCGAGGCGGTGACCGATCCCGCGGACGCCCTCGCCCAGGAACGGGCGTACGCCGAGGCGCGCGAGGTCCTGGACGAGGAGGCGGTCTCGGCCGTGATCTGGGTCGCGATCACCATCAACGCGTTCAACCGGGTGTCGATCCTCAGCAAGCACCCGGTCCGCGAGTCGCCCCAGGGGTGAGTGGCGCCGCCCCCGGGCGCACAGGCCCGGGGGCGGCGTGTCCCGTGCCGTCTACGCGGTTCCGCGCGGCACGTCGAAGCGGGTGAAGGCGCTCCGCTTCGGCAGCCGGTACGTCTCGCGGCCGGTCACGGCGTTGAGGATCGTGGCGTTGCGGACGGCCCCGATGTCCAGGTTCGGCGCCGAGACGCCGTGGGAGTGGACCTCGGCGTTGGCGACGAAGACCCGTCCCGTGACACCGTCCGCGAGCTCGACGGAGTGGTCGAGCCGCACCTTGTACCGGCCCCGGTCGTCGCGCCGGATCAGGTCGTCCACCGGCTCCATGAAGGCGGGCGCGCGGTTGCGGTAACCGGTGGCGGCCACGACGAGGTCCGTCGTGTGCTCGAAGCGCTCGCCGGAGTCGCGGTGCCGGCAGACGAGGACCGTCCGTCCGGAGGCCTCGGCCCTCACCGCCTCCACGGTGGTGCCGATGCGCAACTCCACGTCGGCCAGGCCGTGTTCGAGCTGGCGGCGGTAGAGCAGTTCGTGGATCTCGTCGAGGGTGTCGGTGGAGATGCCCTTGTAGAACTGCCACTGCTCACCGACGAGCCGGTCCCGCGCCTCCTCCGGCAGGGAGTGGAAGTACTGCATGTACGCCGGGGTGGTCATCTCCAGGACCATCCTGGTGTAGTCGAGCGGCGCGAAGGACGGTGTCCGTGTCAGCCAGCTCACGGCGGGGCCGCCCTCCAGGTTGCGGCCGAGGAGGTCGACGACGACCTCGGCGCCCGACTGGCCGGAGCCCACCACGGTGACCTTCCCCGCGCGGGCCACGTCCTCCGCCCGGTAGAGGTAGTCGGAGGTGTGCAGCAGGGCCGAGGGCGGCAGTGCGGCGAGGGCCTCGGGCACGTGCGGCGCGGTGCCGATGCCGAGGACGAGGTTCCGGGCGAGCATCCGGAGCCGGGCGCCGTCGCCGCGTACGACGTCCAGGGTGAACCGTTCGGCGGCGGCGTCCCAGTGGACCTCCGCGACGCGGTGCGAGAAGCGGACGGAGGGGAGGCGCGCGGCCGCCCAGCGCAGGTAGTCCTCGTACTCGCGCCGGGAGGGGAAGAAGTTCTCCCGGACGGTGAAGGTGTAGAGCCGGTCCATGTCGTGGAGGTACTCCAGGAACGACAGGGGGTGGCTCGGGGAGACGAGGGTGACCAGGTCGGCGAGGAAGTTCACCTGCATCGAGGCGTCGCCGAACATCATGCCGCGGTGCCAGGTGAGTTCGGGCCGCTCCTCCAGGACGACGAGGTCGAGCCCGTCCACGGTGGAGGCGAGGGCGGCGAGCCCCAGGTTGAAGGGGCCGCAGCCCACGGCCACCACGTCGTGCTCGGTGGTCGCGGGGGTGGTGCTCATCCGGGCATCGCCTCCTCCCCGCGCGGGCGCACCATCAGGGCGGCGGTCTTGTCGGGGAACTCGACCTTCCCCGCGGGCCGGAAGCCGGCGGCCTCGAAGGCTCGCAGGGACGGCTCGTTGGTGATGTCGGGCTCGGCGACGACGCGGACGCAGGCCGGGTCGGCGGCGAGGAGGCCGTCGGCGAGGACGCGCAGGAGGGTCCGCCCGAGGCCCCTGCCGGTCTTCTCGGCGTCGCCGATGGCGATGTGCAGGCCGAGGTCGTGCGGCAGGTGCGGGTAGTGGCCGGCGAGCCGGTCGCGCGTCACCCGGTAGACCTCGATGTACGCCAGGGGCCGGCCGTCCAGGTCCACGAGCACCGGCAGGATCGCGTCGCCCGCGAGGTGCCCCGCGATCTCCTCGTACCAGCGCTCGCGCGGCCACGCCTGGTGCCAGAAGGCGTCGATGTGCGGGGACTGCATCCAGCCGTGCACGAGGTCCAGGTCGGCGCCCTCGGCGCGGGCCACCCGGGCGGTCCAGCGGCCGCCGAGGAGCGGCAGCGGCGGGCCGGGCACGGTCTCGTCGTGGGCCTGCTGGTCTAAGGCGTTCATGCCGTGGCCTCCTTGAGGGGGTTGGGGGCGTCGAGGTAGACGGACTGGGCGTCGAGAGGGGCGAGGACCTCGTCGATGCCGTGGAGGCGGGTGAGGAGGTTGCCCTTGCACGGCAGGGTGTCGGCGGTGAGCCAGCGGCGGGCGAGCCGGTCGCCGTCGGGGCCGGCCTTCGCGAGGGCGGGCAGCGCCGCCCGGAGCCGGTCGGCGAGGACGCCGAGCAGGACGCGCTCGTCGGCGAGGCCGTCGACGGCGAGGCAGCCGACGACGGAGAGGGCCTGGTTGCGGAGCAGGTAGTAGGAGAGCCGGTCGTCGACCAGGGGGTCGTCGACGACGGCGAGGGTGGAGGTGTCGGCGCCGAGCCTCTCCAGGAGGCCGGGCAGGTGGGAACCGGCCAGGTAGTAGCCCTGGTTGTCCCGGAAGGTGGCGCCGGTGACCCGGCCGTCCGCGCCGAGCCGGACCAGGGTGTTCTGCTGGTGGGCCTCCAGGCCGATGCCCGTGGCGGCGTAGAGGTGGAGCATGGGGACGAGGACGCGGTCGGTGTAGTCGGCAGTCCACCGCTCGGCGGCGCCCGGGCCGAGGGCGGCGACGAGTTCCCCGAGCGCGCTGCGGCCGAGGCCGGGGCGGGGGGCGACGAGGCCGACCAGGCAGCGCAGGTCCGCGATGTCCCGGGGCACCTCGCGCACGGCGACGTCGAGCCCGGTCACCTCGGGGCCGCCGGGACGGCCGGGTTCGTCGACGGCGATCCAGGCCGGGTCGCGGGTGATGGCGAAGCCCGGGTGGGCGGCGAAGGTGTCCGCCGCGTAGCCGGCGTCCAGGAGCCGGTTGATCTCCAGGCCGCGGCGGAGTTCCGTACGGGTTGACTCACGGCGCGAGTTGGTGAGCCGCAGCCCGAGGGACAGCTTGAGCATCACCTCGGCTCCGGGCCGGTACACCGTCCGCACGCTGGAGGTCGGCCACCACTCCTCGCCCAGCTCGCCGAGCGGCTCCAGGGCGCCGGAGGCGATCAGCTCCTTGACGCGGGGCCGGTGGAGCAGGTCCCTGGCCTGCCACGGGTGGGCGGGGACGAGGACGCGGCCCGGGTCGGGGCGGCGGCCCGCGAGGTCCGCGAGGAGTTCCACGGTGTCGCGGCCCGCGAGGGAGGGGGCGCCGTCGACCGCGTCGTGGGAGACGACCGAGGCGTCGGCGGAGAACCAGTGCAGGCGGAAGGAGCCGCGCAGTTCCGGCGAGAAGGCGGCGGCGTCACGGTCGGAGATGCCGTCGCGGCTCTTGGGCGCCGGATGGTTGAGGTGGCCGAGGAGCAGGGCCTGTTCGGCGTCGAGGAAGCCGTCGGTGCCCTCGGGCGGGAGCGGCCGGGCGCGGCGCTCGGCGAGGAAGGTGGTGACCCGTCGGACGGACTCGGCGGTGCGCTCGACCAGGTCGGCGACCTCTCCGGCGGGAACTCCGCCGGGCCGGCCGCCGCCGCGTACCGCCGCCTCGGTGGAGAGCAGCGCGACGGCCGTCACCGGGTCGGCGGTGGGGCCGAGCGGACCGCCGGGGCCCTCCAGGCGGGCGGGGCCGAAGCGGTGCCAGCCGGTGGGCGAGCAGTGGGTGACCTCGGTGACCAGGGCCAGGCCCGCGGTGGGGAGTTCGACCCGGAGCGGGCCGGGGGCGACGGGGGTGCCGGTCTCCCGGAGCCAGCAGCGGAGCAGGGCCTCGACGTGGGCGTGCTCGGCGGCGCCGCGGGCGTCGGCGTCGTGCAGCGGGTCCGGCCGGGTGGTCGCGGCCGGGTCCTCGGGGGCGGGGTGGGACGGGGTGGCTGCCGCCGGGGTGCTGGCGCTCATGCGGCGTCCTCCTGGATCAGTCGTGCGCAGGCGCGGCCGGCGTCGAGGACGGCGTCCACGAGGCCGTCGATGTCGTCGGTGGTGGTGTTGGGGTTGAGCAGGGTGAATTTGAGGCAGACGCGCGGGGGTGAGCCGGGCCCGCCGGTGCGGACCTCGGTCCGCCCGATGAGGGCGCTGCCCGTCTCCAGGAGGCGGCGGCGCAGGGCGCCGTTGAGCTCGTCGGAGGCGCGGAAGGCGGTGTCGGCCTCCGCCGCCTCGCCACCGCCGGGCCCCCTGTCGGCGGGACCGGAGCCGCCGGAAGCGGAGCCGGCACCACCGGGGCCGGAGCCGCCGGAAGCGGCGTCGGTGGTGCCGGTCCGGTGTTCCGTCCCGCCGGTCCGGGGCTCCTTCGGGTCCGCCCCCCGGTGGCGGAAGACGACCGTGGTCAGTTCGGCCGGGGCGACCAGTTCGAGTTCGGGTTCGGCGAGGATCCGCCGCTCGGCGTGGCGGGCCAGGTCGTGGCAGGTGTCCACCATGCGGCCCAGGCCGGACCTGCCGTACGTGAGGAGGGTCGCGGCGGCCTTGACGGCGTCGGGGCGCCGGGTGGTCTGGAGGCTGCGGCCGAGCAGGCCGTCGAAGCCGGCCTCCCCGTCGTCCTCGGGGTTGAGGTAGGCGACCTGGCGGTCGAGCGAGGAGAAGGCGGCCGGGTCGGAGACGAGCAGCACGCTGCTGGCCGCCGGCTGCCAGCCGATCTTGTGCAGGTCCAGGGTGATCGAGTCGGCCAGTTCCAGTCCGGCGAGGCGGCCCGCGAGCCGGTCGGAGAACAGCGCGCCGAAACCGTAGGCGGCGTCGACGTGCAGCCAGACGCCGTGGTCGGCGGCGATCCCGGCGATCCTGGGCAGCGGGTCGACGGAACCGAAGTCGGTGGTTCCGGCGGTGGCGACCACCGCGACCGGTGTCCGGTCGGGCCCGAGGGCGTCGAGGGCGGCGGCCAGGGCCTCGGGCCGCATCCGTCGCCGCTCGTCGACGGGCACCGTCCGTACGGCGGCCTCGCCCAGGCCCAGGGCCGCGCAGGCCCGGTGGGTGGAGAAGTGGGCGAGCTCCGAGCAGAAGACCACGGGCCCGGGCAGGGCGGCCACGCCGTGCTCGCGGGCGTCGACGCCGCGCCGCAGGGCGGCGGCGTCCCGGGCGAGCAGCAGGCCCATCAGGTTGGAGAGGGAGCCGCCGGGGGTGAGGACGCCGTCGGCTCGCTCGCCGAGGCCGGCGAGGCGGGTGAGGACGCCGATGAGCCAGCGTTCGACGGCGATGGCCGAAGGGCCGGAGTCGTACGTGTCGAGGGAGGCGTTGCCGGCGCTCGCCAGGACGTCGGCGGCGACGGCGACCGCGAGGGAGGGGGGTTGCAGATGGGCGGCGGCCCGGGGGTGGGACAGGTCGATGCCGTGCTCGGTGAGGAGGGTGGCGAGCCGTTCGAGGGCGGCCTGCTGGCCGAGGCCCTCGGCGGGCAGTTCGGCCGGTCCGAGGGCGCGGGCGGCGGCGGCCAGGACCTCGGCGGGGGTCCCCGCCGGTACGGGTCCGTCCGGCCGGCGGGCGGCCGAGGCGGCGTCGGCGGCGCCGGCCAGGGCGGTGAGGACCTCCGCGAGGCCGGTACGGGAACCGGCGAGGGGGACGGCCGCGGGGGGCGCCGTGGGGCCGGGCCGGGTGGCCGGCGCGGGGCGCGCGCGGGTGAGTGGGGTCACGAGCGGTACTCCTCAGCCTTCGGCGAGCGGGTTGGGGTGCGTGCCGTTCGGGTACAGCGCGTGGCGCAGGGCGCGGTCGCCGTAGCGGGTGACGACGATCCGGTCGCGGTTGAGCCCGTACCGGGGGATCTCGGGGGTCAGCAGGTCGTACTCGGCGAACCGGCCCTCGAGCTCGGGGAAGCGCTTGCGGAAGCGCTTCTGGAAGTCGAGGATGGTCCGCCGCACCAGGCGCCAGAACGTCTTCTCCGGTACGCCGAGCTGCTCGGCGCAGAGCGGGGCGAGGTAGCGGAAGTGGCCGACGAAGACCTGGTCGACCACGTGCTGCTTGATGATCGAGGGGTGCTTGCGGGGCAGGACGTGATCATGTCCGTCCGGCTCGGGTCCGCGCTCGGGCACGTCGGTGAAGGAGACGCACACGTCGTCCACGAAGTCCTTGAGGTACAGGCGGACCGGGACGTCGTTCTCGTCGTAGCCGATGAGGGTGTTCTGGCCGTGCGGGTTGAAGGTGACGCCGTACCGGTAGAGCACGTGCAGGATCGGCGCGAGGAGGGTGTCGAAGAGGCGCCGGAGCCAGAGTTCGGGGTCGAGGCCGGAGGAGCGGACGAGTTCGGCGACGAAGGCGTCCCCGGCGGCGTCGGCGTGGAGCAGGGAGGCGAAGGTGCGGACGCGCTCGCCGGGGTCCTTGCGGGCGGTGACGGAGTCGCGCCAGATGCAGCCGAGGGTCTCCAGGTACTGGTAGGGCGTCTCGTCGAGGGTGGAGAGGTAGGGGTGGCGGACGGTGACGGAGGCGACCTCGCCGAGGAAGACGGTGCGGCACTCGTCGGTGAGGTAGGGGTCGCGCTCGACCAGGCCGCGCAGCCACTGGGTGACGACGGGGGCGCCCATGGTGCAGTGCGGCGGTATGCCGCGCCAGACCAGGGTGTTGAGGATCTTCAGCGGGAGTTTGACGTCGTGGCGCGAGGGCTCGGTGACGTTGGCCATGGTGCGGATGGACTGGCCGGGCAGGTAGGCGTCGGGGCTCTCGCCGAGCGGGATGACGCGGCGCTGGGCGACGTCGGCGGCGTGCAGGGTCTGGACGGCGTGGTCCCACTGCCAGGGGTGCACGGGCATCCAGACGTACGCCTGGGGGTCGACTCCGGCGTCCTGGAGGACGGTGGTGAACCGGGTCCGGGTCTCCTCGTCCAACTCGGCTTCGAGCACGTCGTTTTCGGACAGTTCCGAGGTGCCGCGGAACTCGGCGAGTCCGCGGTGGACGGCCACCCACCGGAGCTTGAGCGTCTGCGCGGACTCGGGGGCGTACCGCCGGACGTCGGTGGCCGAGAAACCGATCCTGCCCTTGTTGGCGACGAGGAGGTTGTGTCCGGTCATCCGGCACTCCAGCTCCGTGTGCCCGAGGGCGCGGAGTTCGGCGACGGTTTCGCCGCCGTGGGTGAGGCGGGCCGCGTCGACGGCGAGGGTGGCGGAGAGTTCGGTGAAGTAGGTGGCGACGGTCGAGGCGTCGCTGTCGATCGTGGAGGCGGCCTCCATGAGGAACTTCAGCGCGTCCCACGCGGGTTGGGCGATGCTGTTGCCGAGCATGCTGGTGGCGGTGCGGGTGATCGAGTCGGGGTCGACGCGCAGCCAGCCGAAGGCTCCGGGGGTGGCCCGGAACGCGTAGGTGGTGCCGCTGGAAAGGTCGATGCGGTAGTCGCCGTCGCCGGTTCCGGTCGCCTTGAGCATGTCCTCGAAGCACCACTCGCCGATCGCTTTGGCGAGAAGGCGCCGGTTGGCTTCGCGCCAGGCCGCGGGGTCCACGTCGGACAGCGCGGGCACGGGGTGGTCCTGGGGGTGGGGCATCAGGCGGCTCCGGATTCTGTCTGGAATCGATGTGCTCGAACGCCTGGACGCCCAAGCGGGCGCTACATTAGGTTAGCCTTACCTAATGATCAAGGTCAACTTTCAGACAGAGAAGGCCAGTTGTCGACGTCGGCCGGGCGCGGCGTGGACGTTCGCCCTCGTCAGCGCGGGGGGCGTGATGATGACCCTCGACGTGACGGTGGTGAACGTCGCCCTCTCCGACGTCGCCCGCGATCTCGACGCCGGGCTCGGCCGGGTGCAGTGGACCGTGTCGGCGTACTCGCTGGCGTTCGGGGCGCTGCTGCTCACCGCCGGCGCGCTCTCCGACCGCATCGGCCGGCGGGTCGTCTTCACGGCCGGAATGGGCCTGTTCACGCTCGCCTCCGCCGCCTGCGGCCTCGCCCCGGACGCGGCCACCCTCATCGCCGCGCGGGCCGCCCAGGGGCTCGGCGGGGCCATGGTGTTCGCGCCGACGCTGGCGCTGATCGCCGCCGCCTACGAGGGCGCCCGCCGCCAGGCGGCCATCGCCTCGTACGCGCTCGTGGCCTCGGCGGCCGGCGCCCTCGGCCCCGTCGTGGGCGGGCTGTTCGCCGAGGCACTGGGCTGGCGCTGGATCTTCCTGGTCAACGTGCCCATCGGGCTCCTCGTGGTGGCCGGCGCGCTGGCCCGGATGCCGGAATCCGCGGCCAGGGACACCGGGGCCGGCACCGGCCCGCGGCGGCGCCTCGACCCGCGCGGCTCGCTGCTCGCCGTCGGCGCCCTGCTGGCCCTGCACTATCCGCTCGTCACCGGCCCGGAGACCGGCTGGACCGCGCCCCCGGTCCTCGGCTCGGCGGCGCTCGGCGTGCTCCTCACCGCCGCCCTGGTGGCCGACCAGCGGCGCGGCGGCGGGCTCATCGACATGGCGCTGCTGCGGATACGGGCCTTCTCGGGCGCCGCCGTGCTCGGCTTCCTCGCGCGCCTGTCCAGCCTCGGCATGCTGGCCTTCCTCACGCTCTGGCTGCAGAGCACGTACGCCTCCTCGCCGCTCGAGGCCGGGCTGTGGCTGCTGCCGCTGACGGGCAGTCTGCTGCTCGCCGGCCTGTTCGTGAACCGGCTGCAGAAACGGTTCCCGCCCGACGCCCTGGTGGCGGCCGGCTTCGCCGCGCAGGGCCTCGGACTGCTGGCGCTGGCCGGCGCGGGGGCGGGCGCGGGACCGGCGGTCCTGGTGGCCGGACTGGTGCTCCTCGGCACCGGCGGGGCCGTGATCTTCCCGCCGCTCATGGGCGTGGCGGTCGGGACCGTACCCGAGGACCGGGCCGGGATGGCCTCCGGGCTCACCAACGCGTGCTACCCGCTGGGCACCGCTACCGGTGTGGCCCTCTTCGGGGCCGTGTTCGCCGCCCGCCTCGACAGCGCCCTGGCCGCCGGTCCGGCGGGTGCGCCCCCGGTGCGCGAGGCCGTCGAGACCGGCCGCTTCGACCTCCTCTCCCCCGCTCTGCGCCCCCTCGCCCACACGGCGTTCTCGGACGCCTTCACCACGGTCTGTCTGGCGGCGGCCGCCCTCTGCGCCCTGGGGGTCGCGACGGCCCGCACCCTGAAGGCCGGCCCGGCCACCGCCGCCGGTCCGGCTCCGGTCGCCCCCGTACGGGCGGCGGAGGCGTCCTGAGCGGACGGCCGGGTACGCCGGCGGGCCCGGGCGCCCGCCGGCGTCCAAGGCCTCCGGGATGCCGGGGACGACCCGCTCCGGGCATCCGGCGGGTCGCCCCGCCGGGGGGCGCCCGGGCCCGGTGAGGGGGCCGGGCGCTCCGGCGGAGGGTCCGCGCTTCCCCGTCACGTCCGGCGCAGGAGCCACACCAGGTACGGTGCCCCCAGCAGGGCCGTGACGATGCCCACCGGGATCTCCGTGGGGGCCAGCAGCCAGCGTCCGAGGGCGTCGGCCGAGACGACCAGGACGGCGCCGAGGACCGCGGCCATCGGGATCACGCGGGCGGTGCTGTTGCCGACCACCCGGCGCGCCAGGTGGGGGGCGACCAGCCCCACGAAGCCGACCGCGCCGACGGCCGCCGCCGTGCCGGCCGCGAGCACCGCGCCCGCGCCGAGGACCAGGAGCCGGGCGCGGCCGAGGTCGAGGCCGAGGGCGCGGGGCAGTTCCTCGCCGAGCGACAGGAGGTTCACCGGGCGGGCGGCGACGACCAGCAGGACCGCGACGAGCGCCGGGAGGGCGAGCCAGCCCAGAGCGGTGTAGTCCCGCCCGTACGTGCTGCCGGCGAGCCAGCCGAGCGCGGACGCGAGGTTCATCTGCGCGCCGACGACCAGGATGTTGACCAGCGCCATGGAGGTGGCGGCGGCGCCGATGCCGACGAGGACGACCCGGGTCGGGTCGATGCCGCCGCGTCCGCCGCTCCGGGTGCCCCGCGCGACGAGGACGACGAGGACCAGCATCAGCACACCGCCCACGGCCGCCGCCGCGGGCAGGGCGGCGAGCGGCGCGGAGGGGACGGCCAGGATGACGGTGATCGCACCGAGGGAGGCCCCGCCGGTGACGCCGACGAGTCCCGGTTCGGCGAGCGGATTGCGGACGACGGCCTGGACGGCGGTGCCCGCGACGGCGAGGCACGCCCCGGCGAGGGCGGCCACGAGGACGCGCGGCAGCCGGAAGGAGATCACCGCTTCGGTGATCTGCTCGGCGGAGCCGGTGACGGCCGCGCCGAGCTGGCCCCAGCTGACCGGCACGTCCCCGACCCGCAGGGACAGGGCCATGGCGGCGGCGAGGGCGAGGATTCCCGCGCCGAGCGCGACGGTGTAGCCGGGCGCGCGGCGCCGGTCGGAGACGACGACGGCCGCGCCGGTGTCGGCGTCGCCGGTGCTCACGCGCCGCGCCAGCGCCATGAAGACGGGTCCGCCGATGAGCGCGGTGACGACGCCGACGGGGATCTCCGCGGGCTGCGTGGCGGACGGCGTGACGACCAGCTGGGCGGCCGCGTCCGCGCCGAGGACGAGGGTGGCCGCCAGCAGGGCCGCCATGGGCAGCAGCGCGGCGTGCTTGCGCAGGCCGAGCTGTCGCACGATGACCGGGCCGATCAGGCCGACGAAGCCGATGGGTCCCGCGAGGGAGACGGCGGCGGCGGACAGCAGCACGGCGAGGAGGAAGGCGGCGGGGCGGATGCGTTCGACCCGTACGCCCATGGCCTGCGCGGTCTCGTCGCCGAGGGCGAGGAGGTCCAGCGGGCGGGCCAGGAACGGGGCGGCGACCGCGCCGGCGAGGACGACCGCGCCGAGGGTGAGCGGCCGTTCCAGGTCCGACTGGAGCAGGGTGCCGTTGCCCCAGAAGAAGAGGCCGCGGGTGGCCTGCACGTCGAGCATCTGGAGGAACTCGGCAGCCGAGGTGGCGGCGAGGGCGACGGTCGCTCCGGCGAGCAGGACCCGGCCCGGTGTGAGGACACCGCCGCCGGTGAGCAGGTAGACCAGTCCGACGGCGAGGAGTCCGCCGAGGAAGGCGGCCCCTCCGGCGGGGATCGGTCCGAGGCTCACACCGGTGAACGCGACGAACACCACGGCGAAGTAGGCACCGGCGTTCACGCCGAGCGTGTCGGGGGCGGCGAGCGGGTTGCGGGTCGCACCCTGGACGAGGGCCCCGGAGACGCCGAGCGCGACGCCGACGACGAGGCCGGTGAGGGTGCGCGGCAGCCGGCTGCCGAGGAGGACGTCCCGGGTGCGGGCGTCGCCGCGGCCGAGGAGCAGGTCCCAGATGTCGCCGATGCCCACGCCGGAGACGCCGAGGCCGAGGTGGACGACCGCGACCGCGACCAGGGCGAGGGACAGGGCGCCGCCCACGAGCAGGGCTCGTGGGCGGCGGCCGAGCGGACCGGCCGCGGTGGCCGTGAGTCCTTCCGCGGCCATCAGACCTTCAGGGCCTTGCCGGTCTCGTCCAGGACGTGCATCGCGGACAGCGGTCCGCCGAACAGCCAGGTGCCCGGGTCGAGTGCCAGTGCCTTGTCGCTCTTGACGAAGCCGAGGCCCTTCCAGACGGCGTTGCCCGCGAGGGCGCCGGTGAACGGGTTGTCGTTGTCGGCGGCGACGTACAGGAAGGTGGCGTCCTTCTCGACCTGCGTGAGCCCCTCGACGCCGACGGTGGTCATGCCCCAGGCGTCGGCCTGGCCCTTCCAGCCGTTCTTGAGGCCGGCCAGGTTGAGCACCTGCGGGGCGATGGCGTCGTCGGTGAGCATGCGGATGGAGGCGGCGCCGTTGGCGGTGAAGCCCTGCGCGAGCGCGTACTTCAGGCCGCTCTTGCCGGCCTTGTCCAGGCGGCCCTTGAGGTCGGCGGCCTTGGCGTCGATCCGCGCGTTGACCTCCGCGGCCTTCCCGGCCTTGCCGACGGCCTTCGCCAGCTCGGTGAAGTTCTTCTTCATCGTGGCCAGTTGGGGCTTGGTGGTGTACGTGAAGGAGAGGACCGGCGCGATGGCCTGGAGCTGCTTGAGGTTGGCCTTGGAGCGCTCGTTGTCGATGACGATGAGGTCGGGCTGGAGCGCCTTGATCTTCTCCAGGCTGGGCTCGTTGCGGTTGCCGACGTCGGTGACCTGGGCGGGCAGGGCCGCGCCCTCGGCGGTGATCCAGGTGCCGTAGCCCTTGTTGTCGGCGTTGCCGGCGGGGGTGACGCCGAGGGCGACGAGTTCCTCCGCGTAGGTCCACTCCAGGGTGACGACCTTGGTGGCGGGCTTGTCGAGGCTGACCTTGCCCAGCGCGGTCTCGACGGTGATGCCGCCCTTCGCGGAGGCGTCCCCGCCCGGCTTGGTGTCCGCGGTGTCGCCGACCGTGCCGGAGCCGCAGCCGGCGGCGGCCAGCACGACGGCCAGGACGGTGCCGCCCGTGGCGAGGGCGCGCAGCATTCTCTGCATGGTGGGTCTCTCCTTGTGTACGTACGGCCGTGCGGGGACGGGGCGTTCGGCTACGGATCGGGGGGCGGGGCCGGCGGTGTGCGGGCGGACCGGGGCACGCCCGTGCGCGCCTCGGGGCGGGGTGTACGGGTGCGCGGCGGCTCCGGGGACCGGCGCGGCGGTCCGGGGGGCCGGGTCAGGGGGAGGCGGCGGAGGCTCCGGCGCGCTGCGGGAAGCAGGCGAGGTAGCCGGTCGACGGGTCGCGGACCACGGTGACCCGCAGCCCGAAGGCGCGCTCGATGACGTCGGAGGTGAGGACGGCCTCCGGGGCGCCGGTGGCGGCGACCCCGCCGTCGGCGACCACGACGACCTCGTCGGCGTAGGCGGCGGCCTGGGTCAGGTCGTGGAGGACGACTCCGCACGCGATGCCGTGTTCGCGGGCGAGGCGCCGGACGACGTCGAGCACGTCGAACTGGTGCCGCATGTCGAGATAGGTGGTGGGCTCGTCGAGCAGGAGGACGCCGGCCCGCTGGGCCAGGACCATGGCGAGCCAGGCGCGTTGGCGTTCGCCGCCGGAGAGTTCGTCAAGTCGCCGGTCGACCAGGGGGGCGGCGTCGGTGACCCGCAGGGCCCAGTCGATGGCCTCGGTGTCCTCGGCGGTGTGCCGGGCGAGGGCACCGCGGTGGGCGTACCGGCCGTGCCGGACGAGTTCGCGGACGGTGACTCCGGCGGGCGCCTGGGAGGTCTGGGGGAGGAACGCGAGGCGCTGGGAGAGTTCCCGGCGCGCGAGGGAGCGGAGGGGCTCGCCGTCGATGCGGGTGTCACCGGCGAGGGGCGGCAGGAGGCCGGCCACGGTCCGCAGGAGGGTCGACTTGCCGCAGCCGTTGGGGCCGACGAGGACGGTGATCTCACCGGCGCGTAACGCGAGGTCCACCTGCCGGAGCACCGGGCGTCCGCCGTGCCCGACGTCGAGGCCGTTCGCCACCAGGCGGACGTCGCCCATGGACATCACGCTCCTTCCCCTTGGGCCGAACTGACCGCGCCACCATACAACTTAGGTAAGGCAGACCTTAGGGCTGGTTCCGTGTTCGTCCCGGCTTGTGACCATGTCGAGATCTCCCGCGCGACCGCGCGCCCCGCACGCGTCCGCGCGACCCCTTGCCCCCGGCGCGACGGAAGGGGTAGGGGGGAGCGGAGCGTACGGGGCGGGCGTACGGATGGTTCGCGGCGCGGAGCTACGAGCGGCGCGCGGTGCTCAACTGCGCCGGGCGGCACCGGAGATGAGCTCTCCGCCCGGCGCGTGGGCGGGCGCTGCCGCGCGGACGGCCTCCGGTACGGGCGCCGTGCCGTCCCCGGCGACCGGCAGCCGGTAGAGCGCGAAGGCGCGGCCGATCACCGGCTGGGCGACGTTGCGGACCCGTACACCGCCCGCCGTCATGCCGTGTTCGGTGCCGAGGTGGGCGTGGCCGTGAACGGCGAGGTCGGCGCCCGCCCCGTCGATCGCCTCGGCGAGGAGGTAACTGCCGAGGAAGGGATGGATCTCCAGGGGTTCACCGGCCAGCGTGTCGGGCACGGGCGCGAAGTGCGTGAGGGCGATGCGGACGGCGCAGCCCGCCGCGGAGAGGTCGCCGAGCGCGAGCGCGAGCCGTTCCGCGCTCAGCCGGGTGGTCCGGACGAAGGCCTTCATCTCCGGCTCGCCGAACTCGCCCGCGCTGCGGCCCACGAAGCCGCCGCAGAATCCCTTGACCCCCGCCACACCGACCTTGTGCCCGGCGACGGGCAGCACGACGGCGTCCCCCTCCAGGACCGTGATGCCGGCGTCGGTGAGGACCTGGGTGACGGCGGCCTCCTCACCGGAGTGGTAGTCGTGGTTGCCGAGGACGGCGACCACGGGCACGCCCGCGTCCGCGACCTCCTCGGCGACCACCCGGGCCTCCTCCACCGTGCCGTGCCGGGTCAGGTCACCGGCGAGCAGGAGCAGGTCGGCGCGGTCGGGCAGCCCGGCGAAGGCGGGCCGGAGCACACCGGCGCAGTCGGGCCCGAGATGGATGTCGCCGACCGCCGCCACCCGGACGACGGTCCCGTGCCCGTCGGACCGGGCGGTCTCGGACGTCGGGTCGGGGCCGGGAGCGGCGTCGTGCGCGGGCCCGGCCCCGTCCGGCGTCGTGGTGAGCGGACGGCCCGGCGTGTGCGGGGTCGTCGGCGGCCTCGTCACGGCAGTTCCTCCCAGCGGTCGGGTGCGTCGGCGCAGGCCACGACGAGATCGGCGCGGACCGTGAGGCCCGCGAGCTCCTCGCGGGCCAGCCGCAGGATCTCGTCGCGCCGGGACGCGGTCGGTACGGTTCCGGTCAACAGCACCGAGGTTCCGCGCTGTTCGACCTGGACGCCCAGCTCGGCCACGTCGTCACCGGCGAGCCGTTCCCGCAGCCGCGCGATGCGGTATTCGTCCTCGTGGGGCGCGGCGAACTCGATCATCGTTCCGGCCCTCCTCCTCCGGCCGGGCGGGCCTGTCCGGTGGCCGCGCCCGGTTCTCCCTGCGCCGTGCCGGCTCCCGCCACGCCCGGCGCCGCTCCCGTTCCGGCGCCGCCGGCGGGCGGGATGACGTCGAGCAGTTCGAGCAGATAGAGGAAGGCGACGGCCATCGGACGGTCCGCCGTCTCCTCGCGCACCCGCTCCCAGGTGACCCGCTCGCGCAGACCGCGGGCGACGGGCAGCAAGGGGCCGAAGTCGCAATGGTGCTCGGAGAGGGCCGTCAGCCGGCTGATCATGAGGTCGGTCGGGTCGATCACCGGCATGTGCACCGAGTCGACGGGCAGCGTCCAGGCGCGTTCGAGCAGTTCCGTGGTGACGGGCCGCCCGGCGAGGGAGAAGATCAGATCGATCTCCTCGCCGCCGCTGCGCGCCTTCACCAGCCAGTCCTCGGGCGGGTCGACGACCAGGACGCCGTTCTCCCGGAGGAGTTCGGTGACCGTGTCGGCGTCCTCGCGGCGCAGCGCGAAGTCGGTGTCGTGCTGGAGGCGTACCGGGATGCCGTACGCGTACGCGGCCACGCTGCCGACCAGGGCGAAGGGACAGCCGGAGTTCTTCAGGAGGGCCGCGATCTCCTTGGTCGTCTCCAGGATCGCCTGGGTGTGGTCGGGCGGCAGCACCGGCATGCGGGCACCCGGCTCCACCACCGCTCCGGCACCGCCGCCGGCGTCGGCGCCGTCCCGGCCGTCGGCGCGTGCCGCGCGGGCGCCGCGACGCCCTGCCGTGAGGTTCATGAGGCCCTCCTCTCGTACCCGGTCACCGCCTGTCGAGGGGGCCGGAGCCCTGCCTGTACCCCGTTCCTCCGGAAGCATCCCCGCGCTCACGCGTCCTCCCCCTGTCCTGCCTCGTCCCGGCCCGCGCCGGGAAGGTCGTCGATCGGCACCCGCAGGGCGCTCCGGCCCGCCTCCCAGGCGCCGGTGATGTGCGCGGCCAGATCGTCCTCCAGGAGACCGGTCGCCTCCACGCCGAAGACGACGTCGCCGGCGAGTTCCGGTTCGTCCGCCAGCAGCCCGCCGACGACCTCCCGCCGTACCAGCTGCTCGTGGACGGCGTCCGCCTCGACGTGCTCGTCGTAGAAGTGCACCGCCGCCTCGCCCGCGCCGATCCGGCGCATCGCGGCGGAGATCCGGGCCGCGGCGGGTGAGGAGGTGATCTCCAGGGCCGCGAAGTGGCCGACGAGGGCGCCACGGCGGGCCCGGTGGAGCCCGAGGAGGGACATCAGGTTGACCGTGGCCAGCGTCTGGGCGCCCGCCGCCTCCAGGTACCGCCCGTAGGAGGGGTCGAGCCCCAGGTCGCTCATCAGGTCGGCGAAGAGACGGGCGTGCATGGCCTCGGCCCGGCCGCAGCCGAACTCGTCGTACTCGATCGCCACCATGGCCGCCTTGGCCCGGCCGCGCAGCCGGGGCACGACCCACAGGTGAGGGTCGGCCTCCCGGAGCTGGTACACGGAGCGCAGGGCGGCGTACTCGCGCAGCTGCTCCCTCGTGCCGTCGCGCACGAGGTGGTCGGAGACGCCGTGTCCCTCGGCCGGTTCGGTCAGGAGCGCCGCGAAGGCCTCGTCGACATCGGTGAACCGGCCGCAGCGGTCGCGCAGCGCGTCCTCGAAACGCTCCTCCATGAAGGAGCGCAGCCGCAGCAGGTCCGGGTCCCACTCGACGGCGTCCGGCACCTGGTCGAAGCCCCGGTAGTGCAGTTCGTAGGCGAGGTGCAGCGCCAGCTGCAGGTCCTCCCCGTACGGGTCGGCGCCGGCCGTCGACCGGCGGTCCGGCAGGCTCCGGCCGACGCCTCGCAGATAGGCGTGGACGGCCTCGGACAGCTCGCCACGGGGTGGCGGCAGCTGGGGGCGTCCGGTGTCGGCTCGTACTTCCGTCCCTTGTGGGACTGTGATCGTCATGGCAGGCCTCCTCGCCAGGGTGAGGGCGGGTGCCAGGCGGATGCCCCGTTCCCGGCGGCCTATGCCTGGCCGGCGCGGACGGACCTGGGCGGACGCCCGGAACGCGGCCTTCCGGGGGACCGCCGGCACGGGCGGATCCGGCCACGGGCGCGGTCCGGGTCCTGGCGACCGTGCGCCCCTCGGCGGTGCCCTCGCGCCCGCGTCCGCGAGGGGAGGTACGCGGGGTTGGTCGCCGACGCTCGTACGGCGGCGGACGCGCTCTGAACCGGCGGGGGCGCATGCTCCCACGCCGCCCGGGCGGGCGACACACCGCGTCCGTTCGGCCGGGGGTCCGCCCCCGGGGCCGCGCGGCCGTGCATGGTGGGGGCGTGGCGACGATCAGGAGTACGGCCCCGGCGGCCCGGGCCGACCGGCGAGTCACGCGCCGTCGAAGGGCGCTGACGCGCGCGTCCCTCGCCGCCCTGCTCACCGCGGCCGTGCTGACCGGCTGCGGGGCCACGGCCCCGCGCGAGGACGGCGCCCGCCGCGCGGCCGGGCGCTTCACGGCCGCGCTGGCCGCCCGCGACTTCGGCGCCGCCTGCGGTCTGCTGGCCCCGGAGAGCCGGGAGCAGCTGACCGAGGACGGGAAGGCGCCGTGCGACCGGGCGCTGCGCTCCCTGGAGCTGCCGAGCGCCGGCGGGGCCCGGGCGGTGGAGGTCCACGGCCGCCAGGCCCTGCTCCGTACCGACGACGACACGGTGTTCCTGTCCCAGTTCGACGGGGGCTGGCGGGTCACGGCCGCCGGATGCGTACCGCAGTCCGACGACCTGCCGTACCGCTGCTCGCTGAAGGGAGCCTGAGCGTGAAGGCCGTGTTCTTCGGCTGTCTGGTGGTCGTCCTCGGAGGCCTCGCCTACTTCACCGCGATCGGGGCGATGCAGCGGTGACGCCGGGCGGCACGCACCGCACCGGCCACCGCGGTGGTTTCTGGCGGTCGAACAGCCTCACGCTCACCTTCGGCGGCGCCTTCCTGGTGGTCCTCGCCGCGCAGGCCGTCGCCGGGCACGCCGAGTTCAACGAGCAGCTCGCCGTCGAGGGGCTCCAGCGGATCGGCCTCGGCCCGTACCTCATGTCCTCGGACTTCGCCGTCGACGTCACCGAGAACTGGCAGTCGGAGTTCCTGCAGTTCTTCCTCTACGTGTACGGGACGGTCTATCTGCTCCAGCGCGGGTCGCCGGAGTCCAAGCCGCTGGACCGGGTGGGCATCGAGAGCGACCGCGACCAGCGCGTCGGCGAGCACGCGACGCCCGAGTCACCGCGCTGGGCGGCCGACCGGGGCTGGCGCCAGGCCGTGTACGCGCACTCGCTCGGCCTGGTCATGGCCGGTCTGTTCCTGCTGTCGTGGCTGGCCCAGTCCGTCTCCGGGGCCGCCGCGCACAACGAGCTGCGGCTGCGGCAGCTCCAAGACCCGGTGGGCTGGGTCTCCTACCTGGGCTCCGCGGACTTCTGGAGCCGGTCCCTGCAGAACTGGCAGTCCGAGCTCCTGGCCGTCGCGTCGATGGCCGTGCTCTCCGTGTACCTGCGCCAGCGCGGGTCCCCGGAGTCCAAGCCGGTCGGGTCCCCGCACCACGCCACCGGCGTCGAGGGCTGACGTCCCCGGCCGGACGGCCGGGGGCGGGGCGGCGCGGAGGACGCCCCGCCCCGCCTCAGGCCTCCGCGTCGGTGCGGCTCGCGTCGTTCGTGTCGTGCGCGTCGTTCGGTTCGCTCGCGTCGTGCGCGTCGTTCTCGTCCTTCCCGGCCGCGTGCCGCTTGCCGCGCACCGCGCGCTCCCGGGGGCGGTGGCTCGTGTCGCAGAAGGGGGCCCGGAGGCTGCGACGGCAGGTGCAGAGGGCGATCACCGGACGCTCGCACAGGCGCGTCTCGCCGTCGGGGAGCACGATCTCCAGCGGCCCCTCGATGAGGAGCGGCCCTTCGCGCAGGGGGACGGCGCGCGGGACCCCCGGGCGGGACCGAGGGCCGCCGCCGAGGCCCTCGCCGGGCACGGGGCCGGGCGCCGGGGTGCGGGCCCCGTTCACGGCCGTCGGCTCGTCGTTCACCGCCGTGGGCGCGTCGTGCGCCGGCGCGGGCTTTTCGGATGTGCTCATGCCGCCTCCTCGGTCTCCGCCGCGGTGTCCGCCCCCGGGGCCGGGCCGTCCACGCGCATTGCCCGCTCCGCGGGCTCCCCGCCCCGGGTCGCCTCCCCGAAGCGCTCCGCACTCATCTCGCGGACGGCTCGGATGACCACCAGCTCCTCGTGGCGCACCCCCGGCGGAACCAGGCCGCGCGCCTCGAACCAGCCCGCGCGGGACGCCATCACGGGCCCGAACGGCTGATCGCTCCTGGCCGCCACGCGGGCCCTCAGTCCGGACCTCCGCAGGGCCTCGATGCTGGCGTCCACCCCGGAGAGGGAGGACTGCACGAGCAGGAGGACGCCGTCGGGGGCGAGGACGGAGGGTGCGGCGCGGCAGATGCGGTCGAGCAGGAGCCGCCCGTCGCGTCCCGCGTCCCAGGCCCGTTCCGGGCCCCGGGCGGGGACGTCCGGCGCGTCGGCGGGGACGTACGGCGGATTGACGGTCACCAGGTCGAACCGCTCCCCCGCCACGGGCCGGGTGAGGTCACCGCGTACGACGCGGACGCGGCACCCGTGGACCCGGGCGTTCAGGCGGGCGGTGGTCACGGCGGCGCCGGAGATGTCGACGGCCGTCGTCTCGGCGCCCCTGCGGGCCGCCGCGATGGCGAGGACGCCGGTGCCGGTGCACATGTCGAGCACCTTGTCGCCGGGTCCCACGTCCTCGCGGGCGAGGGTGTCGAGGAGGAGCTCGGTGTCCCCCTGGGGGGCGTACACGCCGGGCGGAGTGATCAGTCGCATCGGGCTCATTCCGCGCGATTACCCGGCGCTGATCGGGACATGCGTGGAGCGACGGGACATGCGTGGTTACGCCGGAAAGGCCCGGGTAACAGAGCACCTGTCCCGTTACGCCACCGAACGAGGAGATGAGCACTATGGTGCACGACACGATCCAGGTGGACGCGCCGCTGCGTGAGGTGTACGACCAGTGGACCCAGTTCGAGGAGTTCCCCCGGTTCATGGACGGCGTGGAGTCGGTCCAGCAGATCGACGACCGGCACCTGCACTGGCGGACCAAGATCGCCGGGGTCACCCGTGAGTTCGACGCGGAGATCGTCGACCAGCTTCCGGACGAGCGGATCTCCTGGCGCACCGTCGGCGGTGACGTCAAGCAGAAGGGCGTCGTCACCTTCGAGCCGGTCGACGACACGCACACCCGCGTGACGCTCGCCCTGGACGTGGAGCCCGAGGGCTTCGTGGAGAAGGCGGGCACGGCGCTCGGCGTGGTCGACAGCCGCGTGGAGGGCGACCTCAAGCGGTTCAAGAGCTTCATCGAGGACCGCGACCGCGCGACCGGCGCCTGGCGCGGCCGGCTGAGCCCGGGCGACGCGGGCGGCGGCCCGGCCGGTGGCCGTGCGGAAGGTGCCCCCGGCACCCCGCCGCCGGGTCAGGGCAACCCGCCCGGCTCCTGGCCGGCGTCCTGACGCACGGCCGGGCGCGGCGCCGGACGCCCGCCCGCCCGAGCCGGCCCGGACAGGGACCGGCCCCGGGGCCCGGGAGGACCACCGCTCCTCCCGGGCCCCGGGCGTGTCCGGGACCCGGACGCCGCCCCGGCCCTCGGGGCGAAGCGTTCGCCCGTCGCGTGCGTGTTCCCGTGCCGCCTGGGCAGACGCCGGGCTGAGCCGAGGAGCGTCGCCATGATCGGGTTGTCCGGGGTCTTCTCCTTCCCGCAAGGGTTCCCGCCGTACGCGTCCGCCGGGCGCGGCCGCGTGGTGGCCGCCGCGCGCCGGGACGCCCCGGCGGCCGGGCGGAAGGCGGTGAGTTCCCCGTGAAGGACTTCGAGCTGCTGGAGATCCGCCTGCACACGGAGGAGCGGGGCCGGGTCGACGTCCCGTTCGCACAGAGCGGGCCCGCGCCGGCCATCGAGCTGCCGGAGGGCGCGGTGGTGGGGGTGGGCCTCGTCTTCCGGCTCGGCCGGGACATCGACGGCCTGGCCTTCGAGGACACCCGCGTCCGGGAGGGCAGCGTCCTGGCCCGCACCCACACCGCCCTCGGCGGGTTCCGCACGGGCGGCCCGTACGAGATCAGGCTCTCGGCCGAACGGCTCCCCGTGGGACGGGCCCACTGCGGCACGTACGAGGTGACGGGCCGCTTCGTGGACGGCGACGGACAGGAACTCGCGGCCGGGACGTACCGCGTCCGCCTCACCCACGAGCCGGCGGCCTCGGGCGGCGGGCACCCGCCCGAGGGGCCGGTCACGGCGGCCCCGCCCGCCTGACCGACCCCTTCGCACGAGCCGATATACGGGACATATGCATACGGTCGGGGCATCGGGGGCACGCGCCTTCATGAGGCGCCAGGGGCGGCGGCCGGATCCGCGGGTGCCACCCCCACGGCCTCGGAAAGGGAGAAAGACATCGTGACGCTCGACGGAAAGAACGTCCTGATCCTCACCACCAACTACGGCACGGAACAGGACGAGCTGACGAAGCCGGCGGCCGTGCTCCGTGAGGCGGGTGCCCGGGTGACCGTGGCGGCGCAGAAGGACGAACCGGTGCGGACGCTGGTCTCCGACCGCGACCCCGGTGAGACCGTCCGGCCGGACACGACCCTGGAGAAGGTCTCGGCGGACGACTTCGACGCGGTGGTGGTGCCGGGCGGCACGCTCAACGCCGACACGCTGCGCACGGACGAGGACGCGCGCCGCATCGTCTCGGCGGTGGCCGGGGCGGGCAAGCCGGTGGCGGCCGTCTGCCACGGACCCTGGCTGCTCGTGGACAGCGGCCTCGCGCGCGACCGCGACCTCACCTCGTATCCCTCGCTCCGGCCGGACCTGGAGAACGCGGGCGCCCGCTGGACGGACCGCGAGGTCGTCGTCGACACCTCCGGCGCCCATCCCCTGATCACCTCCCGCAAGCCGGACGACCTGGACGCGTTCTCGGCGGCGATCGTCGAGGCGCTGGAGAACGCCGGGCACTGAGGCGCCCGGGGCACCGGGAGCACGACACCCGCACGACACAGCCACCGCAGGCCACGACAGAGGACACGGACAGGAGACCGCCATGGGCAAGGGCGCGATGGACAAGGGCAAGGGCAAGATCAAGGAGACCGTCGGCAAGGCCACCGGCAACGAGAAGATGCAGGCCGAGGGCAAGACCGACCAGATGAAGGGCAAGGCCCGCGAGGCGATCGAGAAGGTGCACCGGGGCGGGATGAAGGCCCGTGACGAGATGAAGCGCCGCAGCACGAGCTGACCTTCTCCGCTCGCGCGAGGACGCCCGGCCGGACCCCTCCCGGCCGGGCGTCCCGTGTGCGCGGGGTCAGCCGGCGCCGGGGACGGTAGCCGGGTTCGGTGCGGGCCTGGGTGTCGTCCAGGCAGTAGCGCAGGCCGTGGCCCTTGCGGTCGGCGACCCGGCGGATCCGGCTCCGGTCGGCGCCGCACAGGTCCAGGAGCGGCCCGGTCGGCTCCCGGTCGGTCGGCTCCGTCCCTCCCCGAAGCTGACCCCCGGGTTCGTCACCCGTCTGCTCGACGGCGCGGACGTGCCCCTCTACGACTCCGGGCTCCACGTCCGCGAGGGGCTGCACGTGGGGGGCCACCGCGCCGGCGTCGACCTCGTCCGTCCCCGGGGCCGCGCGGGTGAGGTGTACCACCTCGGGCGTGGACGAAGGTGACGACGCCCTCCACGACGGCGCCGGCCCGGCGGTTCGCCCGCCGGGCCGGCGTCCCGTTCGTGCCGCGTGCCGTCAGGCCGCCTCGTACAGATGCGCCCGGCCGCCGCGCCACTCCACCCAGGCGGGGTCGTCGAGCAGTTCCCCGGCGTCCGGGATCCCGGCGCGGCGCAGGAACTCGATCACATCGGCGTCGCGGTGCGCGAGGCCCGCGATCTCGCCGCGCACGGTGACGCGCCGCCCGCCCGTGGCGCTCGGGCGGTGGACGACGACGGGGGCGGTGCTCACGTCTCCAGCGTGCGCCCCGCGCGGACTCGGGGCACCTCGGGGGTCAGGACCGTGGTTCACGTGCCACCACCCGGAACGTCTTCAGGGACGGGTCGGCCGCGTCCGGGACGAGCATGCCCTGGTCCACGCCGCTGCGGAGGTAGTCGACCACCTCGGCGGTGATGACCTCGCCGGGGGTGACCACCGGCACGCCGGGCGGGTAGGGGCTGATGGTCTCGGCCGCGATGCGGCCGACCGCGTCCTCGGCCGCCACGTGGTCGGCCTCGCCGAAGAACGCGTCGCGCGGGAGGCGGGCCTGCTCCAGTTCGAGCGCCGGGGGTTCGGGAAGCCGTACGGCGGCCGGGGACCGGCCGTCGATCGAGTCGGCCCGGTCGACCAGGGCGCGCAGGGCGTCCACCAGGACCTGTTCGGTCTCGTCGTCGTCCGAGTGGGTGATCGAGATGCTGATGCGGCAGGTGTCGGAACCGCCCACGTCGACGTGGCGTTCGGCGCGCAGCCACTCGGCCGCCCGCATCCCCGTGGTGCCGAGACCCCGCACGTCGATCACGATCTTGAGCGGGTCCAGGTCGGCGGCGAACCCGGCGCCGACCACTTCGCGGCCCATCACGGACAGGCCCGGCAGGGAGTCCGCGGTCCCGCGGATCCGCTGCGCCCGGCGCAGGGCGTCGTCGAGGAGGTCGTGCCCGTGCTGGACCATCTGGCGCCGCCAGCCGTCGAGCGTGGCGTACACCAGGGAGGAGGAGCTGGTCGTCCCCAGCAGGTCCTCGCGCTGCTTGAGCACCTCGGGCGACACCCGGTCGTGCTGGAGGTGGAAGACCGAACTCTGCTCGACCGCCCCGCCCATCTTGTGGACGCTGGTGACGACGAGGTCGGCGTCGGCGTCGATGCCCCAGGCGGGCAGCTCGGGATGGAACGGCAGGTGCGCGCCCCACGCCTCGTCCACGATGAGCGGCACGTCGAAGGAGTGGCAGGCGTCGGCCACGCCCTTCACGTCCGCGCAGCTGCCCCAGTCGGTGGGGGTGATCAGGAGCATGCCCTTGGCGTCGGGGTGCTCCTTGAGGCGGCGGCGTACGTCGTCGGGCTCCGGCGGATGGGCGAGGTGCCGTTCGCCGTCGAACTTCGGGTGCACCCAGATGGGTTCCACACCGTTCACCACCACGGCCGCGATCACGGACTTGTGCGCGTTGCGCGACAGGAGCAGCTTCTCGCCGGGGCCTGCGACGGCGAGCATGGCGGTCTTCACCGACAGCGAGCTCCCGCAGGTCGAGAAGAACGCCTGCTCGGCGCCGACGGCGTCGGCCATCAGCTCCTGCGCCTGGCTCAGCACGCCCTGGGACTCGCGCCGGTCGTCGAGCCCGTTCAACATGAGGACGTCGGCACGGAAGAGGTCGAGACCGAGGATCTCCGCGACCCTCGGGTCCACCCCCCGGCCCTGCTTGTGTCCGGGAGGGCCGAACACGACGTCCCCCCGGCGCCGGAACTCCTGGAGCGCCTCGAGTACCGGCGCGCGCGAGTGGTCCATGGTGGTTTCCTCCATTCGACGGGTGTACGGGTCGGTGGACGAGGCCCGGGTCCGGTTCCGGGGCCGGGTCCGCGCCTGCGGCCGGCGGTTCAGCCGAGGCGCTCCAGGAGCGCGGCGCAGGCGTCCGCGCAGGAACGGCAGGCCTCGGCGCAGATGCGGCAGTGCGCGTGGGTGGCCGCGTGGCGCTCGCACGCGTCGGCGCAGGCCCGGCAGGCGGCCAGGCAGGCGGTCAGGACCGCGCGGGTGACCTGGGCGTCGTAGCCGGTGTGCCGCGACAGGACGGACGCCGTCGTCGTACAGATGTCGGCGCAGTCCAGGTCGGCGCGGATGCACTTCGCGAGGTCGGCGACCATGCCCTCGGCCAGACAGGCGTCCGCGCAGGCCGTGCACGCCTGGGCGCAGGCGACGCACTCCTCGATGCAGCGGGCCATGGCGTCCGTGTCGACACCGCCGAGACCGGCCGGGTAGGAGTTGAGCATTCCGCGTACCGCTGTCTCCATGAGATGCCTCCGGAGGGTCGTACGTCGGCGGGCGCCGGCCGCCCGCCACGGCGCGCCTACCCCGAACGCGCGTGTTCAGCCGGACAGCCTGTCCGATGTGTCCGGTTCGTGTAGGCGTCGGGGGGCCGGGTAGCCGCCCGCCATGAACGCAACGAACCCCCTGGCCGTCGTCACCGGCGCCTCCAGCGGCATCGGCCTCGCACTCGCCCGGCAGTTCGCGCGGCACGGGTACGACCTGGTGCTCGCCGCCGAGGACGTGGCACCGGCGTCCGCCGCGGAACTGGGTGAGCGCGGTACGGAGGTGACCGCCGTCCGGACGGACCTCGCCACCGCCGACGGTGTGGCGACGCTGCACCGGCGCGTCGTGGAGACGCGGCGCCCGGTCGCCGCGCTCGCCCTGAACGCGGGCGTGGGCCGGGGCGGTGCCTTTCTCGGGACGGACCTCGCGGACCAGCAGCGCGTCATCGACCTCAACATCTCCTCGACCGTCCGCCTGGCCCGCCTGCTGGTGCCCCCGATGGTCGCGGACGGTCAGGGGAGGGTGCTGGTCACCTCGTCCGTGGCGGCGACGACACCGGGGCCGTACCAGGCGGTCTACAACGCCTCGAAGGCCTTCCTGCTGTCCTTCGCCCAGGCCCTGGCCCACGAGGTGCGGGACACCGGGGTCACCGTGACGACCCTGCTGCCGGGGCCGACGGACACGGCGTTCTTCGCCCGCGCGGACATGCTGGACACGGCGATCGGCAGGGGGCCGAAGGACGATCCCGCCGAGGTCGCCGCGCAGGCCTTCGAGGCCCTCATGGCGGGCCGGGACAAGGTGGTCGCCGGGTCGGTGAGATCCCGTCTCCAGGGACTCGCCGGCCGGGTGCTCCCGGACGGGCTCACGGCGGAGGCCCACCGGCGCGTGGCCGAGCCCGGCTCCGGCGACCAGGGCTCCTGAACCGCCGCCGCCCCGCGTCCTCGGCGAGGGGGCTCTCCGCGTCGTTCGTGCGTCGTGAGCCGGCCGTATGCCTGCCCCCGCCCCGGCACCCCGCCGCCCGGCGGCCCGGCGGCCCACGGTCTGACAACCTCAGTCGCGTCCCCGCGCGCGCCGGAAGCGTGCGAGCCCCTCGGAGAGGTCCACGACCGGGTCGGGGTAGTCGTACGCGGCCCGGTCGGCGCCCCTGAGCTTCCACGGTTCGTGGAGGGAGGCGCCGGGCAGGGCGGCGAGTTCCGGCACCCAGCGCCTGACGTACGCGCCGTCCGGGTCGTACCGCCTGCCCTGGAGGACGGGGTTGAGGACCCGGTGCGGCCGGCTGTCGGTGCCGGTGCCGGCCACCCACTGCCAGTTGAGCTGGTTGTTGGCGACGTCGCCGTCCACCAGGAGGCCGAGGAAGTGCCGGGCCCCCTCCCGCCAGTCGAGGTAGAGCGTCTTGCTGAGGAAGGAGGCGGTGAGCAGGCGCCCCCGGTTGTGCATCCAGCCCTCGTGGGCGAGCTGGCGCAGGGCCGCGTCCACCACGGGGTAGCCGGTGCGGCCCTCGCGCCAGGCCCGCAGGTCCTCCTCGGCCTCCACGCCCCGCCGCCAGCGGTCGCTCCGGGGGCGGTAGTCCTCCACGGCCGCCCGGGGCCGCGCGGCCAGCACCTGCTGGTGGAAGTCGCGCCAGCACAGTTGCCGTACGAAGGCGTCGGCGCCCGCGCCGCCCCGGGCCCGGGCGAGGTGGACGGCCTCGGTCGCGGAGACGGCACCGAAGTGGAGGTACGGGGAGAGGCGCGAGGTCGCGTCGCCGGCGAGGTCGTCGTGCCGGTCCTCGTAGGCGTCGAGGTCCTGGGAGATCCAGGCCCGCAGCCGCCCGCGTCCCTCGCGTTCGCCGCCGGTGGCCACCGCCGGGGAGACGCCGGCCACGGAAGCCCGGGCGGGCGGCTCGTCGGAGCGGGGGCCCGGCGGCACCCGGACCGTCCGGGGTGCCGGGAGCGGTGCCCGCAGCGGTACGCCTGACCAGCGCCGGTGGTAGGGGGTGAACACGGCGAAGTGGTCGGATCCCTGCGGGGTGACGTCTCCGGGCGGGACCACGCTCGTCACGGCGTCGTGCACGCGCAGCTGCCGGCCGTCGGCCGCCAGGGCGCGCCGCAGCCGCTCCTCGCGGGCGCGGGCGAAGGCGGAGTGCCCGGCGGCCACATGGACCTCGCAGGCGCCGGTCTCCCGTGCGACGGCGCACACCTCGGTCACGGTGTCCCCGTGCCGTACGACGAGCCGTCCGCCGCGTTCCCGCAGCCCCGCGTCCAGGTCGGTCAGGCAGTCCGCGAGGAACGCGAGCCGGTTGGGCGCCGCGAACCCGGCCCGGTCGACGGCGGGGTCCCGGACGAACAGCGGCACGACCGCGTCCGCCGACGCCACGGCGGCGTGCAGGGGCGGGTGGTCGTGCAGGCGCAGATCGGCGGTGAAGAGGACGACGGCGACGCTCATGCGGTCACTTCCGGGAATCGGTCACCGGGCGGGGCGCGGGCCCGTGCCCGGTGGGCTGGTGTGCGGCGCTGCTCCTTCGGTCCGCCGGCCGTCACGGACGCGGGGGCGGTGGCGGGCGGCGGGTCGCGGGGCCGGGCGCGCCGCGCCCGACGGCCCGGTCGCCCGCGCCGCGTTCCGCCGTACGGGAGATGTTCCTCGCCATGCCGCCGAAGACGACGGCGTGGAAGGGGGCCACGCTCCACCAGTACACCTGGCCCGCGAGTCCGTGCGGGTGGAAGAGGGCGCGCTGCCGGTAGCGGGACCGCCCGGCGCCGTCCGGTTCGACGCGCATCTCCAGCCAGGCGAGTCCCGGGAGGCGCATCTCGGCCCGCAGGCGCAGCAGGCTGCCCCGCTCGATCTCCTCGACGCGCCAGAAGTCGAGCGCGTCGCCGACCCGCAGCCGGGCCGCGTCGCGCCGGCCGCGCCGCAGGCCGACGCCGCCGGCGAGCCGGTCCAGCCAGCCCCGGACGGCCCAGGCCAGGGGGAAGGAGTACCAGCCGTTCTCGCCGCCGATGCCCTCGACGACCCGCCACAGGGCGTCGGGGGAGGCGTCGACGGCCCGTTCGCGGACGTCGGTGTAGAGGCTGCCGCCCGCCCAGTCGGGGTCGGTGGGCAGCGGTTCGCCGGGGGCGCCGGGGAGGGAGGCGGAGGACCAGCGGGTGGTGACGTCGGCCTCCTGGACGCGGCGCAGCGCGAGCGCGACGGCCTCGTCGAAGGGCATGGGCGTGCCGGGCGGGTCGGGCACGTGGGCGGCGATGTCGTGTTCGGCGCAGACGACCTCGTAGCGCAGGGATTCGGCGAGCGGGCGGGCGAGGGAGGCGGGGACGGGGGTGACGAGCCCGATCCACTGGCCGGAGAGGCGGGGGGTGAGCATGGGCACGGGCAGGATGAGCCGCCGGGGCAGGCGCGCGACGGCGGCGTACCGCAGCATCATGTCGTGGTAGCGCAGGACGTCGGGACCGCCGATGTCGAAGGCGCGGCTGACGTCCGCGGGCATGGTGGCGCTGCCGACGAGGTAGCGCAGGACGTCGCCGACGGCGATGGGCTGGACGCGGGTGCCGACCCAGCGCGGGGTGACCATCACGGGCAGGCGTTCGGTGAGATAACGGAGCATCTCGAAGGAGGCGGAGCCGGAGCCGATGACCACGGCGGCCCGCAGGACGGTGGTGGGGACGCCGGAGTCGAGGAGGATGCGGCCGACCTCGGCCCGGGAGCGCAGGTGCGGGGAGAGCTCGCGTTCGGGGACGTCCGCGGGGGTGAGGCCGCCGAGGTAGACGATGCGGCGGACGCCGGCGGCGCGGGCCTCGGCGGCGAAGGTGCGGGCGGCACGGCGGTCGGTCTCCTCGAAGTCGCGGCCCGCTCCCATGGAGTGGACGAGGTAGTAGGCGACGTCCACGCCGTCGAAGGCGGGCCGCAGGGTCGTCGCGTCGGTGACGTCGCCGCGGACCACCTCGGTCCGTTCCACCCACGGGTGGTCGCGCAGGTTGGCCGGGGTGCGGGCGAGGCAGCGGACGCGGTGGCCGGCGGCGAGGAGTTCGGGGACGAGCCGTCCTCCGATGTAGCCGCCGGCTCCGGTCACCAGGCAGAGGAGCGGCCGGGCCGCGTCGCCGCCGGGCGCCGCGGCGCGGTCGGGCCCGGGGCGGGGACCGGGCGACGGTACGGAGCCGGGCTCGGGTACGGGAGCGGGCTCGGGCGATGGTACGGACTCGGGACCCGGCGACGGCGGGGGGCCGGGCTCCGGTACGGGACCGGCACCCGGCGGCGGTACGCCGGGGCCGGACGGGGGGCGGGGGTGGTGCGTCGCCATGGGGTCTGCTCCGTTTCGTCCCCGGAAGGGTGGGGCGGGGTCGCGCGAGGGGTGCGGCGCCCCCGGCGATTCTTCTCCTTCTCTTCCGTGCGCGCGGCCCGGGCGGATGCGGCGGACCGCCGTCCAGGGGTGTCTATAGGCTGAACGCGTGGCCAGCGAAGAAGACCGAGACACCCGCCCCGACCCGCGGAACGCGGCGGGTGACCTGCAGAGTTTCGCCGTCGCGCTGCGACGGACGCAGGGCGAGATCAACCGCCTGGTGCACGGCTTCGCCCAGGCGCAGGGGCTGCACCCCACCGACGTACAGGCGCTCGCGGTGGTCCTGGACAGTCCGGAGCCGCTGACGCCGGGGCGGCTGCGGGAGCACCTCGGGCTGACCTCAGGGGCGGTGACGGCCTGTCTGGACCGGCTGGAGAGGGCCGGGCACATCCGCCGGACGCGGGAGAGCGCGGACCGGCGGGTCGTGCACGTGCGGTACGAGGACGGGGCGAGGGCGGCGGCGAGGCGGTACTTCCTGCCGCTGGCGGAAGCGACGGAGCGGGCGCGGGAACGGTTCGCCCCGGAGGAACTGGCGGTGGCGCTGCGTTTCCTGACCGTCCTGAACGAGGAGCTCGGCGCGCTGCGCGTCCCGAGGCGCTGAACTCGCCGCGGCGGGGTGCGTCCGCGGGACCCGTCGGGCCCGTAGAACGGGATGCGAGACCGTTTCCCCGAAGGTCCGGGACCGCCCTTCTCCCGAAAGGCCCGGGCGCCGCGCCGGCCACGGGGGCCGCCGTGATAAAAGATCTCTCAATCATTGAGATAGTGAATTGTCGAGCCACCACTCCCCCTCCGAAGCCCAGATGCCCCGCTCGCCCCGTCCTCCCCGTACCGCGCCTCCGCCCCGGACCCGAACCCGGCTCCTGCTGCCCCTGGCGCTCCTCGCCGTCTGGCTGGTCGTCGGCGGCGCCCTCGGTCCCTTCGCCGGCCGGCTGGGCGAGGTCGCCACCAACGACCAGGCGGCGTTCCTGCCGCGCAGCGCCGAGTCGACGCGGGTCCTGGACGAGCAGAAGGCCTTCCGCGGCTCCGAGGCCGTCCCCGCGATCGTGGTGTGGACGGCGGACGGCGGCGGAACGCTGGAGCCCGGCGCGGCCGGCCGCGCCACCCGGGCGGTCGCGGCGCTCGCCGGCCGGCCGGAACTCGCCGGGCCGCCCTCCGCCGCGCTGCCCGCCGAGGACGGCCGGGCGCTGCGCGCGGTCGTCCCCCTGCGGCCGGCACTCGACGACGCCCTGCCGGACGCGCTCGACGAGATCCGGCGGGCGGCGGGCGCGGTGCCGGGAACCACCGTGTGGCTCGCGGGGCCCGCCGCCACCCAGGCCGACCTGTCCGGCGCGTTCTCCGGCATCGACGGCCTGCTGCTCGGCGTCGCCCTCGTCACCGTGCTGCTGATCCTGCTGGTCGTCTACCGCAGTGTGCTGCTGCCGCTGCTGATCATGCTGGGCGCGGTCTTCGCCCTCGGCCTGGCCTGCGCCCTCGTGTACGTCCTCGCCGACGCGGACCTCGTCCGCGTGGACGGCCAGGTGCAGGGCATCCTCTCCATCCTGGTGATCGGCGCCGCCACCGACTACGCCCTGCTGCTCGCGGCCCGCTACCGCGAGGAGCTCGCCGCCCCCGGCGCCGACCGCTTCTCCGCGATGCGCAGGGCGCTGCGCCGCTCCGTCGAACCGATCGTCGCGAGTGCCGCCACCGTCGCCCTGGCCCTGGTGGCCCTGCTCGTCAGCGACCTCTCCAACAACCGGGCGCTCGGCCCCGTCGGCGCGATCGGCATCGTCTGCGCGGTGCTCGGCGCGCTCACGTTCCTGCCGGCGGCCCTGGTCCTCACGGGCCGTGCCGCGTACTGGCCGGCCCGTCCGGCCCCGCACGGCGCCGGTCCGGCGAAGGGCGGCCGGGCCGTCTGGGAGCGGGTGGCAGCCCTGGTCGACCGGGCGCCGCGCCGGGTGTGGGCGTTCACCCTCGCCGGCCTCCTGGCCTGCGCGGCCTTCGCGCCCGCCCTCAGCTCCCGGGGCGTGCCCTTCGACGAGATCTTCGTGAACGACGCGCCGTCCGTCGCCGCCCAGGAGACGCTCGGCCGTCACTTCCCGGGCGGCGCGGGCAGTCCCGCGGTGATCATCGCCGACGCCGACGCGGCGCCCCGGGTCGTCGCCGCCGCCGAAGGCGTTCCGGGCGTCGTCTCGGCCGTCCCGGTGGACGCCGCCGGCCGACCCGCGCGGGGCACGCCGCCGGCCGTCGACGGCCGGGTACGGATCGACGCCACGCTCGCGGACGCCGCCGACAGCGACGCCGCGCGCGAGACGCTCCCCCGGCTCCGCACCGCCGTGCACGCCGTACCCGGCGCGAACGCCCTCGTCGGCGGCACCACGGCGCAGCGGTACGACACCCAGCACACCGCCGCGCGGGACCGCGCCGTCATCGTCCCCGTCGTCCTGGCGGTCATCCTGGTGATCCTGGTCGCCCTGCTCCGCTCCCTGGTGCTGCCGGTGCTGCTCGTCGCCACCGTGGCGCTCAACTTCGCCGCCACGCTGGGGGTCTCGGCCCTCGTCTTCGAGCACCTCCTCGGTTTCACCGGCACGGACGCGTCGGTGCCGCTGTACGGCTTCGTCTTCCTCGTCGCCCTCGGTGTCGACTACAACATCTTCCTGATGTCCCGGGTCCGCGAGGAGTCCCTGCGCCACGGCGCGGCCGAGGGCGTCCGCATCGGTCTGACCGCCACCGGAGGGGTGATCACCTCGGCGGGCGTGGTGCTCGCGGCGACCTTCGCCGCGCTCGGTGTCATCCCGCTGGCCTTCCTCGTGCAGATCGCCTTCATCGTCGCCTTCGGCGTCCTCCTGGACACCCTGGTGGTCCGCTCCCTGCTGGTGCCCGCCCTGGTCCGCGACCTCGGACCGGTGGCGTGGTGGCCCGGCGCGCTGAGCCGCCGCCGTGCGCCGGACACCCCCGGTCCGGCCTGACGGCCCGGGTGGCGCCGGCCCGTCCGGTGGTACGGGCATGCCGGCGCCACCCGGTTGCTCAGCGGCGGACGGCGACCGCCGCCCGGTGGCCGGACGGCACGGGCACGTCGGTGAGCAGCCAGCCCGGCGGGGCGGAGGGGGTGGGGCCGGCGCCGACGTACGTGGCCGCGGGGTCGGCGCCGAGCCCGACACCGAGCCCCTTCAGGTACGCCTCCTTCCGCGTCCAGACCCGGGCGAAGGCGGCCGGGCGGTGAGCCCCGTCCAGGGCGGCCAGTTCGGCCGACTCGGCCGGGTGGAGCACCTCGGCGGCCTCCGTCACGAGGTGCGGGGCGGGGACCCGTTCGATGTCCACGCCGACCGGAGTGGCGGCGACGGCGATCAGACTCAGGCCCTCGCAGTGCGAGAGCGAGAAGTGCGGGCCGCCGTCCGCGAGGACGGGCCTGCCGTGCGCTCCGCCGCAGCAGGGGCACGGCGCCCGCTCCACCACCACGGCGCGGGGCGCGACACCGAGGTGGGCGCCGAGCAGCCGGCGCAGACCGACGTGCGCGCACAGGTAGGTGGCGCGGTCCCCGGGCCGCCGGAACTCCTCGGCGCGGGCCAGTTCGGCCGCGTCCAGGACGAGGGGGGCGTACCGGGCGGCGCTGTCCCGGTGCGTGTCGGTGGCGACCAGCCACAGCCCGGGCCGGAGCGGCCGGACGCCGGGCGGCCTGGGCAGCGCCGCGGGCAGCGGCGGCAGCGGGGCCGGGAACGGGTACGGGAGGGCGGCGTGCCCGGAGGCGTACACCTCGGGCGGGGGTGCTGGGGTCAGCGGACTCATCTCTGCCTCACACGGACGTGGCGGTGGTCTCCGGGACGGTACGGACGCGGCCGGCGGTGCTCCGGCCCGCGGACTTCTCCGTCCCGGCGCGCAGGGCGACGGCCGCGGCGAGCGGCGAGACCAGGGCGAGGGCGGCGCACAGCAGCCAGGTGCCGGTGACGCCGAGGTGCAGCGAGACCGGGCTGAACAGCGCCAGGGACAGGGGTGCCGCTCCGATCCCGGAGAGCGCGAAGGTGGACATCGCCGCCCCCATCCGCCCGTCCGGCACGGCCTGTTGATAGGCCGTCAGGAGCGCCGGGCCGTTGAGCCCCGAGAGCAGGCCGACGGCGGCGGCGGTGCCGGCGAGGGCGCCGGGCGACGGGACGAGCGCCATGGCGCCCATGCCGGCGGCGAGACCGGCGCCGGTCACCACCAGCTTGAGCGAGACCGGGACGCGGTGGGCGACGGCGGCGCCCAGGGCCGCCGAGGCGAGCGCGCCCGCGCTGAACGCGGCGAGGACGAGGGCGACCGCGCCGACGCCCCAGCCCCGTTCGGCGGCGCGCAGCGGCAGGGCGACCTCGGCCGGCCACAGGAACGCCAGGTCCATCGCGAAGCAGGCGACGAACATCCACCGCAGGCGCGGGTGGGCCGCCAGGAGCCGGAAGCCGTCGCCCGACCGGCGCAGCAGCGAGGGCCCCTGCGGGGCGGGCGCGGGCCGGGTCATGCCGTGGGTGACGTACGCGGCGCAGCCGAGCCACAGGACGCAGCCGGCCGCGGCGCCCGCCATGGCGACCGGCAGCCCGCCGACGACCACCAGCCAGGCCCCGAGCGGCGAGCCGGCGAGCGGGGCGAGCCGCAGCACCATGGAGAAGAGGGAGTTGGCGCGCCCCAGGTGCTCCTGCGGTGCCAGTCGCGGCAGCAGGACTCCGGCGGCGGGGCCGCCGAGGCCCAGCAGGACGCCGTCGACCAGCGCGACGGCGACGAGCGGCCCGAGGGAGTGGGTGGTGGCGGTGACGACGGCCCCGGCCGTGAGGACGAGGACGCGGACGCCCGTGGTGCGCAGCAGCAGGGCGCGGGGGCCGAGCAGGTCGGTGAGGGCGCCGCCGAAGAGGAGCAGGAGCGCGCGGGGCAGGGTGGCGGCGAGCGTGACGGCGGTGACGGCGCCCCGGCCGCCGAGCTGGACGGCGGTCCAGCTCATGGCGATGAGCAGGGCGAAGCTGCCCGCCTGGACGGCGGCCTGCCCGGCGACCAGACCGACGATCCGGCGCCGGTCGGCGCCGCGCCGGCCGGGCGCGGTGGGCGGGGTGGGCGTTGCCATGGGGTCGGCTTTCTGTCGGGGGCGGGCCGGAGGGGGTGGGGCTGAGGAGACGGGGGCCGCGCTCAGGGGCGGTGCCCGCGCCCGGCGGCGCAGGCCCGCCTTCTCGTCACGGGCCGGTCCGGCCATGGAACGGGGGCCGGGACCCGTCGGACGGGCCCCGTTTCGGGGCGGGGGGTTCGGAGGGTGGTGGTGACCGCCGCGGCCACCGCGCGGGTGGTGGCACGGCGCAGGGTGCGGGCGGGGAGGTGGCGCGGGGCGCGCAGTTCGACGTGGCCGCCGAGGTAGGCGCGGCCGGCCTCGGTGAGCGCGCGCTGGGCCGTGCGGCGGGCGGTGCCGTCGAGTCCGTACGGGAGGGGCCGCCGGTCGCCGGCCGCCGCGACGGTGATGCCGGGGACCTCCCGTAGCGAGAAGCGGGCACGGACGGCGCGCGGGGGGTGCCGGCGGCGGCGTGCGGGGGTCATGAGGGACAGCCCGCGGTCGTGGCGGGCCACGGGGCCGGGGCCGTGTCCTGGTCGGGTGACCACAGGTCCTCGGGGGTGAGGGCGGCGGGCGTGTACGTGCCGAGGGCGCTGACGAGGAGGCGCAGTTCGAGGGCGAGGGCGTCGGCGAGGCGTTCCAGGCCGTGTTCGGGGTCCTCGTCGACGGCGACAAGGGCGGCGCGGCCGAGGCCGACGGCGGTGGCGCCGAGGGCGAGGGCGCGCACGGCCCGGCCGCCTTCCCAGACGCCGCCGGCGGCGAGGAGGCAGCCGTCGGGGCGGCCGACGCGCCGCAGGGCCTCGGCGAGGGGCAGGCCGACGTGGTCGAGGAAGACGCCGGGGGCCCAGCCGGTGCCGCCCTCGGCGCCGTCCACGGTGACGGCGTCGGCCCCGGCGGCCCAGGCCGTGCGGGCGGCGTGGCCGATGTCGCGGCCCGGGTGGAACTTCACCCAGGTGCGGGCCTTGGGGAAGTTGTTGCGCATGAAGCGGAGTTGCTGGCGGAGGATCTCCTCGGTGAAGGTGCCGGGGGTCGCGCAGCGCAGCCGGTGCGGGGCGGCCTCGCCGAAGACCTCGCGGACGGTGAAGCGGCGGGCGAGCTGCTCGGCCTCGGCGCGGCCGACGACGGTCATGCCGCCGAGGCCGGGTTTGGCGCCCTGGCCGGTCTTCAGCTCGAAGGCGAGGCGGCCGCTCTCCAGGAGGGGGCGGAAGGCCGGGTCGCTGTAGAGGAGGTTCCACACCTCGGAGTCGGCGTCCTCGGTGGACTGCTGGACCACGATGCCGCCGACGCCGTCGGGCGCGGCCTCCAGATAGGCCTCGACGCGGGCGAGGAGCGCGGAGCGGGTGGTGTCGCCGGAGCGGCGGTAGCCGTGGACGGGGACCATGTTCTCCCCGATGACCATGGGGATGCCGAGGCGGGCGGCCTGTCGGCTCGCGTGGACGGCGAGGTCGCCGCTGCCCGCCCGGGTGGAGCCGAACGCGGAGAGGTAGAGGGGCAGTCGGGCGGTGAACCCGCCGACGCGGGTGGTGAGGTCGACGTCGCCGAACTCCGGTTCGCGGGCCAGGTCGATGAGCTTCTCCAGCCGTCGCGGCATGAAGACGGGCGGCACGATCCGCATCCGGTCCAGGGCGTCCCCGCCGGCCGGGGCGGGGGTGGGGCCGAAGAGGCGTCCGCCGTACGCGGCCGGGTCGGGGAAGACGGCGGCGGTGCCGTGCCGGGCGCGGGCGCGGACCGCGTCCTCGGGGAAGCCGGGGGCGGTGAGGGCGGCGGCGGTCACGGGGCGACCACCCCGGGGAGCTTCGGGTAGGCGCTGACCTGCCAGAGGGCGTCGAGTCCGGTGAGGAAGCGGACGAGGCGCTGGAGGCCCATGCCGAAGCCGGCGCTGGCGGGGATGCCCTCGCGGGCCTCCTTCAGGTACCAGGCGTACTTCGCGGGGTTCTCGCCGCTCTCCCGCATGCGGGTGACGAGGGTGGCGTAGTCGGCCTCGCGTTCGCTGCCGGAGACCAGTTCACCGAAGCCGTGCGGGGCGATGAGGTCGAAGTTCCGCAGCACGCCGGGGCGTTCGGGGTCCTCGCGGTCGTAGAAGCCGCGCGAGCCCTTGGGGTAGTCGTCGACGAAGAAGGGCCGGTCGCTCTCCAGGGAAAGGATGCGCTCGCCGGTCCAGTCGATCTCTCCGTCGGGGTTCTGTGGGTGGCCGAGGGAGAGGAGCCGGGCCACGGCCTCCTCGTGGGTGCGGGTGTCGTACTTGCCGGCGCGGATGTCCGCGAAGTCGGCCTCGACGCGGCCGAGTCCGGTGAGGACGTCCGGGACGGCGGTCCACACGTGCTCGGTGACGTGGGTGAGGAGGCCGGCGGCGATCTCCTGGGCGTCCTCGCGGCTCGCGCCCGCGATCTCCACGTCGATCTGGTGGAACTCGACCAGGTGACGGCCG
The DNA here is from genome assembly GCF_040302405.1 of Streptomyces sp. NPDC126503. Classification (NCBI taxonomy): domain Bacteria; kingdom Bacillati; phylum Actinomycetota; class Actinomycetes; order Kitasatosporales; family Streptomycetaceae; genus Streptomyces; species Streptomyces sp. NPDC126503. The sequence continues at coordinate 111,801 of NZ_JBEORS010000021.1, forward strand.
GTGGTGGCGGTCTCCTCCGGTTCCACGCGGACGTTGGGGGCGATGTAGAAGAGGCGCGGGAAGCCCCGCAGGGAGGCCTGCTTGTAGAGGATGGCGCTGGTCATCAGCTTGTACGGATGCCCGTAGTAGTCGACGTCCAGGGCTTTGGCGCCGCGCCCGCCCGGGTCGGTGACGGGCCCGACGAGCGGGGGCAGCAGCTCGGTGAAGTCCTCCCCGCGCAGAAAGTCGCGGGCGGCCTGGAGGACCTCCTGCTGGACGAGCATGGCGGCGCGCAGCCGGGGCGAGCGCAGGTGCTCGCCGAGCGGGGGCGGGGTGCCGGGCGCTGCGGCGTCGGAGGCGGGAGCGGGCAGGTCCATGGCGGGGCTCCTGTTCGTACGGGGCGGAAGGGGCTCGGGCGGCGGGACTGGTGTGTGCCCGCGCGTCGACGTGGCGTCAGACGGTGAGCGGGTCGGCGGCCTGGCGGGCGTGGTGGACCGCACGGCGGTCCGCGCCCGCGTCCCCGCTGTCGTACCGGTCGGCGACGTGGTGGAGGGCGGTGAGCAGGCCGGCGGCGGTGAGCGGGGCCGCGTCGGCGGCGGTGTCGGCGCGCAGCGGCATGGCCCCGGTGCGGGCCCAGCGGAGCCGCCCGGCCGGGTCGATGAAGCCGAGCGAGCGGCCCGGGTTGTCGGGGTGGAGGCAGAAGGGCACGTCGAGCAGGCCGCGTGCGAAGGCGGCGGGCAGGGCGCGGGAGAGGTCGGGGTGCAGGCCGAGGACGGCTTCCACGAGGGCGCGCGCCTCCTGGTACACCTCGCTGTCGGCCGCGTCCACCGGGGCGGCCGGGGCACCGGCGAGCGCGGCGGCCGCGGCGGCGGTCTCCAGGGCGCGGACGTTCTCGTCCACGGTGGGGATGCGGTGGGCCTCCGCGGCCGTCTTGACGATGAGCCGGCCCGCCCCGGCCCGTACCGCGAGCCGCGCGGAGGCCTCCAGGAGCCGGGTGGCGCCGCGCTCGGTGCGCGGATGGACGCCCATGTAGGTGTAGAGGACGACGTGCCGGTCGACCCCGGCGGGGAGGAATTCGGCGGCGAGCCGGTCCAGGGCGCGCAGGGCCTCCTCGTCCTGGCCGGAGTGGGTCTGCTGGGCATAGCTCAGCGAGACGCTGCGGAGCCCGTACCGGACGAAGAACAGGCACTCCAGGACGCTGGTGGCGACCAGCAGGCTCGGGGGGCAGAGCTGGCCGAGCAGGCAGCCGCCGAAGCTCTCCAGGTGCGGCGTGGCGCCGGGGCGTGCGCCGGTGACGAGCAGGTCGCAGGCGCGGACCCAGGCGGCGACGGACTCCCGTAGCGGGGTGCGGCCGTAGGGCAGGCAGTACGAGACGGGGCCGCCCTCGGTGGCGTCGAGGCCGGCGGCCGTGAGGGCCCGGACGATGGGCTCGGGACGGGCCGAACCGTGCCGGACCTGCACGGGGAAGTCGGCGCCGTGCAGGTGGTCGAGGACCGCGCGGGTGGTCTTCGCGGAGTGCGCGGCGATCGGGTAGCCGTTGAGACGGGCGCCGTCGGCGACGGCGGCGCGGGCGGCGGCCAGGTCGCCGACGCGGGTGTAGCTGTCGACGGTGAGGGTGCCGGCGGTGTGGGCGGTGGCGGCCCGGGTGCGGGCGAGACCGGACCGCATCAGGCCGGGGTCGCCGAAGCCCATGCGGGGCTGGACGACGAGCCGGCCGGCGGCGGCGGAGGCCGCCACGAAGGCGCCGAAGGACGAGGGCGTCGTCACGCCGGCACCTCCCTGCGCGTCCCGGCGGCGAGGAAGCCGCGCAGCGCGTCCAGGTCGTCCCCGAAGACGGCGTCGCAGCCGGCCTCCAGGAGGCGTGCGACGTCCTCGTCCTGGCTGCGTCCGGCCACACCGAGCTTGCCGCCGAGGACGACCGGCAGGGCGCTGAGGGCGGGCTCGGAGCGCAGCCGGCGGACCGCGGTGAGGCCGTCGCGGTAGCCGTGTCCGTTGACGCTGCTGAGCACGACCGCGTCGGGCGCGTGCCGGCGGCAGGCGTCCGTGAGCAGCTCGGCGCTCACGCAGGGACCGAGCCCGACGACCTCGTGGCCGAGTTCCTCCAGAAAGAGCCGGAGGTACACGAGATTCCACGTATGGGAATCCGACGCGGTTCCGCTCAAGAGAATCTTCATGCCTGAAGACTATTTTCCTCCGGATTCCGGAAGGGGAAGTCCCGGCGGCAGCAACGACCGGCACTTTCCTTTGCTCCGGACATAAGGAAAAGGCGCCGCGCCCCGCATGCGGATGCGGG